>CAZBWH010000050.1:0-23313 GCA_964495595.1 uncultured Burkholderiales bacterium | reverse complement strand
GGATGACTTTTTCCCCAATCTGCTGACCGGATTTCGGGTCGCTGAGTACAATACCTATCTCGAGCAGTTCCCCGGCCTGCGTATCCTGTCCAGCTACGCGGATTTCGACTCGGCCCATCGCGAATATGCGCAACATTACCCGCAGCATGCGCAGCGAATCCTGCCGCTTTCGCCCGAGAGGCTGGAAGGGTGCGGGCTGGTTTATCTGAACTTCCTCAACAATGCCTACGCTTATCTGCCTTTACTGGAGCAGCGACAACTCCCTTTTCTGCTGACCCTTTATCCTGGAGGCGGGTTTGGCTTGCACGAAGCCGAGAGCGATCGCAAACTGGATCGTGTCTTGCAATCGCCCTTGCTGCAACATGTTGTCTGCACGCAAAAAGTGACCGAAGACTATCTTCTGCAGCGCTATGGTAGCAGTGTGCCGCGCACACTGATCTTCGGCGTGGTGGTCAATCCATTGTATTTTTCGTCGGTTGACGACGTGAGACACCACTTTCCTTCTGGCAAGGCTACGCTGGATATCTGTTTTGTAGCAGAGAAGTATATGCCGCATGGTGCTAACAAGGGATATCCGGAATTCATTGAAAGTGTTCGCCAGTTGATAGCCCGGCGCCCCGACTTGCCGTTCAGGTTTCATGTCGTTGGCAGTTGTACTGCTGCAGACTGGAATACCGAGGGTCTGACATCACTCATCCAGTTTCACGGCCGATTGAACACGCCTGCGTTGCAGCAGTTTTATCGCCGGATGGATCTGATCATTTCGCCCAATCAGCCATATCTGCTGCATGAGGGCAACTTTGATGGCTTTCCGACCGGGTGTTGTGTCGAGGCTTCATTGTGTGGCGTGTGCATGGCAGCAACTGATGTACTCAATCTCAACCCGGCATACGTTGACCAGCGCGACATGGCGTTGATTGCCCCAAGGCCGGACATGATTGCCGAAAGCGTGTTGAGGTTGATCGAACAAGGGTCGCTGGCCAGTGTTGCCCGCGCTGGCCAGCGGCTGACTCGTAACTTGTTTAGCCCTGCCGTGCAATTACATTCACGCCTCAAGTTGATTCGCCGTTTTGCCCGTCAGTCTGGAGTAAGGCTGTGAGGCCATTATTCATCTTTGGCACCGGTGGGCACGCCGCTGAAGTGCTTGATCTGGTAGATGCCATCAATGCGGTTCGTCCGCACTGGCGGGTGGCGGGCTTTCTTGTTGATGCCGACCTTCAGGCCGCTGATGAATACCTCGGCTATCCGGTATTGGGTGATCTTCAGTATTGGCAGACCCATCCTGATGCGGCTCTCGTAATCGGAGTGGGCAATAGCCAGCTCCGGCAACGGATCGTCGAGTCGGCCCGTCAACTCCTCCCTGCGCCCTGTTTTCCTGGTCTGGTACATCCCTCCGCCCAGGTTTCCGCCCGTGCCAAGTTGGGAGAGGGCGTCCAGATTGCGGCACAAGTCGTGATTCAGGCCAGGGCAAGTCTTGCCGATCATGTGATTGTCAATATCGCCAGCTCCATCAGCCATGATTGCCGCGTTGGCGAATTCGCAACCTTGGCCCCAGGTGTGCGGCTGGCAGGCAACGTGACCGTTGCAGAACATGCCGATCTTGGTGTCGGGGCGCTGGTTATTCCAGGGGTGCAGCTAGGCACCGCGAGCATTGTTGGTGCGGGATCGGTGGTGATCCGGAATGTGCCTGCAGCGTGTACCGTCGCAGGTAACCCTGCAGCCTTGATCCGGAAGGGCGGCTGATGCGTGCTGAATACCCCAACGTATGCGCAGTAGTTGTGTCCTACCATCCGCAGCCGCAGCAGTTGGCCGCTTTGCTGGCATCGCTGGCAAGCCAGGTCAGGCATGTGGTCCTGATTGACAATGGTTCCGGCGTCGAGACCCAGCGAACACTACAGGCTCTGGCACAGAACGGCGCGATCGATTTTATTCCCCAGTCGGTGAACGGTGGGATTGCGCAGGCACAGAACGCCGGTATCGAGTTTGCCTTGCGCCGCGGATCCGACTTCGTGTGGCTAATGGATCAAGACAGCTTGCCTCAGCCGGGCACACTGACAACTTTGCTATCCGCTTTGGTGCAGTTACCGGCGCGTACCGCCGCTGTGGGTCCCTGTTTTGTCGATCGGCGTACTGGCCAGCAATCGCATTTCGTTCGCTTCCGCCACGGCCTGTTGAAGCGGCAGCCCCAGGCCGCCGGGCAGGAAATCGTACCGGTTGATTTCCTGATTGCATCGGGGATGCTTATTCCTGCGCAAGTATTGCGTGTCGTTGGCCTGATGGATGAGGGCCTATTCATTGATCATGTTGACACAGAATGGTGCTTGCGCGCCGGTGCGGCTGGCTACCGACTGTTTGGCGTTACCCAGGCCAGGATGGCGCATGAATTGGGAGACGGCAGTATCCGTCTGGGGGTGTTCGGTCGCCGCGCGTTCCCCAATCACCACCCCTTGCGCTACTACTATGGTACCCGTAACGTTCTATTGCTGTTGCGCCATGGCTACATTCCGCTGTTGTGGCGAATCACCTTGCTGCTGCGGGGCTTGCTGATCAGCGTCTGCGGTTTACTGCTTTTGCCGAAGAAGCTTCTCAGGATCAAGATGATGGTACGTGGCCTGGTCGATGGCATGGCCAGGCGGGTCGGGCCTTTCCCAGACTGAGCGCTGCAGTCAATTGCTTTGGCTGTTTTTGTGCTTGTGGCCACCTTGCCGGACTGCTAATTTCAAACGTGCGTTTGATCTGGCGGGAAGGGTAGCCATGCGTGACATCATCCATTTTTCTCATGCCAACGGGTTTCCGGCGCAGGCTTATCGCAAGTTGTTCGGCTATCTGGAGGCGGACTACCAGATCGGCTACATCAATGCCATCGGCCACGATCCGCGCTTTCCGGTTACCGAGGGCTGGCCTAACCTGATCGATGAGCTGATCCTGTATCTGGAACAGCACTATGATCAACCGGTCATTGCGCTGGGGCATTCACTCGGCGGTTTTCTATCGTTTTTTACCGCGCTGCGCCGCCCGGACCTGTTCAAGGCCATCGTGCTGCTCGATTCGCCAATCATGGGGCGGATGAAATCCACCATGCTGGCCATGGCCAAGCGTTTCGGCGTGATGGATCGCATCACGCCTGCCAGTGCCTGCCGCTCACGGCGGCGCGAATGGCCCTCCGCCGTCGATGCGGCCCGTTTTTTCCGCGACAAGCCGTTGTTCCGTCATTTTGACGCCGACTGCCTGGCCGACTACGCCGGCCATTGCACCATCCCGACCGAAAACGGCCGGGTGCGTCTGTTGTTCGAACCGGAAATCGAGTACCTGATCTATTGTCATCTGCCGCACAGCTACCCGGCCTGGCGTGGCAAGCTGCGGGTGCCGGCTGGATTTCTCGGCGGCCGTGACTCGCATTTGGTTCACGGCATCGACGTTCGCAACATGCAGCGGCATCATGGCATTGTCTGCCGGCAACTGGATGGCGGCCATCTGTTTCCGCTGGAGCATCCGCAGCAGGCTGCCGAGCAGATCAGGCAGATGATCCGGTTTTTATTGACCCGTGACAGTATTCAGGCTGCTTGAGTCCTGCGATACTCGTCGCGATTTCTTCCGGCGAAAGGCCATCATGAATCACTTGCTTGATGTATTGCTATCGACTGCGTCATCAACTGTGCGCGGCTGGCGTGGCACCAGTGCCAGCAAGGCCGTAAGCCTCCCGCAGCGTGCCCTGATGCTGTTTGACCGTGAAGACGACGCAGAATGCCGGCTGGTACGCGAAGCCCTGACCGAACTGAATCTGAATGCATCGATCATTCCGTGTCCGCAGGGAGGCACCCGGTTTGCCAGCGATCTGCAACTGATGTCCGGCACTCAGCAAGTCCCGTTCCTGTTTGATCCGAACGTGGATCGCGGCTATCGCGGTGCGCGCGACATCGTCGACCACCTGTTCCAGCAATACCGGGGAAGCGAGCCACCAGCCGCGCTGCAGCCCTCGCTGACCGGCCTGCTGCGCTCAGAGCTTGCATCGGCCATCCGGCTTACCGGCAAGCTGACCGCCCGGCCATCGATCGAGCCGGAAGACCCGCTGATCCTCTACAGTTTCGAATCCAGCCCGTATTCGCGTCTGGTACGTGAACGGCTGTGCCAGCTGGAGTTGCCTTACCGGTTGATCAATCTGGGCAAGCAGCAATGGGCCGACATGGGTCCGGCGGCGTTCCGGCTCAAGCCGGGTAAATACCGCCCGTTGCCAGACACCAAGCGCCACGGCTTCCTGCAACTGTATGGCAAGGTACAGGTGCCTTATCTGATCGATCCGAACACCGGGGTGCAGATGTTCGAATCGGCCGACATCGTGGCCTATCTGGACAAGACCTATGCCGCTTGAGGCTGGCTCGATCCCGGACGGCTTCCGGCCTCTGCCACTGAGCAGCCCGTTCGTGATGCAGTTCGGTCCGCTGTATACCCGCCCGGCAAACGGCACCGAGCTCATCGGGCTGCGGGTTCAACCTCATCACCTCAACCTGCACGGCAATGCCCACGGCGGCATGCTGCTTACCCTGGCCGACACCGCGCTGGGACTTAACCTGTCGCAGGCGCATCAGCCACCGTTGCCGATGGTCACCGCCAACCTGGCCTCCGAATTCCTGTCTCCTGCCCGGCTGGGTGAATGGCTGGAGGCCAGGGTAGAAATCCTCAAACTGGGCACCCGCTTGGGCTTTGCCGACTGCCGGCTGATGGTCGGCGACCGCCTGGTATTGCGGGCCAGCGGTACATTTGCAGTGGTTCGTGGTGTACCGGCTAGTGCGTTGCCATCGGACGGCTGACAGACTCCAGCAGACTCTGGTAGTGCGCCTTGAGCCGGATGGCCGTGGCACTGTCAGACCATTGGTCAGCCCACTGGCGTGCCTGGCTGGCCATTTCTGATCGCATCAGGGGCAGATTGATCAGCCGCGACAGCGCATTGGCAAATGCCGCTGGACACGCCTCGACCGGAATCGCCCCTTTGCCCGCCAGGACAATCTCCGCCGCCCCCATCGCCGGAACCGCCACCACGGGCTTGCCGCAGGCCATCGCCTCCAGCAGTACCAACCCTTGCGTTTCGGTTTGCGAGGGAAACACAAATACATCCGCCGCATGGTAGCAATCGACCAGTTCGCGTTGTCGATCCAGATAGCCGATGAATCTCACCTGACCCGCCACCCCCAGCCGCTGCGCCTGACGTTGCAGGCCGGGCAGCGCAGGGCCTTCACCGGCAATCAACAGCAGTAACTCCGGCTGGCGCTTTTTCAGCAGCTGCATCATCTGCAGCAGCAAGGGGAGGTTTTTTTCATGCGCCACCCGCCCGACATACAGTGCAACCGGCCGATCCTGCTCGATGCCGAACCGGCTGCGAAAACCCGCTCCGTCGCCATGATGAAAATGCTGCAATGGCAGCCCGGTAGGAACCACCTCGATCCGGCTGTTCACGCCATAGCCGCGTAGCGTCTCATGCATGATTGCTGAAGGGGCGACCACCATGTCTACCGCATTGCACTGGCTGCGTGACAGCCGCTGCGCCAGCCGACGCCCGATACCGCCAGGCAACCACGGCGCGTAGCAATGAATGTATTCGGCAAACAATGTGTGATAGGTACTGACAACCGGCTTGCGAAAGCGTCGCCCGCTAGCCACTCCCGCATAGTGGGCGGCAAAAGGAGTCTGGACATGGATCAGGTCAAATTGATGCGGATCGATGCTGCGCAGGGCGGCGCGAAGCTTCCGGTAGCGCATCAACCGGTCTTCCGGATCAAACGGCAGATAACGGCCCGGCACCCTGACCACCGCGTCGTCAGGCTCCACCTGGCCAGGGTAGCCCGGCGCGACCAACGTACTGTCCACCCCCTGCTGCAGCAGGGCCTGGCGGAAGGTGCGGATCGAGGTTGATACCCCGTTTACCCGCGGAAAATAGACATCCGAAATCATCAATACCCGCATGACTGGCTCCTCTGGCGTCAACAGCACCATACGCCGCTAATGTGGCGATAACATTGCACTGGCAGCCGGCCAGGGGCAGACAAGAAAAGCACCGCGACGGTTCAGTTTCACCGCCGTCTTGCCGATATCCTATCTGCCAGCACGGCAAAACAAGGGAGGTGCATCATGTTGACCCCACTGGAACAGCAAATGCGGCGAGCCTTGGGGCTGGAGCTGATCGCCGCTGCACGCAAAGCCACTGCCGAACGACCGGCGCCGCACCCCCACGACTCCCTGGCGACACCGCCTCGCCCATCCGCACCATCATCCCGCCGTCGTCACGATTGATCGGCGCCGGAACGCCTTGCCAAATCGTATCGACGCATTCATCGGTGATTCCTGTCACTTGCGTTTTTCTGGAGTATTGGCTCTAATGTTGGAAGCCGAACAGGAAATGGCGTAGCTCATTTCCTGTATGCAGCCATTCGAACAATTCCGCGATCTGTCGGGCCTTGCGCCGAGTTTGCCGATTATCGAAATAACCAAATAAAACAATACCGAGGAGAAACATCATGTTGAACGCACTCAAGCGAGTGTCGCTTGCGCTCGCCCTGAGCAGCACCGCCTTCAGCACCCAGGCGGCCGAACTGGCCACCCCCTTGTCCAAGGTGAAATATGCAGAAAACATGGCCAAGGCCAATGGCAAGGTATATGTCACCACCGATGGAGCGGTTCACGTCCTCTCCGGGCAGGGGAACCAATGGCAGCACCAGCCGGTGCCGGCGACGTATCGTAATGGCCAGTCGGTTGCCGATTGTACCTTTGGTGGCATCACCACCGTCAGGTCGCACGTGTACGCGGTGTGTACCGACAAAGCTGCCGCCGTCCACCTGTTCGTGCTGGACAGCCTGGCGCAGCAACCAGCCTTCAGTGAAGTCACCCTGCCGGAAAACACCCTCATCACTGGCGTCAAGATCGCCAACGGCCTGAGCAGCAACGGCAACGACCAGCTCTATCTGGCCGATCATGGCGCCCCCTTGTTGCCTGGCAAGATCGTCCGACTCACCCTGTCAGGCAGCCACAACCTGGCCAGCCAGGCCACCCTGCACCGGTTCACCGGTTGCAAACCGAATGGCGTCAAGTTTCATAACGGCAAGCTGTATGTCACCCTCAACCCGTTCAGCTACGTCGGCCTGTCGCAACTGTACCGTTACGACATCAGCAACGACGGCCTGAAGAACGGCAAGCCACTGTATAGCGCCTGGAGCTTTCTGGACGACTTCACCCTGGTCAACGATGGTTTCCTGATTGCCGACTACATGGGCGGACGTGTCGTACACATCAAGGAAGACGGCTCGCAATCTGGCACAGCACTGACCGAACCCGTGCTGCCCTCATCCGTCACTCTCAGCGACGAAGGCCACATCCTGGTGACCTGGCGCCAGAGCTCGCTGATTGCCACAGGCGAAACGGGGTCGGTGCATGTCTACGACAGCCCCTGGGGAGCGCTTACCCTGCGCTGACATTGCCGGCCTACCGCAGCCCGAACGGGCTGCGGATCGCTCTCAGCGGCTGTAGCCGTATAGTGAATAGATGCGAGCGATGGAGCCATCGCGCTCCATCTGCCGCAGCAATGCATTGAACCGGGTTTGTTGGGAAACGGTCAGTTTGCGGTTGCACGCCAGATACATTTCGGTGCGATGGAAAGTCAGTACCGGCACGATACCGCTGATCTGTTGCTGTTGCAGCAGGTGTAATCCGATCAGCCGGCCGGTTGCCCACAGATCGATATGCTGGGCCAGCAGTTTGCGCGGATTGCTTTCATCCCGTACCGCCACATCGACCGAAAACTGTCGGTCGCGCAGATACTGCACGATAGCATCCCCCTGGTAGCTGCCGATACGAAACGGCCGGGCATCTTCCAGCTCATTCAGTTGCAACAGCCGGTCGCTGCGGGCAAACAGCGTCCAGTCATTCGCCACCAGCGGCCCGATCCAGGCATAGCGCGTCTCGCGCTCAGGTGTGCGCGACATGGAAAACACGCAGGTATGCGACTGCTGTTGTGCCAGGCTGATCGCCCGCTGCCACGGAAGCAGCGTAATCGAATAAGCCTGCCTTGCCCTCGCCATCAACTCCCGAACGATATCCACCGACACCCCTTCCACCTGCCTGGTTTCAGGGTTCAGGTAGTTGTAGGGCGGATATGATTCAGTAGTCAGCTGCAGCGGCGCAGCCAGCGCCGGCCAAGCAAACAGACCGCCAAACAGGATGATCCGGTGGACGGGCATGGGAGAGGGCTTTGGTGGATGTGTCGATCATCCAGTATAGCCCCGTCGCAGGGCATCGGCAGGGCGTGCAGCAGCCTTTACCCCCTAAGGCTTACCCCTTAGGGTCAGCAGATTATTCCCCCGCAAGCTGATATCTTTCACAGTGAACCGCCAAGCCGAATCAGAACGCTCCCGGTCTTGGTGCATGTGTAGTCTTGGGTTGTGAAAGGGTGTCTCATGTCGTTGTCCAAACCGATTGCTCAGCTTGATCCGGTGATGCTGGCCGGGCTGGAGCCTATCCCGCTTGGTGTGCAGGCGGACGGCAATGGCACCACACCGGATATTTCCCTGATCGGCACCATTTACTCGGCTGGCGCGTATGCCTACCGGTTTGATCTGAGCGCAGGCATCGACTACCGGTTTTCCACCATCCTGTCTCCGGGGGATGGGTTGGGCGACTGGGCCGTGTTAACCAACAGCAAGGGCCAGGTTTACTGGGCCAACGAGCTTGCCCAAGCCACCCTGGATGTCAAGGTGGACAGTACGGCACCGATCCTGTTGCCGCATGCCGAAACGCTGACGCTGGTGGTCAGCAACCTGTTGCAGGGCGTGGCCAATCCGTTTCATATCGACATTCACGCCGATCCGCACCCCTACACCGACAACCCCGTTTACCGCTTCAATCTGGTGGGTAACGGCACCTATTTCTACACCGTCAACGAAGCGGAAAAAAACTTCGTGCTGGAGAATTTTGCCGAATCCGCCCGTTTTGAAGGCGTTGCCTTTTACGGCGAAGATGAAGCGCGCGACGGCTATATTCCGGTTTATCGCTTCGTTCGTGATGGCTCGTTTTTCTACACCGCTAGCGAAGACGAAAAAGCCTCCCTGCTGCAGACTCACCCTGAATATGGATTTGATGGCGTCGGTTTTTATGTTCCCGCACAGGAAGGCGCCACCACCGACCCGGTCTACCGGCTTTCCAATCCCGAAACCGGCAACTACCTGTTTACCGCCAGTGCTGCCGAGAAACTCTACGCACTGTTGCAAGGTGGCTGGCAGGATGACGGCATCGTGTTTCAGGCCTTGCAACAACCTGCCCCCGCCCCGGCTGAAACCGACTCGGCGACAGAAATCTCGCTGCTGGGCGCCAGCACGCCAACCTCCGACTTGCTGTTGGCCTGACGGCCCCTTCCTCCATTACTGGCCACGCTGGCGTTGCAAGGTCTTCAGCAAAGCACGCAGTTGTGCCGGGCGCAGTGGCTTCATCAATACCGACAAGCCTGTTGCTCCCGCGCTGTGCATCGTTTCCGGATCGGTATCGCCGGTAATGATCGCCGCCGGTACCTCTTCGCCCAGATAGGCGCGCAAAGCACCGATCATTTCCCGCCCGTTCAGCGGGCCGGCCAGTCGCAGGTCGCATAAAATCGCCTGCGGCTGCGTATCTGGCGCATCCAGCAGGGCAAATGGCAGCTCATTGCCCGCATCCTGGCTCACCACACACCCCCAAGAAGTCAGCAGGCTGGCCAGGCTGTCGCGCACCAGCGCATCATCGTCGATCACCAGCACCCGCAGCCCGGCAAAGCCTGTATCGTCTACCAGCGGCATCGGGATCGACGCCGGCTGGCGCACCGGTTGTGCCACAGGCACCTGCAGCGCAAAGATCGAGCCCCGTCCCGGGCGCGAGCGCAAAATCAGTTGATGCCCCAACAGGTTGATCAACCGCTTGACGATCGCCAGTCCCAGCCCCAGTCCTTTGCTGCGATCGCGCTCCGGATTGTTGAGCTGGACGAACTCCTGAAAGATCGAACGCTGCGCATCCAGCGGAATGCCGATCCCGCTGTCGCGTACCTCGACACGCACATGGCCGCGGCGACGCCGGGCCGCCACCAGAATCCGCCCATGCTGCGTGTAGCGGATCGCATTCGAGATCAGATTGCCCAGAATCCGCTCCATCAGAATCCGGTCGCTTTTCACCCACAGGCCGGAATGGCGGATCACCAACTCCAACCCTTTTGCCTCGGCCGGCTCCAGAAAATTACTGGCCAGCCGGTCGAGCACCGACTGCAGTGCAAACTCGGTCGGGTTTGCCTCGATCACCCCGGCATCCAGACGAGAAATATCCAATAGTGAATCCAGCAGATCACCCATGGCCGACACCGCCTGATCGATCTGCCCGATCAAATGTCGGCTCTCCGGCGCGTGCTGCTGTCGCGCCAGGGTTGCAATGAACATCCCCAACGCATGCATTGGCTGCCGCAGATCGTGACTTGCTGCGGCCAGAAAGCGCGACTTGGCCCGATTGGCCTGCTCTGCCTCTTCTTTGCGGGCACGCAGCTGGCGGGTGGCCTCGGCAATCCGCGCCTCCATTTCATGCCGCGACAGCTCCAGCCGGGTCGCCATCTGGTTCACCCCGTTGCCCAGCGTCTGAAGCGCATCCAGCGGATAATGCGGAATCCGCACCCCTTCCGCGCCCCTGCCGATCCGCTTTACGGCATCGGCTATCTCCAGCATTGGCCGCGACACCCGCCGGCTGATCGTGCGTGCCAGCCACCACGCCCCGCTCAGGATCAGCAACACCGTCGCGCCCGCTGCCAAGGCAAAGCGCAGCGTACCTTGCGTCACCTCATCGGTTGACATCACCACCACCGCCATGCCGGCAACGGGTTGCTTGAGCGGCACATCCAGCCCAGCGTGCGCTGGTTCGAAATCATCAATGCTGATCTGCGGGCTGCGTACCGGCATCGCAAAGGGCCAAAGGCCGGCGGGCAGGTCGGCTGGTTGCCGGCTGGCCAGCAAAGTGGCCAGATGGGATCGCTTCAACTCAGGCGTGCCACTGCTGGCCAGCAGTTTGCCATCGCGATTGGTAATGACCACGCCGGCAACGGATTGCTCCTGATCCACCGACTGCGCCAGCGACAGCAAGGTCGCCGTATTACCGGAAAACACCCCGTAATCGGCTGCTACCGCCAGTTGCCGCGCCAGCAGTTGCCCGCGCTGCTGCAGATTATTGGCCAGCATCTCCCGATACTGCGTAATCATGTACACGCCGACCAGCAGCGTCAGCACACTGACTGGCAGCAGCGACGCCGCCATCAGGCGCGATTGCAGCGAGCCCGACCATTTCATCACTCACGCTCCAGGCGCAGCAGGCGCTCTTTCAGGCTGGCATCGTCATCAATGCCCAGGTTAAGCGAATTGGCCATCTGGCGATTACTCAATACCGAGAAATAGCGCGGATACTGCGGTGCCGGTAGAGCCCCCCCGCGCAGTACTTGTCTTGCCAGTTCTCCAGCCTGCTGGCCGATTTGCTGCGGCGTCGAAAACACCGCCAGCGTCGCACCAGCCCGTACTGACGACGCCGAATACCCCACCACCGGAATACGGAACCGGAACGAAGTCAGCAACAGATTCTGCACCGTATCCGGATTGATCACCTGCGCATCCGGCACCGCCAGGAACACCTCCGATCCACCCATTACCCGCTGCAGCGCCGCAAACAGCTCGCTATCGCCCTGCAACGTCTCGCTCACCAGCTTAAGGCCACGGCCGTCCAGCAAAGCCCTGGTGCGCTCCAGCTCTGCCGCCGAGCCCGGGCCGAATACCGCACCCACCCGTGTCTGCCGGGGCAGCGCCTGCCGGATCAGCTCAACCTGCCGCCCAAGCGGCTGATCCAGATACACCGCCGACACCCGTCGTCCATCCGTCTGCCGTTGTTGCATCAGCAGCGTCTCGAAAGTTGCTCTCGGCAACAGCACGCACAGAATCAACGTCCGGTTATCGGCCTGCCGCAGCGCCTGTTGCGCCGCTTTGGCACCCACCGCGATCAGCAACTGAGAATTGCTCAACGCCAGCTCATCCAGCGGCTGCGGCCCCGCCTGGCCGATCAGCACCCGCGTGTTGGCCTGCTTGCGCAGCTCGGCCTGAATGGCCTCGCTAACCTCGACATAGCCCCCCCCGCTGCCACCGAGCAAAATCGCCACCGTCGCCGCCAGCGCACCGACTGGCCACAGCACGAGCAGCGCCGCGCTTACCAGCAGACGAAGAAATCCCCTTTTCATGCTCAGTATTCCAGTTCCAGCGACAGCCACCCACGGCGCGGCAGCCACTGACTACTGCGAAACTCGGTTTGCCGGCCATTCAGCGCCTGCCCGGTCAGAGCCACACTGCCGCGGGTCTTGCCCAGAGCAAAGCCCTGCTCCAGCCGCACATCCACCCGCTGCTGGCCCGGCACCGTGCTTGACTCGCCAACCCAGCGCACCGGCGCCGTACGGTAGTAGGCCACGCTCACACTCCGCTGGCCGGCCAACTGCTGGCTGGCCAGCACATGCGCCCCGTAGCCAGGCAACGACTCGGCCAGATAGCTCGCTGACGCGCGCCGCTGAGCCACATACTGCCCGATCGTCAGCGACTGGCTGGCATTGGGCCGCCAGCGCAATTGTGACTCCAGCCCCGTCAGGGTAGCCTCACCCTCGTTGCGCAGATCGAACACCCCGTCTTCCGGGCGCAACTCGGTGCCATCCGGCAGCTGATAACGCTGCTGGGTAATCAGATCGCGAATCCGCTCATGAAACAACCGTGCATCCAGCGACACCCCCAGCGACCGCCACTCGCCCAGATACGACAGCTCCAGCGCCCGAGCCCACTCCGGCTTCAGCCCCCCGCGCGACAGATAGCGCACATCGATGGTCTGCCCCAGATAGACAAATCGCCAGTCTGACCGCTGCTCGAACAGACTGGGGGTGCGAAACGCCTCCGAATAACCCGCCCGCAGCGTGTGCACCCCGTCCGGCTTCCAGTTCAGCACCACTCTCGGGGCAAAATGGCTGCCACTGAGCGACTCCCGCTCCACCAACCCACCCGCGTTCACGGTCCAGACCGCCGAAGGTCGCCACTCTGCCGAAGCATAGCCCCGCAGCAGGTGTCGCTGCTGAGCATCGAGCGTATTGAATAATTGCCCTGCCGTGCTGCTGTCGCGGGCATATTCCGCCCCCAGCGATGCCCGTAGCGTTTGGGTCAACCCCAGAAACTGCTGGTATTCCAGATGATCGCGCAGTGCATGGCGGGCATAATCGATCCACAACCCGTCCCGGCTGGTTACGGGAATGTAGAACCGGTCAGTACCCCGGTCTTCGGTGCGCGAATAGCTGAACGACACCTCGTGATCCGTTGCCAGCGAGCGCCGCCAGCGCAGCTGTCCGAACGCCGAACGGCCGGCCTCATGTCGTTCCGGGTCACCCGCATTGCGCGGCAGGCCGATCCCCAGGGCATTACGGTTGGCCCCGACCGACAGCAGCAGCTCATCCCGCCCATTGGCCTGCCATTCACCCTGCAGATTGGCATACTCCAGCCGGCGATCATCAAAGCGCTGGGTCAGCCCCGAATCGCCGCGCCGTCCTGCAGACAGCCGCCACCCCCCGCGATGGGTTTGCCGGCCGAAACGCGCAGCCAGGTCTGACACCCCCAGCCCGCCCGCAGCAGCACGCACATAGCTGCCCGCGCTCTGGCTACCGGTGCGGGTAATGATATTCACCATCCCCAGCAAGGCATTGGCCCCGTAGCTGGCCGAATTCGAGCCCCGCAACACCTCCACCCGCTCGATATCGTCCAGATTCACCGGCAGCGTATTCCAGTCAATCCCGCCAAACAGATACGGCGCATACAGCGAGCGCCCATCCAGCAGCACCTGCATCCGCTGTGAAAACTGCCCCGACAGCCCGTGATACGCCACTACCGGCCGCCCCGCCCCGGCATATCCCACCACAAAGCCCGGCACCAGCCGGAACAGCTCCACCAGATCGCGCGCCCCGGACGCCCGGATCGTCTCCCGGTCCAGCACCGTCGTCACCACCGGCGAATCTGCCGCCGCCTGCGGCAAGCGCGAAGCCGCAAACACCGCCGGAATCTCCGCCAGAAAATCCTGCTCCGACAGCAGCGCATCCTCATCGTCCCCCTCAGCCCCGAGCACCCCACCCGTCAGCCAGAACGACAAAGACAATATTAAAGGTATCGCACGCCAGATCATCGAGCCAAACCGCCACCGAAAAGAAAACTGAAGAAAGAATACATAGTCAGCCAAATTGTATCTGCTAAAGCGCCGTCACTCGCAAGTTTTGCCTTGCTGTCGCCCGACCCATTCGCCAGATCGCACCCCGCTGGGCAAAACCTAAAAAAAATCAGCGTTCAACATGCAGCCAAGGGCCCATCCGCCACTACACCCTAAGGCGTAATCCCTACCGAGATGCCATTGATGCAGTGCGCAAAAAGGCTTGTAAATCAATATCAAACCCGCCCCGAGTTACGCCGCGCCGCGCCAAGTGCCTGATTACAGGCCGGCTTAAGCCCAAATCGCCTGGACAGCTTTGCTTGCCATCGCTTAATCTTCAGCGTGCAAAAGGCTAAAAAAGGGTTTTCGTCGGTAAATCCGCAACAGAAAACCCGAAAACACCGGGAGGTCCACAGCCTTGCCAGCACTGCTGGTAACGGGTCTGTCGTTGTTTCTGGCCAGCTGCACAACGGGTAAGTCGCACGACATAATCGTGTGCAATGGGTAAACCCGATATCGGGTTAAATTCCAATCAAGAGGAAAAAACATGGCTTTTTCTTACGAAGTGATCAAAAAAACCCTCGACCAGGCAGTGACTGCCTCCGCGGGCAAGTTCAAACCATTTGATCCGGCTTATTACTTCAATCATTACGCCGCAGGCGACATCAGCTTGTCGTCGTACACAGGCGATCTGCTCAAGCACTACGTTGAGATGGGTGCCGAGCGTGGCTATGCACCGAATCCATGGTTCGACGCCGATTTCTATCGCGGCCAGTATGCCGATGTACAGCAGGGTTTCAGCAATGCTGACCTGATCGCTCACTACGCACTGTTTGGTGCCTATGAAGGCCGTGCGCCGAGCGCCAAGCTGGCCCAGTTCGATGGTGCACGTTATTTGCGTGAAAACCCCGAAGTAGCCACCTACGTCAATGCCAATCTGGGCCAGTTCAACGGCAGCGCCACCAACGGAGCGATTGCCCACTTTGTACTGTTTGGCGCCCAGGAAGGCCGCGTCGGCTATACCCTGAGTGGTCAGGACACCGGTTTCACCTTCCTGCCGGAAATGTCGAACATCACCAGCAGCACCACCGGCAGCGTGACCAGCGTCAATCTGAACACCAACGGCGGTGTTACCACTTTGCTGGGTAGCAATGTCGTAATCGATGGCGGTGCCGGCACTTCCACCCTGCGTCTGACTGGCGATGCCGACACCCGTGTCGACATGACCAACCCCAACAACCAACTGCGCGGCATTGACCTTGACGGCAGCAACGGCATTGAGCCCAACGGCGTAGAGAACAACGTTTCTGCTGCTGGTGTAGTGACTGGCAAGAACTTCGAAATCGTCGACGCCTACGCCCGTAACCCGCTGAACGAAGGCGACCGCGCCCACAACTTCACCGGCGACATCGCTTACGACGGCACCGGCTTTGACGGCGACGGCGTCAGCACTGACGGCAACATCGTGCTGGGTGGTTTGGGTGCTGACATCATCAAGGGCGGCATCGGTAACGACTTCCTCGCTGGCGGCGGCACTGCTCAATCGCGGGGCAGCGCGGACGACCTGTCCGGCGGCCGTAACGCTGACTTCTTCTTCGCCGAATTGTCCGAGTTGGACCGCACCGACGGCAACTGGACCAACATTGACGGCGGCATTACTACCGATGATAGCTCGGCAGGCAACGTGCAGACCGCTCAAGACAGCGACTGGCTGCTGCTGGAAGCCTCCGACGACGACGAACCGGTACAGATCAACCTGCGCAGCGGCAATGCCGATTCGCTCCAGAACAATGGTAATGGTTCGATCGTCACCCGTGATGGCGTTCAGGTTGCGACCCTGCACGACATCGAAAACGTCAACGCATCCGGCAACCTGTATGGCTTCCTGAATGGCGTCGATGTTGAAATGGGCGGTCGTCGTCTGGACAACCGCGACGTAGCCGGCGCCGAAAACTACGGCTTGGGCTCCTCCGCTCAACTGAACATCGACGGTAGCAACACCGCCAACATCATCATTGGCAGCTACGACAACGACAACATCGCTGGTAATGCTGGCAACGATCTGCTGTTCGGCGGCGACCTGCGTTACATCAAGACCAACAGCAACAACCCGAACCTGGCCAACATCATCAACGATGGCGTAGACAATCTGGTCGGCGGCTCAGGCAATGATGACCTGGTTGTCGAATTCGATCGTGGTTCGATCAATGGTAGCGGCGCGAATGAGATTACGCCGATCACCACTACCACAGTGATTACGCACACGGCTGTGGGTGGTGGTGCGGGTGGTGCGGGTGGTGGGGGTGGTGCGGGTGGTGCGGGTGGTGATGGTGGTGATGGTGGTGCGGGTGGTGCGGGTGGTGAGGGCTATGTCTTGGTCAGCCAAACGATTACCATTACCAATACCACTACCGGCGCATTGATTTCCAGCACGCCTGGCGTTCTTGGCCGCTTTGCTTCCAATGCGGTTCCTAATGCATATGCAGCGGGAACAACGGTTACTCAGGGATCCATGAGTGGCGATTCCGGCTTTGATACTCTGTATCTGACCGACTACTCGATCGGCCGCCCGGCTGCGACAGAATCTGCTTCGAACGACGCCACGCTGGCTGATGGCAAGATTCGTCTGGATCTGGGTTACGCCAGCTACGATGGCTATCGTGGCTACAACGATGACCTGACTGCAGGCAACAACCAAAGCATGCGCCTGCCGGGCCGTTTTGATACTGCCGATCAGACCAACTACAAGGCAGGCGAGCGTACTGCTGCCGGCACTCCGGTTTACACGACCATTACCGGCAACGAGAGTATTGTTGCGACCGGTCTGGGCAACATCGACTACAAAGCTGCGGGCAGCAATAACCCGGAACTGAACTTCGCCAACCAGCAGAACTACAACGGCATCAATGCCAACCTGGAACTGCGCGGCACAGACGGTGGTGCTACATCGCTGGCTTCGTCCAACACCATGGGCGTTTCCACCCAAGTGGTTTCCAGCAGCATCCTGAATGTCAGCTCGGTAGACAACGTTCTGTATGCCAACACTGGCAACGACGTCGTGGAAGGCCGTGGCGGCAACGATCTGCTGAGCGGCGGCAATGGCGTGGATGATTTCGTTTTTGCTGCAGGTAGCGCAGGTGTAGGCGATAACGTCGACGTAATCTGGCGCCAGAAAGATGCCGACAGCAATGGCATTTGGGATAAAGGTGCGCCGACTCTGACTGACGCCGGTTCCTGGACTGTTGCAAGCGGCTATGTCGGTGACTTCGGCCAGAACATCACAACCGTTCTGTCGTCGTTCTTCAAGATGACCCTGACCGACCAGACCGACGCAACCGAAGGCACTGCCTCGATCGCTGACGACAAGCAGCTGAGCTCGTACATTACTGCATTCCAGTCGATCACCTTCACTCTGGACGGCCAGGCAGTAGCGGTCAACCTGACCACCTTGCCGGCGCTGACCTACAGCAACGTTGTTGACGCCATCAATACTGCCCTGCAGGCCAACTCGGCATTTGCTGGCAAAGTTGCCGCGAGCATCGACGCATCGGATCCGAACTCGATCCTGATCGAAGATACGGTCGGCCGCGCATTCGGTGCCACTGCCGATGCTCAGTTCACCGTGAAGACTCCGGCCAATACCACCTGGACCGCAGCTCCGGTCGACCCGGCTTCCTCCACCGTTCAAGACCGCATCGTTTACAAGGCATACGAAGATCGTGCTGATAACGAAGGCGTGGATGATGATGCTGTGCTGGGTTCGTCCATCTCGCTGGGCACTCAGGCCTACGCACAAGATCGCGTGGTCAGCTTCGATGCAAACGGCACTCGTATTGCTGAAGATCAAAGCTACGACGTCGTACTGAAAAACCTGGCGACTGAAGATATCGTGACCATCACCGTAAACGGTGTGAAGTACGAACTGCAGGTCGGCGTGGATCTGGACGGCAGCCGTATCGCCGGCGAAGACACCGCTTCCGGCGCTTCGCAGAGCGCCATTCAGTCCGCGTTTGGCACACGTCTGGCTACCTTCATCAAGTCGTTCATGGACGATGACTCGGCAGCCGGTAAGGTTATAGCCGATTACGCGCACACCGGTACGATCGCTTCGCAAACGCCGGACGGCAGCGCTGAGCCGTTGGGTACGCTGACCTTGGCTCAGGCAATTTACCATGGTGAAGAAACGGTGTTCATGGCTGTGCCGACCGTTGCCATCCAGAACAAATCGGGAGGCGAACCGGGTACTTACACCATCGTCAACAAGGCCAACCACGAAGTGCTGCTGTACCAGTACGATGGTCGTGACGGCAACCTGAACGCTGACAATGTCCTGTTCGTGGGCGAAGAGTTCGAGCGTAACGGCTCGGATGCCGACAACAGCCGCTCGGTTCTGGAAACCGCCGACAACGACGGTGGTGCGCTGAATGGCTCCGACGTCATGGTCATCAACGCAGGTCTGGACGATGTCAACAATGTTGCCCGTAACCTGGCTGTCAACACCGCGCTGCAACAGGGTACTACTCGTGGCCTGACCGACAACTTCGTCGTTCACGGCGATGACTTGTTGATTGGCGGCACCGGCACTGACACCATCATGGGTCTGTCCGGCGACGACCGCATCATGGGTTCGGCAGGCAACGACGTACTGGATGGTGGTAAAGACTTCTATCTGGTTACCCGTGTTGGCGAAACCAAGGGCACCGTTACCTATCTGAATGGTTACGAAGCCTCGCAGCTGGACGCTCAGCCGGACGTGCTCGATGTACAGCTCATCGAACAAACCGAAGATGGCGCAGCGCTGATTGCCGGCGCCAACTTCAGCGACTACTTCCAGGATACCCTGGTGTTCCAGCAGGCTGATTTCTCGGCCAACGCACGTTTCACCGTTACCCTGGATGGCTACACCAAGTCCGGTTCGACAATCGTCGACCCGAATGGCGGTGCTGGCCACGTAGCGGTTGATTCCAACGGCGACGGCACTGCTGAATCCACTAGCACCTTCACCAACTTCGAGAACATCCGTACCGTATCGGGTACCGGCTTGGCTGTTGCGGGTACCAATGGCGGCCAAGGCCGTGACACCCTGAACATCACCGGCCTGTCGACTGACACCGGCGGTGTGACTTATGTTCTGAGTGGTGGTGGCACTGCGGTGACCGACGCCATTGCAACCGGCTCGCCTGCAAGTGACGACGGCAAAGTGATCATCAACACTGGTGACAACTACCGCGTTAACGGTAACGGCACCTTCCGCGCCTGGGGCGACCTCGAAGCGGCAGGCACTGACGCCACCGTTACACCGAGCGTGGCCATCACTGCCGATGTAACAGCCGATGACCGTGCCTACACCACCGTTGACGGTGTGGAAAACGTCATTGCAGGTTCCGGTAACGACACCCTGTTCATCGACGAGACCGAAGCTGCCAAGGATAACTCCTTCGAAGCAGGTACTGGCCGTGACGCCGTTATCTACCGTAACGACTACGGTACCGATCTGGCCGAGCCAAGCCTGACCATCACCATCGGCGCCGGCGCTACCGCTGACACCGTAGCGATGACTTCCGGTCGCGTGGGTTCTGTCGTTGCGACGGATACCTTGACTGGCGTCGAGTACATCAATCTGGAAGGCAACACCGCTCAGGGCGCGCTGGAAAACGACGTGCTCGACGTGCGAGGCCTGACATCTGGTGCAACCGTAAACTACTCAACCGGTCAGGTTTACAACGGCAGCACACTGGAGATGACCATCGTCGGTCTGACCCAGATCGAAACCATCAAGGCCGATCCGGCTGACAAGGTGATCGTTGCCGACAACATGACCAACGCCCGTGACGACGCCGAAGCAGTTGCTGATGGCATCAACGGCAAGGTGGCCCAGGATCTGGTGATTGATACCTACCTGAGCTACGACATGGTTGATGAACGTGGTACCGATCCGGTTCGTCTGGATGTTGCCGGTCTGCGTTCGATCGCTGCGGGCACCGCCAAGACCAATGATCAGGCTGATATTCCGGAAGCACGCAACTTCCGTCAGTACACCTTTGATATGGGTCGTGATGCCGATACTGTCGACTACTCGCTCGAAACCGGCCGCATCGCAGCCGTGATTAACTTCGACTCTGTAGATGACAGCAAAGGCAATCCGCAGCACATCCTGGTGGACAACAACAGCGATGGCGATCTGGCTGATGCCAATGACCGTGTGGACTACCTGTTGAGCGTGGAAAACATTGTTGCTGCCCAAGGTCAGTCGGTCATCGATCTGACCAATGCCGAAAGTGCAACTTCGATTCTGTTCAGCTTCGGTTACGATTCGAAAAACCGTGGTATCGACACCACGCTGGATCGTGACAGCCACCTCGTTCGCATTACCGGTGCCGATGCAACGCATCCGCTGGAAAACATCAACCTGATTGAGTACCGCGATGGCGGCCAGAAGGCGACCGTTACCCAGACGAACGCCCTGTGGAATCGCGTCGAAGGTAGTGACTTCAACGAATATGTGCAACTGACCGGCTGGGAAGGCGACCAGAATCGCATCCTGAACCTGCGCGGTGGTAACAACGAAGTTAACTACAACGAACGTACCAATGGTATTTCGCTGGTGATCAACGACATCGATACTACCGATACCAACCCGGTGCTGGCACATCGTTTCGATCTCACCATTAAGCACCTCGATGTGACCGGTGCACAGACCGGCTTCCAAGATGCTATCACCGGCAACAACGCGATGAACGAGGTTGCTGCGGGTTCCATGCGGATCGAAGCTTCGCAAGGTGAGCGTGACAGCATTGACGCATCAAGCGCTGGCGCCGCCGGAACCTACTTTGTCGGCCGTACTGAAGGCAAAGATTCGGTTATCGACGTGTACTTCGGTGGTGTTGACTTTGGCATGACGCTGAGTGGTTTCGAAAGCCTGCAAGACGCCGCAACAGATGACGTGTATGTCATTGAAGACCTGAGCAACTTTGTCAACACGCTGACTCTGCGAGACAACGTGGGCGCAGATAATGACACGATCAAGCTGACCAACGGCTCGTTTGAAACTGCCAATATTCGTGCACCGATCAGCGCCTCGATCACCGTATCGAACGCTCTGCATCTGGCGGACGGCAATGCCAACGATCTGCAGAAGATTGGTACCGACAGCACGGGCGCAGCAATGACCGTTGCGGGCACTGGCTTCGATTTCGACGTGCTCGACATCTCGGCTGTGACCAACCAGACCGGCATCACTGCAAACTCGGTTCAGAATGGCGAGCGTGAAATCATCGTCGGTGATCTGACCAAGATCGACGGCAATGCAGGCAAGGGTATTACTGGCTTCGATATCCTGTCGTTGACCAATAACTCGGTCGGCACTGCTTTTGATCTGGACATTGACGCTGGTGAACTGCAGAACAACGCCAATACCCGCCAGTTCGACTTCGATGGCAACCAGCTTGACGCCAGCCGCATCAGCGACAGCCGTGCGTTGACTATCACTGTGACCGACACTGCTGCAGCAGGCTCGACTGTCAAAGGCGGTAACGGTAACGACGCCATTACTGGCGGCACCGGTCGTGATGTGATCTCTGGTGGGGCAGGTAACGATACCCTGGCAGGTGGTGGTGCTGAGCAGTTGAATACCTTCACCGTGTTGTTCGGTAACGTCGCCTCTGCTGGCCAGACTATCACTATTCTGGGCGAATCCCATTCATTCAACAATAATGATGGAGCTGACACTGTTGGCCAGTGGTTTGTCAACCAGTTTGCTACAGCAGGCACCTTTACTACCGGAGTTACAACTCGCCCGACGTCGGTTACATACGCAAATGGCGCGTTGACCCTTAAGTTTGGCTATGATGCGTCGGCTGAGTTCACCGCGGCTGATGTTTCGAACGGCGGGGGCACCATGACCGTGGCCAACCCGGCGCAATCGGCTGCGTACGCATTTCCAGGTGCCGGTGACGATGTCGTTTACGGTGGCGCAGGTGCTGATACTGTCAGCGGTGGCGCAGGAGCCGATACCTTTGTAGTAGTAGGTGCCGTCCTGGATACCGACTATGCTGCCGGTGCTGCAGTTGGCCAAGCCGCTGCCAACTTCGATGCAGCTGTCAGTGCAATCGAAGACGGCCAGAGCACCAGCGACGTTTCCACTGATTCCTTCGCTGGCGGCAATGGCGTGGATGAGCTGGAAATCTGGGGCTCGGTTGATTTCTCCGCTGCAAACATTGGCGGCGATGTGGAAGTGCTGGATGTCCACTCGACCGTGCAGTTTACCCAGTCGCAACTGGCCAGTCTGCTGGTGCTGAAGCTGTCGTCCGGCTCCCGCATCATCGTCACCGATGATTCGGGTGTCGAACTGACTCAGGCAGCTCAGCGCGCTGCCTTGGATACCGTTACATTGATTCAGCCTGCTGGCCAGGTGAAGATCGGTAGCGCGACCAATGCGACACTGGAAACCCTGGTCAATACCAATGTCAATGCGACAACTGTCCTGGTAACAGGTGCACAGCTTGCCAACGAAGGCACCATTGCTGCTCTGGATGCTGCCGCACCGGCAATCACTACTGTGCAGTTGCAATCCAACGCAACACTGAGCCCGGCACAGATCGCGGCTCTGGCCACAGCAGGAATCACCGTTTCTGCAGCCCCGGGTGTGACTCCTGTACCGGTAATAATTATCAGTGGTAGTGGTAACGTCTCTGTTGCAGAGGCTGGCGCTTTGCTGGCCGGCTCGCCTTACAGCCTTAACGATACAGCTGCCCACTTGGCTGCTGCACCGGCTTCTGTGCTCAATAATGCTACCAATATTACTGCTAGCACCGGCGCGACTGTCGCTCAGGCCGCAGTGATTGTTGCTGCTACCAACAGCGGCACCAAAACCTACGACCTGGCGGATACAGCGGCTAACGTTGCTTCTGCTGCCGCGGCGGTGGCTAACGGTGCGGCTGACATTGGTGTAACAGACTCGGCAGGCACAGCTGCACACTTCACTGCCGTCGAAGCGTTCACCAACACTGGCACCAACAGCTATGCCGGCCTGACCGACACCGCTACCAACCTGGCTGGTGCTGCGAT
>CAZBWH010000049.1:0-23461 GCA_964495595.1 uncultured Burkholderiales bacterium | reverse complement strand
GACTGCGTCGCTGCAGAGAGGCCGAACTATACGCATCACGATTCGGTGTGTCAACCCTTGCTCCTACTATAAATTATTGCAGGCCGAAGGATTTGCCATACATCGACTCAATCGTGATGCACCGCCCAAATAAATTCCACCAATGCTAACCTTGACGCTGATTGGCTTCCTATCTACATCTAAATAGGCTTGGACTCGAAACCGGTGTCGACGACCAGTTCCAACAGGAGCAGGCAAGCTTGTTTGGTTGCACGATGCTTGCCGATCAATGACAGACGGCGAGTTGCAATTCTCTCTTAGATTGGAGGACAGGGAATGAAAATCAAAAAACTCTCGGTAGCTGTAAGCGCCGCACTGGTGGTAGCTTACCTGCCGGCCCACGGAGAGGACGAAGGGCTGGGAGGTGCGCCCGAGGTCAAACTCCGCGGGTTTGGTACAATTGGTGTCGTGCGCAGCACTAATTCCAAAACCGATGTAATGGACAACCTTTCGCAGCCACGTGGCGCAGGTTATAGCCATAAGTGGGATTTTGGCGTCGACTCAAAGCTGGCACTACAGGCGGACGCGAAATTCAACAATCGCTTCAGCGCAAGCTGGCAAGTGATGTCCCAGCGGCGTTATGACGACTCCTATCGCCCGCACACGGAAATGGGCTTTGCGAAATTGCAGGTTACCCCTGACATCAGTGTGCGGCTGGGTCGAGTGCCCGCTCCACTGTTCATGGTTTCGGAGTTTCGCAAGGTTGGCTATGTCAATCCTTGGGTACGGCAACCGAATGAAGTGTATTTCCAGGTACCGTACACATCTGTCGATGGAGGTGACATTTCTTACCAGACATCCATGGGTGACTTCACAGCCAGTATTCAGGTAGCCACCGGCACGATGACTAAGGCGATCGTACCGTCAGAAGGATACATGAACTCCCTGCGAGGGGCAGACGGCTTCAGCTCGAATTTCATCGGTGAGTATGGCCCGGTAACCTTCCGCCTCGGCTACTCACGGACCCACAACAGCTACACCGGAGACAAGCTGGATAGTCTGTACGGCGGACTGGGCAAGATTGCATCTTATGGCAATGACGTCAGCGCAAACACGGTGGGGGCCGGCAAGTTTCAGAACAATAAGGGCATGCCAGGCATTGTTTACTCGAATATCTATAACTCGGTAGTGCAAGGCAACATCGTCGGCAGCGACAATTTCCAGAAGACGCTGGCTGAACGGCAGGCGCAAAATCCGAACCTGAGCGCCGAAACGCTGACCAATATCATGCTGACCAGCGGTGATCCGACCATCAGCGCCGGACTGGCTTCTGCAGCAGCTGGCGCGAACATTTCTGCAGGCACCTACATGGCAGCCACCCAGAAGCCAGGCGGCGCAGCCCTGCAGGATGGCGCACTGAAGAGACAGGCGGACATGCTGTATGACCAATACGCCACCCTGAAAGCAAAAGGTGAGTTCATTGGTGCTGGCGTGATCATCGATCCAGGTAGCTGGCTGATCGAAAGTGAATACACGATCCGCAAAACAGAATCTTTCCTGGCAGATTCACGCGGTTGGTACATCACGGGTGGCTACCGGTTTGGCAGGGTGATGCCTTACGTCAGTTTTTCGGAACTGAAAGTCACCAGCCGGATTGGAGCAGACAACCTGGTCGACCAGTACGCACTAGGTGCCCTGCAGGCAGCCGGCGTGGATTGCTACACCAACACCCAATACAAAGCGGCCATTGCGGACGATGCGACACGCAAAAAGCTGTGCTTTGCGCCACAAGCAGTCGTGAACTCGCTTAGCACGGGGACCGACAAGACTGTTCAGGGCACTTCATATGGGCAGAAAAATGTGTCGCTCGGGATGCGCTGGGATTTCCTGAAGAGCGCGGCGCTTAAGCTACAGTGGGATCGCGTCGACACATCCGACTATCCGCGTGGCACGATGCAGAACTACGTCCATACGGACCCAGCTGGCAATACCGTGCTATCTGCGCTGGGCGATACGGTAGTGGATCCTGCGACCGGCACCGTGCTGAAGACAGAGTTTGATAAATCCAAACCCGTCAACGTCTTCAGCATCGCTGTTGACTTTGTATTCTAAGAGGAGGATGACAAATGAAAACCATCATCACACGTCATATCCTCGGTGCAGCCTTTGTTTCGGCCATGCTGGCTCAGCCGGTGCTGGCAGATATTGCAGTGGTCGTAAGCGCCAAGAGCCCAGTCGGCAACCTGACTTCCGAGCAGGTGTCACAGATTTTTCTTGGCAAAACGTCCAGCTTTCCGGGAGGGCAGCCAGCCTTACCGATCGATCAGGCAGAAGGACAGGCGGCCCGGGATGAGTTTTATTCCAAGATTACAGGCAAATCTGCTTCGCAGGTGAAAGCCTACTGGTCGAAGCTGATCTTTACCGGTAAAGGACAGCCGCCACGCGAAGTGCCAAACTCGGCAGAAGTCAAAAAGCTGGTGGCCAACAATCCGAATACGATTGCTTACATCGACAAGGGATCGGTGGATTCCAGCGTAAAGGTTGTGCTGGCCGAGTAAAGCCACAGCCGCGGCAAAACAGAAGGCAGCGCAAGCTGCCTTTTTTCATGATTGAAATCAGGCGGCCCACCCCCATTTGCAGACACGTTCAGCGGCATTCGCAGCATCGTGCTGCCACACCGCACCTTCGCCACACTCAAATTTAATTTTTCGGGAGCCACCATGACGACTGCCAATAAAGAAACCCTGGGGTTTCAGGCCGAAGTAAAACAACTGTTGCAGTTGATGATTCATTCGCTGTACAGCAACAAGGAGATTTTTCTGCGTGAGCTGGTCTCGAACGCATCCGACGCGTGCGACAAGTTGCGATTTGAAGCAATCGCTGATCCGGCGCTGAATGAAAACAATGCCGAACTGAAAATCAGGGTGGAATTCGATACCGCCGGGCGAACGATTCGAATCAGTGATAACGGCATCGGTATGAGCCGACAGGAAGTCATCGACAATATCGGCACCATTGCCCGTTCCGGCACCAGAGCATTCTTTGAAAACCTGACAGGTGACGCTAAGAAAGACGCCAATCTGATCGGGCAGTTCGGCGTGGGATTCTATTCATCGTTCATTGTTGCCGACCGGGTCACGCTGATTACCCGGCGCGCCGGGCTGAGCGCCGAACACGGCGTTAGGTGGGAATCAGGCGGCGAAGGTGATTTCAGCATCGAAAATGTCGACAAGGCCGAACGTGGCACCGAAATCATCCTGCACCTGCGCGACGACGAGGACGAGTTTCTGAATGACTGGCGGCTGCGGTCGATCATTCGCAAGTACTCGGATCACATCACACTGCCAATCATGATGCGCAAGGCGCCCGGTTACGATGCCGATGGCAAGCCACAACCGGCCAGTGACGAGATGGAGCCTGTCAACCAGGCATCGGCCCTGTGGACGCGCAGCAAGACAAACATCAGCCCTGAGCAGTATGGCGAATTCTACAAGCATGTCGCACACGATTTCTCCGACCCGCTGGCCTGGACCCATGCGCGGGTTGAGGGCCGACAGGAATACACGGAACTCCTGTACATCCCGTCGCGCAAGCCGTTTGATCTGTGGGATCGTGAACGCAAGCACGGAATCAAGCTGTATGTGCGCCGGGTGTTCATCATGGAAGATGCCGATAGACTGCTGCCGCAGTACCTGCGCTTCATTCGTGGCGTCATCGACTCGGCCGACCTGCCGTTGAATGTAAGCCGGGAAATCCTGCAGCATTCGAAAGATGTCGATGCGATCCGTGCCGGCTGTACCAAAAAAGTGCTGGGCTTGCTGGACGACCTGGCGAGCAATGATGCCGATAAATTCAAGACCTTCTGGACCGAATTCGGCACGGTATTCAAGGAAGGCATTGGAGAAGACCCAGCCAACAAGGAAAAGATTGCCAGGCTGTGCCGGTTTGCCACAACCCGCAACGAGCATAACGACCAGTGCGTATCGCTGGATGACTATATCAGCAGCATGAAGGAAGGCCAGGACAAGATCTATTACGTGACGGCTGATGGCTATTCAGCCGCGCGCAACAGCCCGCACCTGGAGATTTACCGCAAGAAAGGGGTCGAGGTACTGCTACTGACGGATCGCGTGGATGAGTGGGTAGCATCCCATCTGCACGAATTTGGCGGCAAGACCTTGCAGTCTGTTGCCAAGGGTGCGCTCGATCTGGGATCGCTGGAGGGCGAGAATGAAAAGGCACAGTTGCAGCAGGATGCTGACGCACTCAAGCCGCTGACCGACCGGATCAAGGATGCACTGGGCGACCGGGTGAAGGAAGTTCGGGTTACGCATCGACTGACCGATTCAGCTGCATGTCTGGTCGCTGACGAGCATGACATGGGTGCCAATCTCGAACGCCTGCTGAAGCAGGCCGGGCAGGAGGTACAGCACAGTACACCGATACTGGAAATCAACCCGCAGCACCTGTTTGTTAAAAAGCTGCAAGCTGGCGCAGAAGGATCTAGGTTTGCCGATTGGTCACAGATCCTGTTCGATCAGGCCATGCTGGCCGAAGGCAGCCAGCTTGATGATCCGGCCGGTTTTGTCAAACGGCTGAACGGACTGATCCTGTCGATGAGCTGACCCCGCCTTGTTGCATCTGCGCAAAGCCGGGCTCGAAAACCCGGCTTTGCACTTATGGCAACCAGTAGCTGAAGTCGAGACTGCACGCCAGCAGGGCCAGCAGAAATAATCCGGTCAGCAAAACATCTCCGAGGCTCTTGGCAGGCACGGTCTCGGTTGCTGAGGCTCGGCTCGATGTACCGCGTGAACAGGCTGGCTCGCAATTCATTCAGACTCTCCGTTATCCGGCCATCGGCCGTCTTGATGTGTTTTTGGCCAAAATATACCAACATCACACACTACCGCAAACCAATTTATGACATTTGCAATTATGCATATGGCGATCAATGGCAGTGAATCGTCCGCTCGGGAGCTTTGCTTTGCGGATGCGCCAGCTATAGTTCATGGATATGGACGAGCGTCAGTTGACGCATCGGGAGTCATCGTCGTGTATGAAAAGTTGAATCGGGACGAGTTGGTCGCCGCCCTTCGCGCCTCAGAAGCACAGGCGCAGCAATTGCAGGCGATGGCGCGCCAGTATCAGGTCGTACAAGAAACATTGAACGCAGGCGTTGTGGTTCACGGGGCGGATGGGTCGGTGCGATCGGCCAACCGGATGGCACTGGAAGCCCTGGGACTGAAAGAAATCGGAATCAACGGACGGTGGCAGACAGACTGGGAATTACGGGATGAACACGGGCAACGGCTGGCGCCTGAGGACTTCCCGTATCGGCAGGTCTTGGCGAGCAGGCGGCCTTTGCGTGACAAGGTGGTCCAGGTGTACCGCCACGACCTGCAAACCACCCGCTGGCATGTGGCCAATGCCTCGCCGGTGCTGGACGCCGATGGCGAGCTACAGGAAGTGGTGGTGACTTTTGTCGACATTTCAGCCACCCACCTGGCCTTGCAGGCGCTGAAAGTCAGCGAGCACCGTTTCCGCAGCGTGCTGGACCAGGCCTGCGGAATTGCCATCCAAGGCTGCGACAAGCACGGGCGAGTGATTTACTGGAACCGTGGCAGCGAACAACTGTTTGGCCACCACCACGAAGACGCCTGCGGCCAGCGGCTGGCCGAGTTACTGTTGCCACACGAGCAGCGCGCGGCGTTTGTCGAAGGATTCCAGCAGATGCTGGAGCATGGTGAGGTACCGGCGCCGACCGAACAGGTGCTGTTGCGCAAGGACGGCTCGGCAGCACAGACCTATGCCAGCCAGGTATTGATCAGCCTGCCTGATGGCAGCCGGGAATGGTACTGCATCGAGTTCGACATTTCTGAGCGCAAAGAGCTGGAATCCGATCTGGCACGCTACTACAGCCGGTTCCGGGCCATCTCCGAGGCATCGTCACTGGGAGTATTCAGCACCGACGTAACCGGGCGGATCAATTACGCAAACGTCAACTTCCAGCATCTGATGAACCGTGCAAGCTCCGAGCTGCTGGGCCATTGCTGGCTTGATCTAGTGGCGGCTGAAGACGTGCGCTACGTTGAAACCAGCTGGCAGCAGGCCCTGCAACAGGGAAGCAACCTGACGCTTGAGTTACGGGTGCGGGTGAACGATGACTACCACTGGCTGCGGCTGAACGGCGCGCCAGTATCAGAGCGAGGCATGCTGGCCGGATTTGTGCTGACGGTGGAGGATGTTTCCCAGCGCAAGGCAATGGAAGCGGCCATTCGCGAGAGCGAAGAAAAATTTTCCAAGGTTTACCAAACCTTGCCGGATGGCTTGATGATCACCAGCATTGCCACTGCAGAGATTCTGGACGTCAACCGTCAGTGGGAACTGGTAACCGGTTATTCACCTGCGGAAAGCATCGGCAGAACGACATTCGAGCTGGATATCTGGGCGCATCCGGATGACCGCTGGGATCTGGTAGGAGACATTCGCACCGGCAAGGAAGTACGGGAAAGGGAAATCCAGATCCGGCGCAAGGACGGGCAATGGGTCTGGTGCGAGTTCTCGGCGGTGCCGATCGAAATGGGCGGGGAGCTGCTGCTGATTTCAGTGTTACGCGACATCACTGATCGCTGGACGATTGCCACGGCGCTGCGTGACAGCGAAGAAAAGTTCTCCAAGGCATTTCATCTGATGCCTGATCTAGTGGTGTTCACCGACTACCACAGCGGCCGCTATCTGGACATGAATGACCAGTTGCCGGCCTTGCTGGGCTACACCCGCGAAGAAGCACTGGATCACACGTCGGACGATCTGCATATCTGGGCTGACGAGGCGCAGCGTGAAGCAGTGATCGACGAATTGCAGCAGCACAACGAAGTCCGGCTACTGGAAGTCGAGTTGCGACGCAAGGACGGGCGCCGCATCTGGTGCGAATACTCAGCGATTCCGTGCGAGCTTGGGGGGCAGCGGATGCTGATGTCGATCGTGCGTGACATTACTGACCGCAAGACGATCGCTGCGGCACTGAAAGACAGCGAAGAAAAATTTGCCACCATTTACCAGTTGCTGCCTGACGCACTGGGAATCACCGATCTGGCCGATGGCCGGCTGATCGACGTCAACCAGGCCTGGGAAAGGATTACCGGCTATTCTCCGGACGAATGCCGCGGCCGAACCACCAAGGAAATCGGCCTGTACACTCACGACGAAGACCGGCGCAAGATTGTGGAATGCCTGCGCTCGGGAGAATCGTTGCATCAGCGGGAAATCCGTATCCGGCGCAAGGATGGAAGCAATTCATGGGGAGAGATCTCTGGCGTGATCAGCGAGGTGAACAAGCGGCAGGTGCTGATCTGGGTGCTGCGCGACATTAACGATCGCTGGACGATTTCGATGGAATTGCGTCAGAGCGAGGAAAAACGGAGCAAGGCATTTCACCTGCTGCCAGACACCCTGATGTTCTCTGATATGGAAACCGGCTCGATTCTGGAGCTGAACGAGCGCTGGGAAGAAGTCACCGGCTTGCCGCGCCAGCGGGCGATTGGCCACAGCCTGCAGGAACTGGGGATGATCATCCACCCCGAAGAATGGCAAACGGTGATGGAGCGGCTCAGTCAGGGACTGGAAACACGCAACCAGATCCTGCGGCTGCGCACCGAAAAACGCCCGATGGTGGAAGTGGATTATTCTGGCGTTCCGGTCGAGGTACAGGGAAAACGGGTGGCCATGGCCATCTTGCGCGATGTTACTGAAAAACAGCAGATCGAACGTGAATTACGCGATCTGAACGTCAATCTGGAAGTACGGGTACAAACCCGCACCGCCGAACTCGAATCGACCAACAGGGAGCTGCAGCACACCCTGCAAACACTGCAACTGGCGCAGAACGAGCTGGTACGGGCCGAACGGCTGGCTTCGCTGGGATCGCTGGTGGCAGGGGTTGCCCACGAATTGAACACCCCGATTGGCAATAGCGTCACGGTAGCCAGCACCCTGCAGGAAAAAACCCGCGAGTTCGAGCAGGATTTTGCTGGCGGTACGCTGAAAAAATCAGGGCTGACCAGCTATCTGGATACGGCGAGTACCGCGTCAGACCTGCTGATGCGTAATCTGCACCAGGCACGCGAACTGATTGCCAGTTTCAAGCAGGTAGCCGTGGATCAGACCAGCGAAAAACGCCGTGGCTTCGATCTGAAAGAGGTGATCGAAGAAGTGGTAGCCACCTTGCATCCGATGCTGAAAAAGACACCGCACGAAGTCAAGCTGACCCTGCAGCCGGAAATTGCCATGGACAGTTTCCCTGGCCCGCTAGGCCAGGTGATCACCAACCTGGTAAACAACGCATTGCTGCACGCGTTTGGTGACACTGGCACCGGGCAGATCCATATTGAAGCCTACGCGGCAGATAGCGAATTGGTGGAAATCCAGATTCAGGACAACGGCTGCGGCATTCCGCAACATCATCTGCCCAAGATTTTCGACCCTTTCTTTACCACCAGGCTTGGACAAGGAGGAAGCGGGCTGGGACTGCATATCGTCTACAGCATCGTGACCCGTGTGCTGGGCGGCAGGATCAATGTTCGCAGCCGGCCCTCAGCCGGCACCCTGTTCACGATTCAGGTTCCGCGGGTAGCGCCCGCGCAGATGGAGAACTCCGCATGACCCCCCCCCAATCTGCCGATGACGATCTGCTGCAGTTCGACGATGACGAACAGGGCAGCGTCATCGAATCGGCCAGTGGCTTGTGCTGGCCGGTATTGATTGTCGATGATGATCCGGATGTTCATTCCGCCACCACCTTTGCGTTGAAGGATGTGACGGTCGCCGGCCGCGGTATCGAGTTCCTGCACGCCTATTCAGGCCAGGAAGCCCGCCAGGTGCTGCAGGAACGGCGCGATGTCGCGCTGATCTTCCTTGATGTGGTCATGGAAAAGGATGATTCCGGGCTGACCATGGTGAAAGTGATCCGTGATGAGCTGGGGCTGGCTGAAGTACGAATCGTGTTGCGCACGGGCCAACCGGGCTACGCACCGGAATTGCAGGCGATCCGCGACTACGACATCAACGATTACAAGACCAAGGCCGAGCTGACCCTGACCCGGCTGGTCACCACCTTGACCACGGCCATCCGCTCTTACGACCAGTTGGCAACCATATCGGCCAGCCGGCGGGGATTGCGACAAATTGTCGACTCGGCCAACGACCTGTTTGCCCGTCGCGGACTGGAAAACTTTGCCGAAGGCGTGCTGACGCAGATTTCGGCACTGATTGGCTTGCCACCGGAGGGATTGATCGCTGCCAAGGCCGAAATCCGCCAGGATGGCACCGAAATGCTGGAAGAGCCGGTGATCGTCAGCGCAGCAGGCCGATTCCGTGGCTGGATGAACCACCCACTGCATGAGATCGGTGACAGCCAGATCGCCCAAGCCCTGCGCTCCTGCCTTGAGCGGCGCATCAGCCTGGCGACTCCGCGTTATACCACGCTATTTTTCCAGACCAGTACGCAGCGGGAGATCGCGGTCTATCTGAACACGGCTGTGCCCCTGTCGCCACTCGATACCCAGATGCTGGAAGTATTCAGCGCCAACATCGCGATAGGTTTCGAAAACGTCGACCTGTTCCAGCGGCTGAATGCCTACGCATTCAGTGATTTGCTGTGCAACCTGCCCAACCGTACCCGCCTGCTACAGCTGATCGAGGCCCAGCAGGCCAGCGGCATTGCCGGCTGGACGATCGGACTGATCGATATCGACCATTTTTCGGAAATCAACGATGCGCTGGGGCACGAGAATGGTGACAAGCTGTTGAAGGCCGTTGCCGAGCGCGTACAAGGCAGCCTGCAGCGGCCAACGGTGCTGGCAAGGATTGCCGCCGACACGTTTGCCGTGTTCGGCCCGGACGAGCAGGTCGACCCACAGCGGCTACTGCGGCAGTTCGACTCGCCGTTCGGCGTCAGCGAGTATTTCCTGCGGGTGAGAGGCACGATCGGACTGGTTCGGCTGGATCAGCAAGCCGCCTCGGCCCAGACACTGATGCAACACGCACACATTGCCCTGAACCGTGCCAAGAACAACATGCGTGGCCGCTCGTGCTATTACACCGAAGAAATGGAGCACGAAACCAAAACCCGCCTGACGCTGCTGCACGATCTGCGTGCTGCGATCGAAGCGCAGGGGCTGGAGCTGCATTATCAGCCCCAGATCGATCTGCAGCAGCCGGGCCGCGTCATTGGCGCAGAGGCACTGCTGCGCTGGCACACGCCGGCGGGTAATGTCTCGCCTGACCGCTTCATTCCACTGGCGGAATATTCCGGATTGATCATCGACCTGGGGGAATGGGTGCTGCGCTCGGCCTGTGTCGAGGCACGGCGCTGGCATCAGACCGGCTTTCCCGAGATGCGCATCGCCATCAATGTCTCGATGGTGCAGTTTCGCAGCCCCGGCTTTGTCGGCATGGTCAAACGGGTGCTGGACGACATCGGTATCAACCCGGCGATGGTGGAACTGGAGATCACCGAATCGGTCGCAATGGAAGGAGCGCTGGCCATGGAGAGCATCCTCGGCCAGCTCAAAGCCTTGGGCGTATCGCTGGCAATCGACGATTTTGGCACCGGTTTTTCATCGCTGTCTTACCTGCAGAAACTGAATGTCGACCGGTTGAAAATCGACCGCGCCTTCGTGGCGCACATTGACTCGACTGCTTCACGCACCAGCATTGCAGAAATGATCGTGCGACTGGGGCAGAACCTGTCGATGACGGTGATTGCTGAAGGGGTGGAAACCGAAGCCCAGGCGACGATCCTGCAACAGATGGGTTGCCAGGAGGCTCAGGGGTTCCTGTACGGACGGGCCATGCCGGCGGTGGAATTCCTGCGCTGGCTCAGGGCCCACAGCTGACGGCCGCTACTTGCGACGCAGCCAGAACAGGAATTTACCGCCCTCCTCCGCCGACTGCAGCAGGGTGTTGCCGGTCTGGCGGGCGAAGGCGTCAAAGTCTTTCGGCGTTGCCGGATCGGTGGCAATGACCTTGAGAACCTGGCCAGACTGCAGCGTGGCCAGAGCCTTTTTGGTGCGCAGGATCGGCAATGGGCAATTGAGGCCGGAGAGATCGATTTGCTGGTCGAATTCCATGACAATCATCCTGTTTTGCAAGCCCGCCAATCTATTGCAAGCCACGCCAAAACGCAAATGTGCATCATTGCCCTCAGCTATCGCCAACACCCCGCTTATCCGCTGCTGGTTGCCGCCAACCGGGATGAATTCTTCAGCCGCCCCACCGCACCGGCCGACTGGTGGCCGGACGCGCCTGACATTCTCGGCGGGCGCGACCTGCAGGCCGGCGGTAGCTGGCTGGCCATGAGCCGCAGCGGCCGGGTGGCAGCGCTGACCAATTTCCGCGATCCGGCCAACCTCAAGCCCCAGTCGCCCAGCCGTGGCGAGCTGGTTGCCGGCTTTCTGCGCAGCGGGCAAGCCGCACCGGCGTATGCCGCCAGCCTGCTGCCACGTCTGGCGGACTACAACGGTTTCAACCTGCTGCTGTTCGACGGCGTACAACTGGTCTACCTGTCCAGCACCGAACAGCGGGCCGACATCTTGCTGGCGGGGCTGTACGTGGTATCGAATCACCTGCTGGATACGCCGTGGCCCAAGGTGGGCAAGCTGAAACAAGGCCTAGCGGCTCACCTGGCGGATTGCGCTCTGGACGAGGCAACGCTGTTTGCCTTGCTGGCAGACCGCGACATTCCGCCGGATACCTGCCTGCCGGACACTGGCATCGGCCTGGAGTGGGAACGCCGGCTGGCGTCGATTTTCGTCAGCGCTCCCGGCTACGGCACCCGTGCATCGACCTTGCTGCGATTGCAGCGGCAGCAGGTCGAGTTTATCGAGCGCAGCTTTGCCGACGACGGGCAAAAACAACAACGCCGCTTCAACTTTGCGCTGAGCGGCGTCTGATTGATTCCGGGTGGCGGGCAGCGCCCGGCAAGCCAATCAAGGCAGGGTCATTTTTTCTTGCACTCGCCCACGCGCCGGGCTGCGTAGTCTTGCTCCATGACCATGTTGCCGTGCGGGCCGCCGGACATTTCGACCTTGGATTTGCCCGAATACGAGGTGCCGGAATAGGTGATCGACCCGGTCATGGTCATTTTCTGCTCGCCACTGCAGACCATCTTGTAGCTGACGGTGTTTCCGGACATGTTCTGGTTGAGCATCTCGCACTTGTTCTTGTTGTCGGAGGCTTGCGGCAGGGTCTTGCGCCCTTCGGCGATGTCTTGCTTGGTGACGCAGATTTTTACGCTGGTGGCCGGCATTTGCATCGGCATGCCCGGCATGGTCATTTTGGTGGAGATTTCCCACTCGCCTTCCTGCATGTTGGCAGCCGGTGCGGCCAAAGCCGATCCGGCTACGGTTAGCGCCAGCAGGCCCAGAATACGTTTCATGTAACGCCCCTTTCGATGAAATGGAATTTGCACTGTAGGCCGGCTGACCGGCAAAGTAAACCGGCTGCTCAGCGGCAGGGGCCGGTGCGCTTGCCGCTGTAGCTTTGCTGCAACTGCTTGTGGTAACTGACGGCATCGAGCCGCGAAGTGGCCGCGCCGTTGAGCGCTGCACCAGCCAGGGTGGCTTCGCCGGTGGTGGTGACGCTGGGCATGCCAGGGCAGCTGATGCGGTAAGTCAGCTTGCTGCCGGTCTGGTGCCGCTCGGTCACGCTGCAGGTATCGGGAGTGGCGCCGGGCGCCAGTGGCAACAGCTTGAGCAGGTTGTCGGCATCCTGGTTGCTGATGCAGCGGGCCAGCTTGAGCGGATGCTGGGCAGGCGGCAGGCCTTCGACATCGGTCTTGACGCTGAATTCCCACTGGCCAGGCTCGATGCCGGCAGCGGCAGCGTGGGCAGCCAGCGCCAGCAGGCTGGCGGTCAGAAGGGTTGGCAGGGTGTGCCGTGGATTCATTTCGCTGCTCCTTGGATGGGAAGGCGCTGATTGATCGGGCCAACGGGATGACGTGCAAGGCACGCGGCGCAGCCAATCCATCAGGGCTCTCATGATTAGAGTAAGACCAGGTTGTCGCGATGGATCAATTCCGGTTCGTCCACGTAACCGAGCACGGCTTCGATCTGCCTGCTCGGCAAACGCATGATGCGGCGCGCCTCATCGGCGCTGTAATTGATCAGGCCACGGGCGATTTCGCGGCCGTCCGGGGCGCGGCAGCTGACCACCTCGCCGCGCAGGAATTCGCCCTGCACCTCGGCCACGCCGACCGGCAGCAGGCTGACGCCATCCTTCTGCAACGCCTGCACCGCGCCGGCATCGAGCACCACGCTGCCGCGCAGCTGCAGATGATCGGCCAGCCACTGCTTGCGCGCGGCCAGCGGCGAGGTGCGCGCCATCAGCCGGGTGCCGATCGGCTCGGCGTTGGCCAGCCGTCGCAATACATCCTGTTCGCGGCCACAGGCGATCACGGTATGTGCACCGCTGCGGGCGGCACGTTTGGCGGCGATGATCTTGGTGATCATGCCGCCGGTACCGACACTGCTGCCGGCGCCGCCGGCCATATCTTCCAGCTCCGGCGTGCCGGCTACGGCTTCGTGCACGAATTGTGCGTCCGGATTCTTGCGCGGGTCGGCGGTGTACAAGCCCTGCTGGTCGGTGAGAATGATCAGCATGTCGGCTTCGATCAGGTTGGTCACCAACGAGCCAAGGGTGTCGTTATCGCCAACCTTGATTTCTTCGGTGGTAACGGTGTCGTTCTCGTTGATGATCGGGATCACGCCCAGGCTCAGCAGCGTCAGTAGCGTCGAGCGGGCATTCAGGTAACGGGTGCGGTCGGCCAGGTCTTCGTGGGTCAGCAGGATTTGCGCGGTTTTCAGCCCGTGTTGGCGGAAACAGCTTTCATACGCCTGCACCAGCCCCATCTGGCCGACGGCAGCAGCGGCCTGCAATTCGTGCAGCGCCTTGGGGCGGGATTTCCAGCCCAGCCGCTGCAGACCTTCGGCAATTGCGCCGGAGCTGACCAGCACCACCTGTTTACCCAGCCGGTTGAGCTCGGCAATTTCGCTCGCCCAGCGCGACAGCGCTGCGTGATCGAGGCCACGCCCCTCATTGGTAACCAGACTGCTGCCGACTTTCACCACCAGGCGGCGGCTTTGCTGCACAACCGAAGCACTCATCTATTGACCCAGAACCCGACTCGACACGAAGGCGGGGATTATAAGCCCAGAGCCGGGCACGGCCAAACCGGCGCACAGGAGCCGGACTGGGAGCCAATAGGGGCGCGGCCTGCAGGCCGCGCCCCTATTGGCTCCCAGGCCGATGACTACCGGCCGGCGCCCCGGGCTTGGCGCCTGCCGGGCGGGCGGTCTAGAGTAAATAACATCAGGCTTTGCTGATATACACAACCGGCCACGCCTGATGCTGTGCCGTTTTCCACACGAGAGGCGCTGATTGATTTGGCAAGCGGGGTGACGCGCAAAGCGCCAACCCATCAGCGCACTCTCAAGAAGCGAGGACGCATCATGAACCACCCTCTTTCGCTGGACGACAAATACCGCCTCGATCACGGCCGGGTGTTCCTCACCGGCATCCAGGCGCTGGTGCGGCTGCCGATGCTGCAGGCGCAGCGCGATGCAATATCGGGGCGGCACACCGCCGGCTTTGTCAGTGGCTATCGCGGCTCACCGCTAGGCGGACTGGATCAGGAATTCGGCCGGGCAGCGCATTATCTGTCATTGCACAACGTCCAGTTTCAGCCCGGCCTGAACGAAGACCTTGCCGCCACCGCAGTCTGGGGCACCCAGCAAGTCGGCTTGTTTCCCAAGCCGAAAGTCGAGGGCGTGTTTGCGATGTGGTACGGCAAGGGGCCGGGGGTCGATCGCTGCGGCGACGTGTTCCGCCACGGCAATGCTGCCGGCAGCGCCCAATTCGGCGGAGTGCTGCTGATTGCAGGCGACGACCACGCCGCCAAATCCTCCACCCTGCCGCACCAGACCGACCACGTTTTTGATGCCTTGATGATCCCGGTACTGAATCCGGCCGGGGTGCAGGAATTCCTCGATTTCGGCATCCACGGCTGGGCGATGAGCCGCTACTCCGGCTGCTGGGTGACCTTGAAAGCCGTGTCGGACACCGTGGAATCTTCAGCCATTGTCGAAGTCGACCCGGTGCGGGTAGACATCGACCTGCCCACCGACTTCGCCATGCCCGAAGGCGGCCTGAACATCCGCTGGCCCGATCCCGGCCTGGCCATTGAAGAGCGGCTGTTGCACCACAAGCTGTACGCCGTGCTGGCCTACGCCCGCACCAATCATCTCAACCGGATTGTCATCGACAGCCCGGCCCCCCGGCTGGGCATCATCACCGCCGGCAAGTCTTATCTGGACGTGATGCAGGCGCTGGACGACTTGGGCATCGACGAGAAAATGGCCTCGGAGATCGGCCTGCGTGTGTTCAAGATCGGCCTCACCTGGCCGCTGGAGCCGGAAGGCGTGCATGCGTTCGCCGAGGGGCTGGAAGAAATCCTGGTAGTGGAAGAAAAACGCCAGGTGATCGAATACCAGCTCAAGGAACAGCTCTACAACTGGCGAGAAGACGTGCGCCCGCGCGTGATCGGCAAATTCGACGAACAAGGCGAATGGGTGCTGCCGGGGGGCCGCTGGCTGCTGCCGGCCTGCGGCGAGCTGACCCCGGCAATGATTGCCCGGGTCATCGCCAGCCGCATCGGCCGCTATTTCACCAGCCTGGTGATCCGCGACCGGCTGGCGTTTCTGGAGCAGAAAGAACAACAACTACAGCAACCACGCGAGGTGATCCCACGGGTACCCTACTACTGCTCCGGCTGCCCGCACAACACCGGCACCCGGCTGCCGGACGGCTCGGTGGCGCTGGCCGGCATCGGCTGCCACTACATGGCCACCTGGATCTACCCCAGCACCAAAACCTACACCCAGATGGGTGGCGAAGGCGTACCGTGGATCGGCATCGCGCCATTCAGCAATACGCCGCACATTTTCGCCAACCTCGGCGACGGCACCTATTTCCACTCCGGCATCCTGGCGATCCGCGCCGCAGTGGCGGCCAAGGTCAACATCACTTACAAGATTCTTTACAACGACGCGGTAGCAATGACGGGCGGCCAGCACGTCGACGGCACGCTGACCGTGCCAATGCTCACCCGGCAACTGGCCGCCGAAGGCGTGGGCCGGATCGTCATCACCAGCGACGAGCCAGACAAATACGACCTGGTCGACGATCTGGCCGACGAGGTCACCGTGCATCACCGCGACGAACTGGATACGATCCAGAAGCAATTGCGCACCGAGCCCGGCGTCACCATCCTGATCCACGACCAGACCTGCGCCGCCGAAAAACGCCGCCGGCGCAAGCGAGGCAAGCTGGTCGACCCGCCTCGGCGGGTATTCATCAACGAACGGGTGTGCGAAGGCTGCGGTGATTGTGCCGACAAATCCAACTGCCTGTCGGTCGTGCCGGTCGAAACCCCGTTCGGCCGCAAGCGCCAGATCGACCAATCATCGTGTAACAAGGATTTTTCCTGCCTGAAAGGCTTCTGCCCGGCACTGGTCACGCTGGAAGGCGACGTGCAGATTCGCCGCGACCGCAAGGCCGGCGATGCGCTAAACAGTCTGCCACCGCTGACGCACCCCACCCTGCCCGCTCTGGCCGCGCCTTACGGTCTGCTGGTCACCGGCATCGGCGGCACCGGCATCGTCACCATCGGCGGCGTACTGGGAGTGGCCGCGCGGATCGACAATATCGGCGTCACCGTGCTCGATCAGACCGGGCTGGCGCAAAAAGGCGGCGCAGTAACCAGCCATGTACGTTTTGCCGCACGCCAGCATCAACTGCACGCCGTGCGCATTGCCGCTGGCGACGCCAATGCCATTCTGGGCTGCGACCTGGTCGTGGCCGCCACCAACGACTGCCTGGCCAAGATTCGCCAGGGAGCGACCCGTGCGCTGATCAATGCCTACCCCTCTCCCACCGGCGAGGTGCTGCACAACCCCGATCTGCGCTTTCCGGCCGCCTCGATGGAACAAACCCTCACCGATGCAGTCGGTGAAGAGCAGATCCACTTCATCAATGCCACCCGGATCGCCACCGCACTGCTGGGCGACAGCATCGCCGCCAACATGTTCATGCTCGGCTGCGCCTGGCAGCTGGGCCTGATTCCGGTCTCCGAAGCGGCAATACTCGAAGCCATTGCACTGAACGGCTCGACCGTCACCATGAACCAACAGGCCTTTGCCTGGGGACGCCACGCCGCCGTCGATCCGGCACGGGTCGAGCGCATCGCATTTCCCGAGCTGCAGCGCACCCTGCAGCGGGCGCTGGAAACCACGCTGGGCGAAATCATCGAACACCGCGCCGAGTATCTGGCAGCCTACCAGAACGAAGCCTACGCCGAGCGCTACCGGCAGCGGGTAGAAATGGTCACCGCAGCCGAAAAGCGGCTGGACCCGAATTCGGAAATCCTCACCCGCAGCGTGGCACGCGGCTATTTCAAGCTGCTGGCGTACAAGGATGAATACGAAGTGGCGCGGCTTTACAGCGACGGTACGTTCCAGCAACAGCTCGGCGAACAGTTCAGCGGCGACTTCAGCCTGCAGTTTCACCTTGGTGCCAGCTGGGCGCGACTTGGCAAGGATGGCCGCAAATTTGACCTCGGCCCGTGGCTGCTGCCGGCCTTCAAATGGCTGGCGCGGTTTAAATGGCTGCGCGGCACCCGCTTCGACCCGTTCGGCTGGCAACCTGACCGCAAACTGGAGCGGCGGCTGATCGCCAAATACGACACTACACTGGACACCCTGCTCAGCCAGCTACGCCGCGACAACCTGCCCCAGGCCGCCGGGATTGCCGCCCTGGCCGAGAAAATCCGGGGTTACGGACACGTGAAGCAACTGGCGGCCGAGCGTGTGCTGGCCGACTGGGACAAGCAACTGCAAGACTATCTCGACCACCGGCAAGCGGCGCCAGCCCCGGCCGCCAAGCTGCGCCTGTAGCGGGCTTGCTATCGATCCGGGCTGATTCTATCGTTCAGAAACGGGGCCGCTGGCCGCGCCTGCCTCATTCTCACGAAAGGATCACCATGAAACTCCGACTGATGACCACCCTGGTCGCGCTCGCCAGTTGCGGCCAGGCCCTGGCCGGTGACGAACCGCCGGTCAGGTTTTCCGGCTTCGGCACCCTCGGCGTGCTGCGCAGCAATGGCCACGATGCTGATTATGTGTTGAATATCGAACAACGCTACGGCAGCGGCCTGACCAATACCCTCGATTCATCGCTGGACACCAAATTTGCCCTGCAGGCCGATGCCACGCTGGCTAGCGGCCTGACCGCCACGGCACAACTGATGTCACGCCGCCATTCCGACAACACCTCGCGTGCCGAATTCGAATGGCTGAACCTGCGCTACCAGACCCAATTCGGCATGTATCTGCGCGGCGGACGGGTGCAGACTCCCATGTTCATGCTGGCTGACTTCCAGAATGTCGGTTACGCACTCACCCCGCTGCGGGTGCCGGCCGAGGTGTATTCGCAAAACATCCTGACCCACCTCGACGGCGCCGACATCGGCTACCGCAAGCGGCTGGGTGAGCTGATGCTCGGCAGCAAGGTGCTGGCTGGCAAACGCAAGCTCAGCCTGCAGTCCAACGGTGGCGCCAATTTCGAATTCGACATCGCCATGGCCACCCTCAGCGGCGAATTTCACGGCTCGACACTGCGCAGCGCCTACGCCCGATTCAAGATTCATTCGCAGGCCGATAACTACACCCTGCTAAGCAACTCGCTCGCCACACTCGCCGCCAACAACATCCCCAACGCAGCCACCGCACAGGGCAATCTGCAACTGGACGGCAACAACGCCAGCTTCCTCACCTTTGGCTACGGCTACGACAAGGACAAAGTACTGCTGCTGAGCGAATATTCGATCAGCAAGGCCGATGGCAACGCCTATATGAACAAGGATGCCTGGTATCTACTCGGTGGCTACCGACTGGGCCAATTCATCCCCTACGTGTCACACGCCCGGCTGAAAACCACCGAACAATTCAATCTGCCGCTGATCAATGTCGCCGGTACCCCCACCGCACTGCAGCGCGCCGCCGGTACCGTCAACAGCTTCATCAATGGCTTCACCACCAAACAGGATCAGAACACTTGGTCGATTGGTTGCCGCTGGGATGCGCTCGACAACATTGCCCTGAAACTACAGGCCGACCGGGTGGCCAAACCTGCCGGATCAAAAGGCAATTTCAATAACGCTACGCCCTCCTTCATTGCCGAAAAACACAACGTTTCGGTCATCAGCGCCAGCATTGATTTCACCTTCTGAACAGGGGAACCGCCATGAACATGCAAACGATTTTGCTGGCTGCCTGCGCCGGGCTCCCCTTGGGTCTCAGCTGCGCTCATGCTGCCGAACTGAACATCATCACCAGCATCAAAAACCCCAACAGCAGCATCAGCCTCGACTTGGCTGACAAACTGTTTCTGGGCAAGCACGACGAGTTTCCCGATGGCCAGAAAGCCATTCCGATCGACCTGCCAGTCGGGCCGGTGCGTGACGAGTTCTACCTGAAACTGAGCGGCAAAACCCGCAATCAAACCAAAGCCTACTGGGCTAAAATGGTTTTTACCGGCGCCGGCCAGCCGCCCAAAGAGCTCGACAACCCGCAAGACCTGATCGATCTGGTCACCAACAACCCGAACCTGATCGCCTACACCGACCAGAGCAAATTGCCACCAACCGTCAAAATCCTTTATACCATCCGATAGTAGGCAAGCAAACGGACCAGGCAGCAATGGCCTGCGTGGCATTCATCGGCCCGACCGGAATACCGCACTGCGTCACCTACCAGCCAGACGGCCAGACCACCCTGCTGGATCTGGCACGGCTGGCTGACTTGCCCCTGCACTGGCGCTGCGGGCTGGGTACCTGCGGCACTTGCGCCGTCAGGGTGACTGTGCAGGCAGGCGCCGTGCTGCCGATGGGCAACAAGGAACGCAATGTGCTGGCCCGTCACGGCAAATCGCTCGATATGCTGCCGGACGGCAGCCAATGGCGGCTGAGTTGCAGTCATGTGCTGAATGGCGCGGATTTGCGGGCCGAATGGGAATAAAAAAAGCCGCTGCACGGGCAGCGGCTGGGTGAGCGGGGTCCGGCTCAGTTTTTCGCCACCCGGGTTTCGCCACGGACGGTAATCAGCCGCACCTGCTCCCCAACCTGAAACATTTCGTTCGGGTTGTGTTCCTGCACAATCGCTACTTCGCGGCCGTCGTTCATTTTCACCGTGATTTCGATACCCTGGGTCTGGGTGCCCTTGTTTTCCATCGCCGTACCCACAATCCCGCCGATCACCACGCCGGCAATCGCGCCGGCGACACTGCCGTGTCCCTTGCCCAGCTCGCTGCCGGCAATGCCCCCCAGGCCGGCGCCGGCAATGGTGCCGACACCGGAATTGGTGCCTTCCAGCTTCACCAGCCGCACGGCGGTCACGGTGGCACGTTGCACCTGCTGCATCACCCGGGCATTCTCGCGGGAATAGGTTTCACCGGTCAGGCTGCCTGCACAGCCGGTGGTCAGGACGGCCACCGCACACAGGGCGGAAACCAGGCATGTATTGCGAACCATAATGCTGCTCCTCAAACGGTTACCAGATACGCTCGCCGAATGCCTGCTGGTATCGGTCGGCAATCAGATCACGGTAGATAGAATGATTCTGACCACCACGGCTGGCGATCTTGATCGAGCCGAGCAACGATGCGAGGCGGCCGGTCTGCTGCCAGTCCAGGCCCAGCTGGATGCCATACAGCAAGCCGGCACGGTAGGCGTCGCCACAGCCGGTCGGGTCGATAATCTGTTCTGCCTTAACGCACGGAATCTCGATCAGTTTACCGCCGGCAAAAATCTGCGATCCCTCGCCGCCACGGGTAACGATCAGTGCCTCCACCCTGTCGGCAATCTGCGCCAGCGCCAAGCCGGTGCGCTCCTGCAGCATTTCGGCTTCGTAATCGTTGACCGTCACAAAATCGGCCAGATCGACAAACTGCAACAGCTCGTCGCCGTTGAACATCGGCAGGCCCTGGCCCGGATCGAAAATGAACGGGATCTGTGCGTCACGGAACTGCTGCGCATGCTGCACCATGCCATCCCGGCCATCCGGCGCGATGATGCCGAGCGAAACTTTCTGTGCATCCTCAACCCGGTTCAGGTGCGACTGGCTCATCGCGCCGGGATGGAAGGCAGTGATCTGGTTGTCGTCCAGATCGGTGGTAATAAACGCCTGGGCAGTAAAGCTCTGCGGCACATGGCGGATATGCGATTGCAGGATGTTCAGCGATTCGAGCCGCGCCCGGTACACGCCGAAATCGTCGCCCACCGTCGCCATGATCAGCGGTTCACCACCGATGGCTTTCAGGTTGTAGGCGATATTGCCGGCACAGCCGCCAAACTCGCGGCGCATCTCCGGCACCAGAAAGGCCACATTCAGCATGTGCACCTTGTCCGGCAGAATGTGGTTCTTGAAATGGTCGTTGAACACCATGATGGTGTCGTAGGCCATCGAGCCGCAAATCAGCGTATGCATTGTTCTGTTTCCTCCCCCCTGTTTTCTGGTGCGCCGATTCTAGCACGCTGGCAGCCCGCCGGATTTGCGACGGATCGGTTGCGCCAGCAAGAAACGCTACCGGCAGTCACAATCGCTTCATCATCGGTTCATGGCGCTGTCAAACCATCGCGCCAGACTGGCTGCATGAAAACCGATCGCCTGCACCTCATCATCAGCGCCCTATCGCTCATGCTGCTTGCCGAGCCGGCATTCGCCTGGGGGCTGTACACCCACACCTGGTTTGCCCAGCTGACCCTGGCAGCTGTCCCGCTGAGCCACCCGGCGTTCCGGCGGGCGGCGGCCGCATTTCCCCGCCTGGTGATGGCCGGAGCCAGTCTGCCAGACCTCGCGCTGCTGGCGGGCTGGATGAAAACCCCGTCGTTCCGTGCCAGCCACGATTGGGACCTGGCCCGGCAGATGCTGGCCAGCCCGCAGCCCGCCGATCAGGCCATTGCACTGGGCTACGCCAGCCACCTGCTGGTCGATGTAATCGCGCATCATCACTTTGTTCCCGACCATGAACAGCGCTGGTTCAACTGGCCCACCCTGACCCACGCGCTGTGTGAATGGGCCATGGATCGACATATTGCCGACCGCCTGCAGGCACCGCCCGCCGAGCTGCTGCTCAGCCAGTCCAGCCAGCTGGCGCCCTTCGTGGCCCATCACTTTCACTGCCCCCAGCCACTGGCCGAGCAAGCGATCCGCCGGCTGGCCCACGCCGATCAGGGCTTGCGCCGTGGCAGGCTGCCGTCGATCATCTACCGCAGCACCCGCCGCATCGACAAACGCCTGGTGCAACGCTTCGACGACTACCTGCACGCCACGGCACAGCATCTGACGGATCTCAACCGGTTGATCGACGGTCACTTCCCCTTGCATCACCCCAACGGCGTTGCCACCACGGCAGCCGACCAGCCGGCGCTGATTCCCGCCAGCCTGTTCGCCTGACACTCGGGCGGGCGGTAGGCAGATGGCCGATATATAATCGGCCATCTGCCATTGAGGAATGTTCATTTTGCTAGATCGAATCGCCGTTCTGCCGCAGTATCTGCTGCCCAAACAAGCCCTTACCCGCCTGGCCGGCCAACTCGCGTCGGCCCGTGCCGGCAGCCTGACAACCGAGACCATTCGCTGGTTCGTCAAACGCTATCAGGTCGATATGAGCGAAGCAGCGAATCCGGACATCGCCAGCTATCCAACTTTCAACGATTTTTTCACCCGGCCGTTACGGCCAGGGGTGCGGCCGCTGGCCGACGCCGATTTCGCCTGCCCGGTCGACGGCGCCATCAGCCAGTTCGGCGTTATCCGGCAGGATCAGATTTTCCAGGCCAAGCAGCATCACTACAGCTGCCGCACCCTGCTTGCCGGCGATGCGGCCCTGGCCGCGCAATTTACTGACGGAGCATTTGCCACGCTCTACCTCAGCCCGCGCGACTACCACCGCATCCACATGCCGCTCGACGGCCGGCTGACGCGGATGATTTATGTACCGGGCGCGCTGTTTTCCGTCAACCCGGTTACCGCCCGTGGCGTGCCGGGGCTGTTTGCCCGCAACGAACGGGTGGTATGCCTGTTCGACACCGCCTACGGGCCGTTTGTCCTGGTGCTGGTCGGAGCAACAGTCGTGGGCAGCATGGCCACTGTCTGGCATGGCACGGTCAATCCACCGCGCCCGGGGCGGATTACCGACTGGCACTACCAGGATCAGGCGATTGCGCTGAAGCAGGGCGAGGAAATGGGGCGGTTTTTGCTAGGATCGACGGTGGTGATGCTGTTTCCCCGCCAGACCATCCTTTTCAATCCGGGCTGGCACCCCGGCAAAGCACTCCGCATGGGCGAAGCAATGGGGCAGCACGAATGATCCT
>CAZBWH010000048.1:0-23502 GCA_964495595.1 uncultured Burkholderiales bacterium | reverse complement strand
CAGCTGGACAAAGTTGTTCGACATCACCAGCATCAGCATCGAGAAAGTAAATAGCGAAATATACGAGAAGAAACGCTGATAACCCGGATCTTCATGCATGTAACCAATGGTGTAGACATGCACCATCAGCGACACAAAAGTCACCACGCACATCATCATCGCGGTCAGGTTATCTACCAGGAAACCGACATTGAATTCGATACCGTTGATGGTTAGCCACGTATACACCGTACCGTTGAATACCGGTTGACCGTTCAACAAGCCATGCAGCGTATAAGCCGAACCGGCAAACGCGATGGCGACACCCAGAATGGTCACCAGATGGGCGCCGGTGCGGCCGATGGCCTTGCCAAACAGGCCGGCCAGAATCGCACCCGCCAACGGCGCCAGCGGAATCATCAACAACAATGATTTCATATCGGACATGATTTAAACGCTGCTTTCTTCTCGGAATTCGTTTTGCTGCCAGCAGAATTCGATGGCTGGCAGCCGGTATTACATCAACCTTTCAGTTGATCGATATCTTCGACATTGATGGTGCGCAAATTGCGGAACAACACCACCAGAATTGCCAGGCCGATGGCAGATTCGGCAGCCGCAACCGTAAGGATGAAAAACACAAACAGCTGACCTGCTGTATCTCCCATAAACTGGGAAAAGGCGATGAAATTCATGTTAACCGCCAACAGCATCAATTCGATGGCCATCAGTAACACGATCAGATTCTTGCGGTTCAGAAAAATGCCAAACACGCTGATGGCAAACAGAATCGATGCCAAGACAAGATAATGAGTCAGGGAGAGCACGGGCCGATCCTCTATTACAATCCGGATACTGCGTTAACTGGAAACCGATTCATCACCGGCACTGCGCTTTTCGGCAACCATGGCAACCATACGGATACGGTCATGACGTTTCACCTTGGCCTGCAGCGCCGGGTCGACATACTTGCTCTCCTTGCGCTTGCGCAGAGTCAGCGCCACTGCGGCTACCAGCGCCACCAGCAGAATCATCGCGGCGATTTCGAATGGATAAATGTAATCGGTGTACAGAACCTTGCCCAATTCCTTGGTATTGGAATAGCCCTCGGCCACGGCTGGAATAGTGCCACGATCAATACCGGCATCCCTGGCTGTCAGCAGCAATACAAGCTCAATCGCCATTACTGCCGCAACCGTGCCGGCAAGTGGTAGATTTTTCCAGAACCCCTGGCGCAATTGCTCAAAATTGATGTCCAGCATCATTACCACAAACAGGAACAAGACCATCACCGCACCGACGTAGATCAGCACCAGAGAGATCGCTAAAAACTCAGCCTGCAACAAGATCCATAATCCAGATGCGGTAAAAAAGGAAAGTACCAAGGACAGCGCTGCATGCACTGGATTTTTGGCCGTGATCACACTCAATGCGGACGCAAGCAGGATCGCCGCCAGTACGTAAAAAACAATCGTTTGGAAATTCATAATGTTCCAGACTTAAATTTGAATTGGCCAACAGCGTTCAAACTTGAATTCAGCGGTATTTGGCATCTTGCTCACGAGCCTTGGCAATCTCGGATTCATATTTGTCGCCAACCGCCAGTAACATCGGCTTGGTGTACAGCAGGTCACCCCGCTTCTCACCGTGATATTCGAAGACATGCGTCTCGACAATCGAGTCGACCGGGCAGGACTCTTCGCAGAAGCCGCAGAAGATACATTTGGTCAGATCGATATCATAGCGAGTAGTGCGGCGGGTATTGTCGGCACGCTGTTCCGATTCGATGGTAATCGCCATTGCCGGACATACTGCCTCGCACAGTTTGCAGGCAATACAACGCTCTTCACCATTCGGATAACGCCGCAACGCATGCAGGCCGCGGAACCGGGGGCTTACAGGCGTACGTTCTTCCGGGTATTCGACCGTAATCTTACGGGCGAACAGATGTCGTCCGGTCACCGCCATGCCTTTGAACAGCTCAAACAGCAGGAAGGTCTTGAAGAAGTTAGGCAGTTTTTCCATTTCGCTTTTTCTCTTTCCCTCGTTGATTACCACAAGGAGAAGCGGGTTTGCATCCAGGCGCCGAGCACCAGAATGAAAATCATGCACACCGGCAGGAACACCTTCCAGCCCAGACGCATGATCTGGTCATAGCGATAACGCGGGAATGTTGCACGAATCCACAGGAAGCAGAACAGCAGGAACGCCACTTTGGCCAAGAGCCAGAAGATACTGGCGGCCCCAAGCAAACCCCAACTCTGCGGAAACGGCGAGAGCCAGCCACCGAGGAACATCAGTGCAGTCAACACCGAAATCAGGATCATGTTGGCGTATTCCGCAAGGAAAAACACCGCGAAAGTCATGCCCGAATACTCCACATGGAAGCCGGCCACGATTTCGGATTCACCTTCGGCCACGTCAAATGGTGCACGATTGGTTTCGGCAACGCCGGATATGATGTAGACCAAGAACAAGGGAAACAGCGGAATCCAGTTCCAGCTCAACAGGCTGCCACCACCGAGACCTTTGGCCTGTTGATTGACGATTTCGACGAAATTCAGGCTCGACGACACCATCAACACACCGATCAATGCAAAACCCATGGCGATTTCGTACGAAACCATCTGCGCTGCTGAACGCATCGCGCCAAGGAACGCGTACTTCGAGTTGGAAGCCCAGCCCGCAATGATGATGCCGTAAACACCCATCGAGCTGATCGACATGATGTACAGCAGCGACGCATCGATATTCGCCAATACCAACTTGTCGGTAAACGGCACAACTGCCCAAGCTGCCAGTGCCGGCGCGATCGACAGGATCGGTGCAAACACGAACAACGATTTGTTGGCCTGTGTAGGCAGGATGATTTCTTTGAACATCGCCTTGACTGCATCGGCAATCGGCTGCAGTAAACCCAGCGGGCCGACGCGGTTGGGGCCGATACGAATCTGCATCCAGCCGATGATCTTGCGCTCCGCCAGCGTCAGATAAGCCACGCAGCCCAATAGCGGCAGTACGATCACCAGAATCTTGATCATGGTCCAGACTGCGAGTCCGGCCGGCTGGCCAATCAGGTCCTGAATCATTTCCAGCATTTATGCACGCTCCAAACTGATCGCGCCGAACAAGGCACCGAGGCTACTGTTTGCCGGGTGGCCACCCATCACACGCACGCAGCCATCGGCCACGCGATCATCCTGTTCTGCTACCAGCGTCAGTCCGGCTCCGCCCTGGCTGACCTTGACTTTGGTGCCGGAGACAACGCCGAGTTGTGCCAGCGTTGCAGCCGACATCAATGCGGCAGTTTTGCCTGCGTCCTTGGTCAACTGCAGCGACTCTGCGCGACGAACCAGTTGATCCGCCTGATACAGCGGTACATCACCGATACGCTGCAAGCCGGCAACCGGGGTTGCTGCAACGGTTGCCGCCGTCAGGGTATTGTTCAACAGCGCAGCAATTGCGCTGCCATCGCCCAGCAATTCGTCACGCGCGGCTTCCGACGTCAAATAATCGAAACCCGGCAATTGCAGCAGATTTGCCAATACGCGCAACACTTTCCAGGCCGGGCGGGTTTCGCCCAAGGGCTTTACCACACCGTTGAAACTTTGCACCAAGCCGGCGGTGTTAATGAACGAACCGGACGTTTCGGTAAACGGCGAAACCGGTAGCATCACGTCGGCGTACTGCTCCGCCGCTGCATTGCTGAGCGGGCTCATGTATACCACCATGTCGGCGGCGTTCAGAGAAGCCAGCGCCTTGGCGCCATCGTTGCTATCGGACTCGATGTCGGTGTTGAGCAGCAGATATGCCTTCAGCGGCGCTGCGAGCATCTGCGCTGCATTCAGGCCAGTCTTCGCAGTGCCGTCCAAGGCCCCCTTGTGCGGTACCGCGCCAGCGATATAAGCACCAACCGAATTGGCCGCTTCAGCCGGAATTGCCAGCTTGGCACCGACGATATCCGCCAGAGTCTGCGCGATCTGGCGCATTGCAGCGTACTGCGGATGATGCTGGACAACATTGCCAAGCAGAATCAGTGCGGCTTCACCACTGATCAGTGAATCGGCCATCTGCTGGCTCTGCGCATCAGCCACAGCAGCAGCTACCACATCAGCCAGGTGCGCCGGCACCGCTACGCCTTTGCCCTCCGCAGCAGCTTTGAGCACTGCAGCCAGTACACCCGGCAATGCGGCCGGCGCGGCAACAGTCTTGGCCGCCACCCTGCACAACATGTCTTCATCGTAGACGCCGATTACCGACAGCTGCGCCCCCTTGCGAACTGCCGCACGCACACGGGTCGCCAGCAGAGGCTGCTCCTTGCGAATATTGCTGCCTACCAATAGGATCGCGTTTTGCGTGGCAACTTCATCGATGCCAACACCCAGCCACGGCGCTCCCTGTTCCAGCGCATCACCAGAAAAGTCTGCCTGGCGCAGGCGACTGTCAATATTGACAACACCCATACCTCGCACCAGTTTTTGTGCCAGATACAGTTCTTCCAGCGTCGAATGCGGCGAGACTAATGCGCCGATCTTGTCAGCGCCCTGCTCCTTGGCAATGCACTGCAAGCCGTGGGCTACGTAATCGAGGGCGGTCTGCCAGTCGACCGTCTTCCATTCACCACCCTGCTTGATACGCGGCGCAGTCAGACGCGCACTGCTGTTCAAGGCCTCATAGGAGAAGCGATCACGGTCGGAAATCCAGCATTCGTTGATCGCCTCGTTTTCGCGCGGCAACACTCGCATGACCTGACCTTGCTTGACCTGCACGATCAGATTCGAACCCAAGCCATCGTGCGGGCTGACCGACTTGCGACGCGACAATTCCCACGGACGGGCGCTGTAGCGGAACGGCTTCGAGGTGAGCGCGCCGACCGGGCACAGGTCGATGACGTTGCCGGAAATTTCCGAATCAACGGTCTTGTTGAGGAACGGCAGAATCTCGGAAAACTCGCCGCGATTGGCCATGCCGATTTCCTGAAACCCGCCGATCTCTTCGGTAAAACGCACGCAACGGGTACAGTGGATGCAGCGGCTCATTTCCTCGGCGGAAACCAGCGGTCCCATATCCTTACCGACAACGACGCGCTTTTCTTCCTGGTAACGCGATGCGCCGGCACCGTAGCCAACAGCCAGATCCTGCAGCTGGCATTCGCCACCCTGATCGCAAATCGGGCAATCCAGCGGATGGTTGATCAGCAGGAACTCCATCACGCCCTTCTGCGCCTTGGTCGCCATCGGCGAGTGAGTCTGCACCTTCATCCCCGGTGTTACCGGTGTGGCGCAGGCAGGCAGCGGTTTGGGAGCCTTTTCGACTTCAACCAGACACATGCGGCAGTTAGCCGCGATGGAGAGTTTCTTGTGATAGCAGAAATGCGGGATATACGTACCGCATTGATGGGCAGCATCCATGATGGTCGAACCATCCGGTACTGTCAGTGTCTTGCCGTCAATTTCAATTTCTAACATAGCGTTCGGCTACCTGTCTGGCGAACCTTAGAGGCTCAGCACCACTTGTGGTTTACGAGGCACTTCTTGTGCTCGATGTGATACTCGAATTCATTGCGGAAATGCTTGGTAAAGCTGCGTACCGGGAACACCGCGGCATCTGCCAGTGCGCAGATGGTGCGGCCGGCCATATTGTTGCCGACCGAATCCAGCAATTCCAGATCGTCCGGGCGGCCGAGGCCGTTTTCGATGCGGTGGATCACGCGATACAGCCAACCGGTGCCTTCACGACACGGCGTACACTGGCCGCACGATTCTTCGTGATAGAAATACGCCAGACGCTCCAGTGCCTTGACCATGCAGATATCTTCGTTCATCACGATCACGGCACCGGAACCCAGCATCGAGCCAGCTTTGGCAATACTGTCGTAGTCCATGGTCAGGTCCATCATGACCTCGCCTGGCAACACCGGTGCCGATGAACCGCCAGGGATCACCGCTTTCAGCTTCTTGCCGCCACGCATGCCGCCAGCCATTTCCAGCAGTTTGGAGAAGGGCGTCCCTAGCGGAATTTCAAAGTTGCCTGGCCGATTGACATGGCCCGAAACGGAGAACAGCTTGGTGCCACCATTGTTTGGCTTACCGTGCTCCAGAAATTTTTGCGCACCGTCACGCACGATGAACGGAACTGACGCAAACGATTCAGTGTTATTGATCGTGGTTGGCTTGCCATACAGACCGAAACTGGCAGGAAAGGGAGGCTTGAAACGCGGCTGGCCCTTTTTCCCTTCCAGCGATTCGAGCAGTGCAGTTTCTTCACCGCAAATATAAGCCCCGTAGCCGTGATGTGCGAACAGGTCAAAATTAAAGCCGGAACCCAAGATATTGGTGCCGAGCAAACCTGCTTTGCGCGCCTGATCCAGCGCAGCTTCAAACAGCTCATAAACCTCGAATATTTCGCCGTGGATATAGTTGTAACCAGCTTTAGCACCCATTGCGTACCCTGCAATGATCATGCCTTCGATCAGCGAATGTGGGTTGAAACGCATGATGTCGCGATCTTTGAACGTTCCCGGCTCACCTTCATCGCTATTGCAGACGACATATTTGTCGCCAGGGAAATTGCGCGGCATGAAGCTCCACTTCAGACCGGTCGGGAAGCCCGCACCACCGCGGCCACGAAGGCCAGAGCCTTTGACTTCGGCAATCAGGTCGTCCTGAGTCATCTTGCTGTCAAGGATACGCCGCAGCGCCTGATAGCCGCCACGTGCCTGATAAGCTTCCAGCGTCCAGCAATTCGGGTCGTTGGTATCGACGCCCTCGAAAATCACGCCACTCTCGAAGATTGCCATTTATTCCAACTCCGCGAGCTTCTTGTCGATAGCTTCATTGGTCATGAAGCTGCACATCTTGTGATTGTTCAATAGCATAACCGGCGCGTCACCACATGCCCCCATGCATTCACCTTCCACCAGGGTAAACTTGCCATCGGCGGTTGTTTCGCCGTAACCGATACCGAGCCTCTGCTGCAGATACTTGCCGGCATCGACGCCGCCAGACAAGGCGCACGGCAGATTGGTGCAGACAGTCAGTTTGTGTCTGCCAACCGGTTTTCGGTCATACATGTTGTAGAACGTCGCCACTTCATAAGCAGCCACCGGCGCGATTTGCAGATAATTAGCGACGAACTCGATGGTTTCTGGCGCAAGCCAGCCTTTTTCAGTCTGGGCAATGCGCAATGCGCCCATCACCGCAGATCGCCTTTGTTCCGGTGGGTATTTCGACGCTTCGAAATCAATTTTGGCAAGGGATTCAGCGGACAACATCAGCGATCAATCTCCCCAAATACGATATCCTGAGTGCCGATAATGGCTACTGCGTCGGCAATCATGTGGCCCCGAACCATTTCATCAAAACCGGCCAAATGCGCATAACCGGGTGCGCGAATCTTGACGCGATACGGCTTATTGGCGCCATCCGACACCAGATAAATACCAAACTCACCTTTGGGATGCTCTACAGCGCAGTAGGCCTCTCCTTCGGTAACGTGCATGCCTTCAGAGAAGAGCTTGAAGTGGTGGATCAACTCTTCCATATTGGTCTTCATCGCTTCACGCGATGGCGGCGCCACTTTATGATTGTCAGTGATAACCGGCCCAGGATTCCTGCGCAGCCAATCTACGCACTGCTTGATAATACGATTTGACTGCCGCATCTCCTCCATGCGAACCAGATAGCGATCGTAACAGTCACCCTCTACCCCAACCGGAATATCGAAATCAACGCGATCATATACCTCGTACGGCTGCTTCTTGCGCAGATCCCATGCAATACCCGAGCCGCGTAACATCGGCCCGGTAAAACCGAGCGCCAGCGCACGCTCCGGTGAGACAACGCCGATACCGACCGTTCTTTGTTTCCAGATACGATTGTCGGTCAACAATGTTTCGTACTGATCCACGCAAGCGGGGAATCGTCGGGTAAAGTCCTCGATAAAATCAAGCAATGAACCCTGACGGTTCTCGTTGAGTTTAGTCAACTGGTCTTTGGTCTTGATTTTTGAGTGGACATATTTCGGCATCTGATCAGGCAGATCACGATATACGCCACCGGGGCGATAGTACGCGGCATGCAAACGTGCGCCAGATACCGCCTCGTAGCAGTCCATTAGATCCTCTCGCTCGCGGAAAGCGTAGAGGAACATTGTCATGGCGCCGACATCAAGCGCATGAGCACCGATCCACAGCAAATGGTTAAGGATGCGTGTAACTTCGTCATACATGACGCGAATATACTGAGCCCGCAACGGAACTTCGATCTGTAGCAGCTTTTCTACGGCCATTACATACGCATGCTCGTTACACATCATCGAAACGTAATCCAAGCGGTCCATATAAGGAACAGACTGGAGAAACGTCTTGTTTTCTGCCAACTTCTCGGTGCCACGATGCAGCAAGCCGATATGCGGATCCGCTCGCTCAATGACTTCACCATCCAACTCAAGCACAAGACGCAATACGCCGTGAGCAGCTGGGTGCTGAGGGCCGAAATTGATTGTGTAATTACGGATATCAGCCACCGTAATTCTCCTCACGAATGATACGCGGAGTAATTTCACGCGGCTCGATAGAAACCGGCTGATAAATCACGCGCCCCTGATCAGGGTCATAGCGCATTTCGACATAACCGGAGACCGGAAAATCCTTCCTGAACGGATGCCCGACAAATCCATAATCAGTAAGGATTCGGCGTAAATCCGGATGCCCGGAAAACACGATTCCAAACAGATCGAAGGCTTCTCGCTCATACCAATTGGCAACCGGCCAGACATCTACCACCGATGGCAAAACAGGAAACGAGTCATCTTCAGCAAAGACGCGGACACGCAGACGATGATTGCAGGATACAGACATCAAATGATAAACAGCAGCAAACCTACGGCCGCCGGCCCCCTCTTCACGATAGGAGCTATAATCCATTCCGCAGATATCGATGCATTGCTCGAACCGCAAGCCAGCCACGTCACGAAGCGAACGGGAAACAGATAGCCAATCAGCCGACCGCACAACGATCGTAATCTCTCCCAGTCGCTCAACCAAGCTAGCCATCTGCTCGCCCAGGCTATTGGTCAAGGCGGCTGCGAGCAACTCAATTTTCTTTGTCATCGGAAAACCTTACTCAACGAGCGATCGTGCAGGTGCGCTTGATCTTGTTTTGCAACTGGATAATGCCGTAAAGCAAAGCCTCAGCTGTCGGAGGACAACCAGGCACATACACGTCGACCGGGACAATCCGGTCACAACCACGAACCACAGAATAAGAATAGTGGTAATACCCACCGCCGTTTGCACATGACCCCATCGACAATACCCACCTTGGCTCTGCCATCTGGTCGTAGACCTTGCGCAAAGCAGGCGCCATCTTGTTGCAGAGCGTACCGGCTACGATCATTAAGTCAGACTGGCGCGGGCTTGGGCGAAATATGATGCCAAAACGATCAAGATCGTAGCGGGATGCGCCAGCCTGCATCATCTCGACCGCGCAACAGGCCAGGCCAAAAGTCATCGGCCACAAAGAGCCAGTGCGCGCCCAATTGATCAGCTTATCAGCCGACGTCGTTACAAAACCCTTCTCCAAGACGCCTTCTATTCCCATTCCAGCGCCCCTTTCTTCCACAAATATACAAATCCGATGAACAACTCTACAAGAAACAAGGCCATAACGACAAACCCCTGCATCCCGAGATCCTTCAATGCTACACCCCAAGGAATCAGAAACGCCGTTTCCAGATCAAAGACAATAAACAGAATGGCCAGCAGATAATAACGGACATCAAACGGCATCCTGGCATCCTCGAACGCCTCGAACCCACACTCGTACGGAGATAGCTTTTCAGGATCCGGTTTATTTGGCGACAGTATCCAGCCAATCAGAATCGGACCCACGCCAACGGCAAGCCCGACTAGAACAAACAGAAGTATTGGAAAATAATTCTGTAGCATTTGCGCTCCGCTTCCGAATAATGGTTTTTCGGGAACCTGTAAATCAGGCCTTGCAAACAACTACAAACAGAAAGCACTGTTTGAATATGGTGCCGACAGTGAGACTCGAACTCACACGGGTTGCCCCACTACCCCCTCAAGATAGCGTGTCTACCAATTTCACCATGTCGGCAGAATCAATTACTCAGGAATACCCTGCCCTTTGCCAGCGTTAGCTGGTACGGCATCGTTGGCTTTGGCGGCAGGCGCCACAGCCCCTTTATGGGTATCCATGATACCGAGCCCGGGCGCCTGCGTACGAGACATCGCAGCCAGCCCAAGACACGAGGAAAAAAACAACAGTGCAAGCACTGCGGTACTGCGACTTAGAAAATTTGCGGAGCCTGATGCTCCAAACAGGCTACCAGAAGAGCCGCTACCAAATGCCGCCCCCATATCCGCACCTTTGCCATGTTGCAACAAGACCAGAATAATCAGCCCGATAGCCGATAGCGCGTTGACAATCTGTACTAGCGTTTTGAGAATTTCCATCACTTTACGCGCACTGCTGCGCCACCTTGCATATTGTCAAAAACGACTCGACCGACAGAGATGCGCCACCCACCAGCACACCATCGACATCCTTAACCGCCAGTACGGTGCCTGCGTTGTCTGCTTTTACACTTCCACCATACAAAACAGGCAAATTGCATGCAGCATCGCGGTGGACCACCTGCTTGATTGCCCCATGCATCTTCTCGATATCATCTGTAGTTGCTACTAGCCCGGAGCCAATAGCCCAAACCGGCTCATAAGCAATCACACATCGATGCAACAAGCCTGGCTTTAGCTCTGCAAGTACCGGCATTAACTGTGCCGCAACCACCCGCTCTGCTATTCCCTGTTCACGTTGCGACAATGACTCGCCAACACAAATGACCGGACACAACCCTGCCTCCGCCACACGCACCGCCTTTGCCGCAACTTCAGCATCGGATTCACCGAACAATGCACGCCGCTCGGAGTGCCCAACCAAGACATACTGGCAGCCAAGATCAGACAACATGGTGGCCGACACTTCGCCCGTGTAGGCACCATCCTGATAACAACAAACATTCTGTGCGCCGACCAGTACATGCGAACCCGTAAGCAACTGCATAGCTTGCAACAAATAGGGCGCCGGAGGGCAGACGACCACGCCAGAACAGCATATTTCTCCGCTGATTGCTTCCAGCAGGGCACGATTCAGTGCTAACGAGCCGTTCATCTTCCAGTTGCCGATCACGAGCTTTGTTGCCACGTTCCTGCGCCCCGTTTGGTAAAGCCCGCGGATTATAGTGGGCTTTAAGCAACTGCGTCAAACCTGCACGCATACCGCCAGGCAAATGTGTTTGTAATATTAATGAAACATACTTAACTTAACATGCGTGGCGTCGCTGTTAACTTATTGAACGAACTCGATTCTGGAGATTGCTGAATGAAAGCTTTGCTCGCACGTGGCGCCATGACTTCGGTTGTTGCTGCATTAACCTTTGCTTCGGCCAGCGCACTGGCCATAGACATTACCGGGGCCGGTGCAACCTTCCCGTACCCCTTGTATGCCAAGTGGGCCTCCGAATACAAGAAAGCCACCAATGTCGGCATGAACTACCAGTCGATCGGGTCCGGCGGTGGAATCAAGCAGATCAAGGCAAAAACTGTTGATTTCGGCGCTTCCGACAAGCCTCTTACGCCAAAGGAACTCGACGATGCTGGCCTGATCCAGTTCCCAACCGTGATGGGAGGGGTGGTGCCGGTAGTAAATATCGCTGGTGTGGCTGCGGGCCAATTGAAGCTGACTCCGGAAGTACTGGCCGATCTGTTTCTTGGCAAAATCAGCAAGTGGAATGACTCTCGCATTACCAGCATTAATCCTGGCGTGGCACTGCCCGATCAGGCGGTTACTGTTGTCCGCCGGGCGGATGGATCTGGCACTACATTCATCTTTACCAATTACTTGTCGAAGGTGAGTGCAGAGTGGAAGCAGAAAGTTGGAGAAGAGGCCTCCGTTCAATGGCCTACCGGAATCGGTGGCAAGGGTAATGAAGGTGTGGCCAATTTCGTCAAATTGACACAGGGTTCGATTGGTTATGTCGAGTATGCGTACGCACTGCAAAACAAGATGAATTTCACCCAGCTGCGCAACAAGGACGGGCAGTTCGTTGCGCCGAGTGAAGAGTCTTTCAAGGCAGCGGCATCGCATGCTGAGTGGGAAAAAGCTCCCGGTTTCTATGAAATCCTGACCAATGAGCCTGGCAAGCAGAGCTGGCCGATTACCGGGGCCACCTTTGTCCTGATGCACAAGACTCAAGACAAACCTGAGTCGGGCAAGGAAGTCATCCGCTTCTTTGACTGGGCCTATGACAAGGCAGACAAGACAGCTCTGGAGATGGATTACATCCCGATGCCGGATAATGTCGTCAAGCTGATTCGCCAGTCCTGGAAGGCCAATCTGAAGGACGCGAGCGGCAAGCCGCTGCTGTAATCGGGCTCTGGCAACGTCCTCAATACGCACGGCGCGACGGATGAATCAGTCCGTTGCGCCGTATTCAATACCGATCCGGAAACCGCCATGTCAACCGCACTGACTTCGGGCCACCATCGCAAGCAACGGCTGTACGACAGCCTGTTTCACCGTGGTACCCAGTTTTTTGCTGTACTCGTTCTTGCTCTGCTTGCCGGCATTATCTGCTCGCTGATCATTGGCTCGATGCCCGCTATCAAAGCCTTTGGCCTGGGCTTCGTATTCTCGGCAGACTGGGACCCGGTTACCGAGAAGTTCGGCGCACTCATCCCGATTTACGGCACGCTGGTGACGTCCGCCATCGCTTTGCTGATTGCCATTCCTGTCAGCTTCGGCATTGCAATGTTTCTGACTGAGCTGGCGCCGGCCTGGCTAAGGCGCCCTCTGGGTATTGCTATCGAATTGCTGGCGGGTATTCCTTCGATCATTTATGGAATGTGGGGGCTGTTTGTCTTTGCGCCTTTTTTTGCCCAGAACGTACAGCCCTTTCTAAATGAGCATGCTAGCCAGATTCCGTTGCTGGGATCTCTGTTGCAAGGGCCTCCAATGGGCATCGGTATGCTGACGGCTGGAATTGTGCTGTCGATCATGGTCATTCCGTTTATTTCTTCGGTCATGCGCGATGTTTTCGATGTCGTGCCGCCGATGTTCAAGGAGTCGGCATATGGGCTTGGGGCCACTACTTGGGAAGTCATGCGTGGGGTCGTGCTGCCCTATACAAAAACAGGCGTCGTTGGCGGCATCATGCTAGGGCTGGGTCGTGCCCTTGGGGAAACCATGGCGGTCACGTTTGTGATTGGCAATGCCCACAATTTCAATATCTCCCTGTTCATGCCAGGCAACAGCATTGCCTCTTCACTGGCCAATGAATTCACCGAGGCAGTTGGTGATCTGTATACCGCGTCTCTGATTGAATTGGGTCTGATTCTGTTCGTCATTACCTTTGTCGTGCTATCGCTTTCGAAATTGCTGCTGCTGCAGCTCTCGAAAGGCGAAGGCAAACACTCCTGAGGAACTCTTCGTGAATGCCCTGTACGCAAAACGCAAGCTAATCAACTACACCAACCTCACCATGTCGTATCTGACAATGGGGATTGGGCTGTTTTTCCTCTGCTGGATATTGTTTACGCTGTTCAAGCATGGTTTTGCCGCGATCACGCCCTCCATGATCACTCAGATGACCCCCCCGCCGGGCGAAAGCGGCGGCTTGGCCAACGCACTGCTCGGAAGCCTTCTCATGACGCTGTTCGGCACATTGATCGGCACCCCGATTGGTATCATGGCGGGCACTTATCTTGCAGAATATGGAAACCGCGGCTGGCTGGCACCAACGACTCGCTTCATTAACGACATCTTGCTGTCCGCACCGTCGATTGTGATTGGCTTGTTTGTCTATGAACTATATGTGGTGCGTTTCAAGCATTTTGCGGGCTGGGCAGGGGCCTTTGCGCTCAGCCTGATCGTCATACCGGTGGTCGTCAGGACGACGGAAAACATGCTGCGCCTGATCCCGAATACTCTTCGGGAGGCAGCCTCTGCCCTAGGTGCTCCGCAATGGCAAGTAGTCAGCTTCATTACGCTACGCGCAGCCCGCGCTGGCGTTTTAACGGGGGTTCTGCTTGCCGTAGCACGTATTTCGGGTGAAACCGCGCCGTTGCTGTTCACCGCGCTCAACAACCAGTTCTGGAGCACCAACATGAATCAACCCATGGCCAATCTGCCAGTGGTGATATTCCAGTTCGCGATGAGCCCATACGAGGACTGGCACACCCTGGCCTGGGGTGGAGCGCTGTTAATTACCTTAAGCGTTCTGGCATTGAATATCCTTGCTCGTTCGCTGTTCCGGCAGAATGCCGGTTGACCGAAGGAGCCCACCATGCATAGAGACCCTGTGATGACTGAGATGACCCAATCCGCATGCAAACTGTCGATTCGCAACCTGAATTTTTACTACGGTGCATTTCACGCGCTGAAGAATATCAATATGGATATTCCGGAGAAACAGGTGACGGCTTTCATCGGTCCGTCCGGATGTGGCAAGTCAACGCTATTGCGTACATTCAATCGTATGTACCAGCTCTACCCAAAGCTTCGTGCGGAGGGTGAGATTCTGTTGAACGGCAACAATATTCTGGACAAAAAAGTCGACCTGAATCTGTTGCGGGCCAAGGTCGGCATGGTATTCCAGAAACCCACACCCTTTCCGATGTCGATCTACGACAACATCGCTTTTGGGGTAAAACTGTATGAAAAGCTGTCCCGCAAGGAGATGGACGACCGCGTCGAGTGGGCGTTGCGCAAGGCAGCCCTCTGGAACGAGGTCAAGGACAAGCTGAAACAGAACGGCAACGGGCTGTCTGGTGGCCAGCAGCAACGTTTGTGTATTGCTCGTGGCATTGCGGTGAAACCCGAAGTATTGCTTCTTGATGAACCCACTTCGGCGCTTGACCCTATTTCAACAGCACATATCGAAGAATTAGTTCACGAGCTGAAAGAAGACTATACGATTGCCATCGTGACTCACAACATGCAGCAAGCTGCACGCGTATCAGACTACACTGCCTACATGTATCTGGGTGAACTGATCGAGTTTGGTGAAACAGATGCCATTTTTACCACACCGAAAAAGAAAGCCACCGAAGATTACATTACCGGCAAGTTCGGCTAACAAAAAAGGCGGTGACAACCGCCTTTTTTCAGACCATTACATAGCTGAATCAAATAGTTGCGGCAGCAGCTCCCACCACATCTGCGATATGCTTGGCCCAGTGCTGGATTTTCTCCTGACTGCGCCCTTCCAGCATTACCCGAATAACAGGTTCCGTACCGCTCGGTCGCAGCACGATGCGGCCGTTGTCCTTCAATTCACATTCAGCTTCAACCAGCGCAGCCTGAACCGGCAACGACTCACGGTAGTCAAACCCCTTGGGCACCGGAACATTGATCAGTATCTGCGGATACATCACTACGTCTTTGGAGGCTTCTGACAAGGCTGCCCAGCCACGGGTTGAATTGAGCGAATCCAGCACCTGCAATGCAGATATGATGCCATCACCAGTCGTATGCTTGTCCAAGCAAAGAAGATGGCCGGAGCTTTCACCTCCCAATTGCCATCCCTGCTCGGTTAATCGCTCCAGCACATATCTATCTCCCACGGCAGCCCGGGAAAACGGGATCTTGTGCCGGTCAAGGGCATGTTCAACCCCTAGATTGGTCATGAGTGTACCCACCACACCTCCAAGCAACCGATTCTGTTTTTGACGATGGCGAGCAATGATGTACAACAAGCGATCGCCGTCAAATGCAACGCCGCCCCTGTCGATCATGATCAGTCGATCCCCATCACCATCCAGAGCAATACCATAATCGGCCTGATGCTCGATCACGGCTTTCTGAAGCGCTGCCGTATCTGTTGCCCCTACACCAGCGTTGATATTGATGCCGTCGGGCTCTGTTCCGATGGTAATGACATCGGCCCCTAGTTCATGAAATACATGAGGGGCAATACCATAAGCCGCGCCGTTGGCACAGTCGACCACCAGCCTGAGCCCGCGTAAATCCGAATCAGTCGGATAGGTGCTTTTACAGAACTCGATGTAACGTGCAGCAGCATCTTCCATCCGCCGTGCCTTACCAAGCGCAGCGGCCTCTACGCAACGAATCGGCTCGTCGACCAGCGTCTCGATCTGCTTCTCAACCTTGTCTGGCAGTTTCAATCCGCCAGCACCGAAAAACTTGATCCCATTGTCTTCAAACGGATTGTGTGAGGCACTGATTACGACCCCAGCCTGCAGTCGCAAGGCGCGAGTAAGATACGCAACGCCCGGTGTCGGCATGGGCCCCACCAGGACAACATCGACTCCGCTAGCCGAAAAACCCGCCTCAAGCGCAGACTCGAGCATATACCCGGAAATTCTCGTATCTTTACCAATCAATACTGTCGGGCGCTGCCCGTCGCGCAAGCGACGATCGGCTGAGGCCAGCACCTGCCCCGCGGCGTAGCCAATTCGCATGACAAAATCAGGCGTAATCGGGTGCTCGCCCACTCGCCCTCGCACACCATCGGTTCCAAAATACTTCCTGCTCATTGGCCAACCGCCTCCATTACCTTGATTGCATCCTTGGTTGCGCGGACATCATGAACCCGAACAATGGCCGCCCCCCTCTGAATTGCCAGCATCGCTGCGGCGATACTGGCGTAAACCCGTTGATCGACAGCTGCTCCGGTGAGCAAGCCCAGCATCGACTTGCGCGACAAACCAACCAGCACCGGGCTACCAATGCCAGTGAAAACGCTTAAATACCTGAGTAATTCGATATTATGGGTCAGCGTCTTGCCGAAACCAAAACCTGGATCAATCACGATACGACTGCGCTCGATCCCGGCGGAGAGGGTCAGTTCGATCCGACCGGCCAGATATGCCGCCACCTCGCTGACCACATCGACATATGCCGCTTGCTGCTGCATGGTTGCGGGCACGCCATGCATGTGCATCAAGCACACAGCGGCCTGGCTGGATGCCACCGCTGACATTGCCCCCGGATCTTGCAGCGCAGAGATATCGTTAACCATGTCCACTTGCGCAGAGATGGCTGCGCGCATGACCACAGCCTTGCGCGTATCGATCGACAGTGGAACGCCGCAATGTCTTAAGTGCTCCAGCACCGGCATCACACGATCCATTTCCTGTTGAACGGGAACCACAGACGCCCCAGGGCGGGTCGACTCCCCTCCTACATCGATAATGTCGGCGCCCTCTTGAATCATGACCTCAGCTCGCTGCAATGCACTGCTGAGGCAATCATGGCGGCCACCATCAGAAAAGGAATCCGGCGTTACGTTGAGAATACCCATAACCAAAGGTTGCCGGAGAGGCAGCCTGAACCGGCCACAGAGTAACGAATCAATCAAGTCCATCTTCCAATGAAATTAAAGCCGGCCATCCGGCCGGCTTGAACGCTTGATCGTATCGATCATACCTCGCGAGCAGGAGTCGCCGTTGCCGCAGGCGTCGGAGAAGAAGGACTGTCTGGAGATTTGGGTGCACCACTAGCCGGGCGGGGCGGGCGGGGTGGACGTCCCGCCATAATGTCATTGATCTGCTCCGCATCGATGGTCTCCCACTCCAGCAGCGCACGGGTCATGGCTTCCACCTTGTCGCGATTCTCTTCGAGCAGGTTACGCGCCAGTGAATACTGGGTGTCGATGATCCGACGAATCTCCGCATCGACCTGCTGCAACGTGGCTTCGGACAAATTCTTATGGGTGGTCACAGACCGCCCCAGAAACACCTCTTGATCGTTTTCGCCGTATACCATGGGACCCAAAGCATCAGACATCCCGTAGCGGGTCGCCATATCCCGAGCAAGTTTGGTTGCACGCTCAAAATCGTTGGAGGCACCGGTAGTCATCTGATTCATGAACAGTTCTTCAGCCAGGCGCCCACCAAACAGGATGGAAATCTGCTGCAGCATGTAATCACGGTCATAACTGAACCGATCCTGCTCCGGCAGGGATAACGTAACACCCAGTGCCCGCCCGCGCGGAATAATGGTAACTTTGTGCACCGGGTCAGCCTTGGGCAGCAACTTGGCCACCACGGCATGGCCGGACTCATGATAGGCAGTGTTTTTACGCTCTTCTTCGCTCATGACAACAGAGCGACGCTCCGCTCCCATCATGACTTTATCCTTGGCTGACTCGAAATCCTGCATGTCTACCAGCCGCTTGTTCTGGCGGGCAGCGAACAACGCCGCTTCGTTCACCAGATTGGCCAGATCCGCACCGGAAAAGCCGGGCGTACCACGCGCAATCAAGTCCGCACGAACATCCGCCGCAATCGGTACCTTGCGCATGTGGACATTGAGAATCTGTTCGCGTCCCCGGATATCCGGCAGCGGAACCACAACCTGCCGATCGAAGCGACCAGGGCGCTGCAAGGCAGGGTCAAGGACATCGGGCCGATTGGTAGCTGCGATGACAATAATGCCGGAGTTGGCTTCAAAACCATCCATTTCAACCAGCAGCTGATTCAGGGTTTGCTCACGCTCATCGTTCCCTCCTCCCAGCCCGGCGCCACGCTGGCGACCAACCGCGTCGATCTCGTCAATGAAGATGATGCAAGGCGCGTTTTTCTTCGCCTGTTCGAACATGTCCCGCACACGGGCAGCCCCAACCCCTACGAACATCTCGACAAAATCCGATCCGGAGATGGAAAAAAACGGCACCTTGGCTTCGCCAGCGATCGCCTTTGCCAGCAAAGTCTTACCCGTTCCGGGTGATCCGACCAGCAGCACGCCACGCGGGATGCGCCCACCCAACCGCTGAAATTTGCTCGGGTCACGCAGGAATTCTACGATTTCCTGTACTTCTTCCTTGGCCTCATCACATCCGGCAACATCGGCAAACAGCACCGGATTACTGGATTCATCCAGCATACGGGCACGGCTCTTGCCGAACGAGAACGCACCTCCCTTGCCCCCCCCCTGCATCTGCCGCATGAAAAAAATCCATACGCCGATCAGTAGCAACATCGGAAACCAGGAAATAAACACTTGCATGAACAGAGACTGTTCTTCTTCTGGCTTGGCAGAAAAACGAACATTGTTCTTCAGCAGATCGGCCACCATGCCCGGATCGTACGGGGCCAGGGTATTGAATGTGCTTCCATCGGAGCGTTTACCGCGCAGCATCTGGCCCCGCAGCGGATGCCCCTCGATCTCTACCGACGCAACCCGCCCCTGCCGAACCTCGTCGATAAACTCGGAATAGGCCATCTGGCTTTGAGGTTCATGCTTCTTGCTGAACTGGTTGAATACTGTCATCAGCACCAAGCCAATAATCAGCCAGATAGCAATGTTCTTGCCGATGTTGTTCACTTGCACTCCTCGGTTACAACCGATAAACGTAAAAATCCAGATTTCATTCTAAACCCAATCCAGAGGGCTGTCAGCACGGATCATCTTCATGTCCGAACACTGCTGGCACCATCGCTTTACGGGCTTTGCCGAGCAGGTAGATTTCATTGCTTCGATCGCGGGATGCCCGGGGCTTTCGCGTCAGGACCTGTTCGAAGCACTGTTTCATCAGTGACAGATACTCGGGATAACCTGTCCCCTGAAAGGTCTTTACCAGAAAGTTTCCGCCGGGCTTCAGGTGATGCATGGCAAAATCCAGTGCCAGCTCGATCAGATGAATGCTGCGTGGCATGTCCATCATCGCATTCCCTGCCATATTGGGGGCAAGATCGGAGATCACAAGATCAACCGGTCTTTCAGCCAGCATCTGCTCGAACTTATGCAACACCTGTTCGTCACGGAAGTCGCCTTGTAGACACGTTACGCCGGACAGCGGCGCCATTTCTAGGATGTCCAGGGCCAACACCGCACCATGGCTTCCGGTTTTGGCAGCCGCAACCTGGCTCCAACTGCCTGGTGCCGCCCCCAGATCAATGACAACCATGCCAGATCGCAATAGTTTGTCCTTTTCATCGATCTCCAGCAGTTTGTAGGCTGCCCTTGATCGATACCCTGCCTGCTGGGCCAATTGAACGTAGTGATCGTTCAAGTGCTCCTGCATCCAGGCCTTACTGGTCTTGGAACGCTTCATGGGGTATTCTTATCCGTTTTTTCAGCGAGTTACCGCGATGATTGAATTAACTGCCGACCAACGTCGCTTCCTGCGAGCACAAGCACACCACTTGAACCCCACGGTCATGATTGGCAACCAGGGCTTGACCGATGCCGTGATCCGCGAGATCGCACGAAGCCTGGATGCTCACGAACTGGTGAAGATCCGCGTCTTGGGTGATTCGCGTGAAGTACGGGCATCCTTGTTTGACGACATCTGCAATCAGCTTGACTGCGCGGCAGTCCAGATGATCGGCAAACTGCTGATCGTCTACCGCCCCGGGGCCGAGCCCAAAATTGAATTACCCAGCGGCAAATTCAAACCTGCGAACCTGAAGACGGAACCCAAACCAACAGCCGGGCCGGCTACACCGGTTCGGATCGACATGGGGCGGCCAGGGGGCAACCGCAGGAGACGCATGGCTCGGCGTCGCTCCTGATTTGAGCGCGACTCACAGTCCGGCATCAGCCCTTGGTGCCGGTTCGAATGATGATTGCCAAACCAAGCAGGCAGACGAGCAGGTAGATCAGTGTGGACAGTGCGTGAGCAGTGTCAAAACCGCCTCCGAACACCCCTCGTGCGGCCAACGCTGCCTGTGCTTTCAACCCGGCTATCCAGGGATGAATGGCAAAGCTGTTCACCATGGTCAGGCCCAGCATCAGTACTACCAGCCAGAAGTTACCATCCTGCATTGCCCGTAATCCGGTCCGATACAAAGCATAAACAGTCAGGTAGGCACCACTGATGATCCCGAGCCAGGCCATTGCCAGAAACATCCTGCCGGCGAGGAAACCGGCAAGCGCCCTGTTTTCCGGCAGAGAAGAAAACAGGATAGGGGCAACCAATACCCCAACAGCCCATAATCCGCCAACCCAGAGGGTCTGCAGGATATTCCGCAGTGTATCTGCAAACTGACTCATGAGCGGTTACTCAGCGATATTGTACGTCCAGCACTTCGTATTCGCGGATACCACTTGGAGCCTGCACCTCCGCGACATCCCCTACGAGCTTGCCGATCAGCGCCCTTGAAATTGGCGAGCTGACAGATATCTTGCGAAGCTTCAGATCCGCCTCGTCTTCACCCACGATCTGGTACGTAACAATATCACCCGACTCAAGGTCTTCCAGTTCGACCGTTGCACCGAACACAACCCTACCGTCGGCATCAATTGTGGCGGGGTCGATGATTTGTGCATTAGACAGTTTGCCCTCCAGCTCTGCAATCCGGCCTTCGATGAACCCTTGCCGCTCCTTGGCAGCATCGTATTCTGCATTTTCCGACAAATCCCCTTGCGCACGAGCTTCGGCGATCGCCTGAATCACACTGGGGCGCTCAACGGTTTTCAAATGGTGCAACTCTTGCTTCAGCAACTCTGCGCCGCGCACGGTCAGCGGAACCTTGATCATAAAAGAATCTCCTGTTTTCACAGCCAAAAGAACAGGCCGCCGTCAGCAGACGGCGGCCCAAGGCCAAGCGATTTGGTATAGTTTACAGCTTGTCCGCCACTTGGCGATGCAACCCCTGAACATCATACACGGCAAGCTCGGCCATATGCTGCATGCCGATCGACGCAGCACGTGCGCCGGCCAGTGTTGTGTAAATGGTCAGGCGTGCCTGCTGTGCTGCATGACGAATATAGTACGAATCCTGAATCGCAGAGCGCTTTTCCTCGACGGTGTTGATTACCATCTGGATTTGGCCGTTCTTGATCAGATCGACAATATTCGGCCGGCCTTCATTGACCTTGTTGACCGGCGTGACCGGGATGCCTGCCTCAGCAATCGCCCCCCCAGTTCCCTTGGTGGCGAACAATCCGAAACCAAGCTGCGACAGGGTTCGTGCCACGTCTACGGCTCCGGCACGGTCCTGTAACTTGACGCTGATGAATACGTTACCGGATGTCGGCAACTTCACCGACGCTGCCAACTGTGATTTGACGAAGGCTTCGGCGAAGGTGGCGCCTACGCCCATCACCTCACCGGTTGATTTCATTTCCGGGCCGAGAATGGTATCTACACCAGGGAATTTGATGAACGGGAACACTGCCTCTTTCACCGAGTAATACGGCGGAATCACCTCGCCCTTGACTCCTTGGCTATCCAGCGTTGCGCCAGCCATGCAACGCGCCGCGATTTTCGCCAGCGGCAAGCTGGTGGCCTTGGAGACGAACGGCACGGTACGCGAGGCACGCGGATTCACCTCCAGCACGTAGACATCACCGTTCTGGATCGCAAACTGCACGTTCATCAAACCGACCACGTTCAGCGCCTTGGCCATGGCCACGGTCTGGCGGCGAATTTCATCCTGCAGTTCTTGCGACAGGCTGTACGGCGGCAGCGAACAGGCCGAGTCGCCGGAATGCACGCCGGCTTGCTCGATATGCTCCATGATGCCACCGATCATCACTCGCTCACCGTCGCAAATCGCGTCGACGTCGACTTCGATTGCGTCGTTGAGGAAGCGATCCAGCAACACCGGGCTGTCGTTCGACACCTTGACCGCCTCGCGCATGTAACGCTCCAGATCGGCCTGGGCGTGAACGATTTCCATTGCCCGGCCACCCAGCACGTAGGACGGGCGAACCACCAACGGGTAGCCGATCTCCTGCGCCAGTTGAATCGCTTCGCCCGGAGTGCGTGCGGTGCGGTTCGGCGGCTGGCGCAGAGCCAGCTCCTGCAACAGCTTCTGGAAACGCTCGCGGTCTTCAGCGGCATCGATCATGTCCGGGCTGGTGCCGATAATCGGTACGCCATTGGCTTCCAGCGGACGCGCCAGCTTCAATGGAGTCTGACCGCCGTACTGTACGATCACGCCAATCGGCTTTTCGACATGAACGATCTCCAGCACATCTTCCAGCGTCAGCGGCTCGAAATACAGACGATCGGAAGTGTCGTAATCGGTCGACACGGTTTCCGGGTTACAGTTGACCATGATGGTTTCGTAACCGTCTTCGCGCAGCGCCAGTGCCGCATGTACACAGCAGTAATCGAATTCGATACCCTGACCGATACGGTTCGGGCCACCGCCCAGCACCATGATCTTTTTCTTGTCGGTCGGCTGCGACTCGCACTCTTCCTCGTAGGTCGAGTACATGTACGCAGTATTGGTCGAAAACTCGGCCGCACAAGTGTCGACGCGCTTGTACACCGGGCGCACACCCAGCGACCAGCGATGATTGCGCACGGCGCTCTGATGCTCGCCCAGCACGGTGGCCAGACGGCGATCCGAGAACCCCTTGCGTTTCAGGCGGCGCATGGTGGAACCGTCGATTTCGGCCAAAGGCTTGCCGCGCAGCGCCTGTTCTTCGGCAACGATGTCCTGGATCTGGATCAGGAACCAGACGTCGATCTTGGTAAGTGCATGCACCTGTTCCAGCGTCAGGCCGGCGCGGAAGGCATCGG
>CAZBWH010000047.1:420-24506 GCA_964495595.1 uncultured Burkholderiales bacterium | reverse complement strand
AAAATCCGCCAGAACCTGTTTTTCGCCTTCATCTACAACATCCTCGGCATCCCGCTCGCCGCGCTGGGCCTGCTCAACCCGGTGCTGGCAGGTGCGGCGATGGCGCTGAGCTCGGTCTCGGTGGTCAGCAATTCGCTGCTGTTGCGCAAGTGGGTGGCACCGTTCAAATCTTCAACACCTTGAACTACAGAGAGCACGGAGAACACAGAGATGACACAGAGAAAACCTGCCTCTAAATGGTTCTTCTCTGTGAAACCTCCGAGCTCTCTGCGTGCTCTGTACATAAAGCAGGCGAAGTTCTAAGCACTCGGTGCCAGGAACAATCGCTCCGGTTCAAGACTTTCCAGGACTTTTTTCAGAAAGGAACCATGATGGAAACCCTGCAATTGCAAGTCAGCGGCATGACCTGTGGCGGTTGTGTCGCCAGTGTCGAGAAGGTGTTGCGTGCGCTGCCTGGTGTACTGGATGTCCAGATTACGTTGGCCGATGGCAAGGTGCTGGTTTCGCATCAGCCAAACAGTGTGGATGCTGCGCAATGCGCACAGGCCATCGAGGATGCCGGTTACGACGTTCGTTAGGGGGGGGCTGATTTTGCGTCCCTGGTCACTATTGCGCCGGTGTCGGTAGCCTGCTGCTGATTCGGTGGACGTTGATCACCGGGCGGTTAAGGTGCGGATTTTTCTGGTTGCCCGGCGCGCTGGCGGTGTAGTGCGGCGAGATTGGCTTCGCTGCGGGCGATGTCGGGGTGGTTGGCGGGCAGGGTGCGGCGGCGGATGGCGAGAGCGCGTTGCAGCAAGGGTTCGGCCTGGTCGGGATGGCCGGTGGCGAAGTAGTGGCTACCCAGGTTGTTCAGGCTCAGCGCTACATCCGGATGGTCGGGGCCGAGTGCGGCTTCGCGGATGGCCAGGACACGCAGGAGCAGCGGTTCGGCTTCGGTGTGGCGCTGTTGGGCGTGCAGCAGGGTGGCGAGGTTGTTCAGGCAGCCGGCAGTGTCGGGGTGGTGGGGGCCCTGGCTGGCTTCGAGCAGGGGCAGCGCTTGACGAAACAGCCGTTCGGCGCGGGCGGACTGGCCTTGCAGTTTGTACATAAGCCCGAGGTTGTTGAGGCTGAGTGCCAGGGCGTGCGGGTCGTGTGGCGGGCGTCGGGCATACCGGAGTGCCTGGCGGGCGCTGGCGGTGGCTTGCTGCAGGCGGCCGTGCTGGTAGTGGTCGAGGGTTTGTTGTTGCCAGTGCTGCCATGGCGGGCTGGCGGCTGCGGCGAGGGGAATGAGCAGGTAAAGGATGCCGGCCTGCAGGGCACGCCGCCGAGCGAAAGCGACAGCCCGTGGCACATCAGCGAGTAACGCTCCGCCAGCGCATCGAAGCGCCGGTGGCAGCTGCCGCCCATGCCCAGCCAGTTTTCCGGCGCCAGTTCGAGGAAATCGACCTCGCCGGCCGGCGCTGCCAGCAGGGCGTCGATCAACGCGCGCCGCAGGCCGAGGCCGGCCAGGCCGGGGGATGGCTGGAACACGGATGCGTGCTTCATCGATATCAGCTTTGCGGAGCGGATTTTTTCATCTTGCTGGCGCCGCACTTGCCTTCCGGCATCTTGTCGTTGGCGGCCAGCAGGAAACCGGATTCGAGCTGCTGCGACTGGAACGGATTGCCATCGGCGGCGTGAGCGATGCCAGCGCTCAGCAGACCGGCAGTCAGCGATGCGGACACGAGGGTTTTCAGGTTTGCCATGTTGTGTATCTCCATTTTCAAGATTGTGGGACGAATCCCGTCAAAGAATCGTGCAGCAGCACATGCGGCCGCAGACAGTACTTTATACGCAGCCGGAAATGATTTGGATGCAACTGTCTGTGCGTTGGTCTTGGAAGGAATGAAGTTCTTACACGGCGTGGTGAAATATATGGCGATGCAGACAGCCGTTGCGGCCGGAGCAGCTACATCGGCCTGGCCGGGCAATCAAACAGCCAGCGCTGCTGGCTGGGCCGCATTGCAGTTCTGCGGCCATTCCTGCTGCTTCAAGTCGGCGCGGGAAGTCAGCCCCTGCTTGCGCAACAGGTTGGCGACATGGGTCTTGACGGTGTTTTCACTGATGCCGAGGATTGCGGCGATTTCCCAGTTGCTTTTGCCCTGCGCCACCCAATGGCCAATTTGCTGTTCCCGCTCGGTCAAGCCGGCCGGCTCGGCGGCTGGTCGGGCTGCCGGACGCAGCAGACGTTGCAGCGTCCCCGCCAACGGCTGTTGCAGCGCCAGCAAGGCCGGCCCAAGACCGGGGGCCGCGATATCCGGCACATTGAGAAAACTGAAATAGCAGGTACACCCCCTGGCCTCGTCGTAATCGCCATGCGCCGCAGTATTGCACATGCCGAAATGGCGAAATTTACCCAACCAGGCTTCGCAGATGCCTGCCCACGGCCGGTCGGCGTCGAACCGTTGCGGCGTGCGCTGTTGCAGCCAGCGGCGCACCACCGGCGTATCGATACCGCCGCCGGCACTGAGAATCGATCGCAACGCTGCCGCCGGGAAATCCACCGCAATCAGCCTGCTCTCCACCCCGTTTTCTCCCGACATCGCCACGCTCAATACGCAGCATTGATGCGGAAATACCGGCCGCAATTCATAACGCAACCAGCCGCGCAGGCTTCTTTCATTGTTGACTGCCGCCAAGCTGGCCAGCGGCAGATTTGCCATATTTCCCATATTGAACTCCAGAATATTATTGATTTGTTTTATTTGTATGTGTATGCCTATGGAATATTTTTATCGGATAAATGAGTCGGTGTCAATACTCTGGGTGGGTGATGGATATGGCTATGAATGCCAAATAAAATAGTTACACAATTTTGGAAAAATATTCTTCCTTATATCAATGCGTGGGTAAGTGTTAAGCATGCCACTTATCTGTTGATGTGCTTGCGATATAGGGGTGGCAATATTGGCCTTGATTGTTATTTGGTGGTGTTTATCAAAATAACGGAGGTAAACTTTATGCGTGCACTATCGGAGCAAGAAATTTCTTGTGTTTCAGGTTGCGGTTGGCTGGATTGGCTTATGGGGGCCGTGGTAGGTAAAGGGGTTGATGCGGCATGGAATTGGGGGGTGGAAAGATATCAAACATATCAGATGAATCGGCAGATAGATCAGGTTATGCAAAGGGGGTATATTGATACTGGCTCTCAATGTTCGCCGCTGCCACCTATTACCGGATACAGCTATAATTACAATAGCGTAGTTCGGCGCTGGTAATTATCGCTCATGACAATGCTTGCCATGAGCCTGATCTGTCCTTGTGGCAAGCTGTTTTGTCGCTGTGTTTGCGGTTGAAAATGTGTGTCGATATTGTTAATGGGTGCGGTTTTTATTTCTAATTCGGCTGAAGCCGCCTATTTTAATAAGTAGATTTTTGGTCTTCAATTTTACATGTTGCGTTTGAATATTCCTGTTGCAGACAAGGCTGTGAGGGCTATCTGCAGTATTTGCTTGGCAATAATGACGGATGTGGGGGGGCGCCCCGGCTTTTATGTTCTCCGCGTGGCATTGGTAAATACCGCGTTGTCTGGGTTGCTGGCTATGTTTGTGCAGTTGTCCGGGGGCGATTTTTCCGGCTCTCCATTTGGTGTCAATTATTCCCCTGGTGGGAAGGCTGCCACTATTTTCCTGGTGTTGATTGCCTCGCCTATTGTTGAAACTTACATTATGGCAAGATTGATAAGGATAATTGGCTTTGCTCTTGATGGTAAGGGTATGGTCGCAATTATATCTGCTGGCTTTTTTGCGATTCTTCATGCCATTGTAAACCCTGCATGGGGAATAATTGTGTTCCCTGCTTTTTATACGATGTCGCTTTCCTATTTGGTGCTTGTTCGCCACTCGGGCAGGAAGGTGGCTTTTTGGGGCGTTGCTGCCATGCATTCGTTGCAAAATATTCCTGGGGCCATTTCTTTTGTTTTTTCTGGTGTGTAACCGTAATCCTTGGTAAAGAAAAATATGGGATAGAATGTGCAGGCAGTTTTGCTTTTCTTCGTGATACTGTCTTTGGCTGCAATGGGTGGCAAGAGCGCTGGGCATAATATTCTTGCTGTGATTGGAGTTGTTGGCGTTATTATGGCGGCTTGTTTCATGGTTAGAGGATAAATGGACATGGTTGCTATTTTTCTGAAATGCTTTTTACAAGCCGCCGTGGCTACGGCTGTTGCTGTATTGTTAGGTTTCTTGTTTGATGTCAGCATGTCTTTTGCAGATTTAGCGGGAAGCACCGCTGTTTATTATGTTCTTATCGTTCTTGCTGAGCTTGTTTGCTCCCGAAAAACAGCCAATTACAGCCATGACACGGATATCACCGGATAGGTAAGATTTCCGATTCGATTATTAATCTGGCTGCTACCGCCGATTTTTTGAATGCTTAAAAAACTAAGTGACTGTATCGTTGCAAAAGAAGAGGGGCGTAGGGTCAAGGCGGGCATGAGCCGTTTTGGCCTTTGGTTGCGGAATTGCCTCGTATTCTTTTTTGCCGAGTTATATGTGATTTTTGGTAGTGATGGGGCCGGCTTTGATGCGCCTTTAATAATTGGCGCGCTTATCGTGTATGTGCTGGTTTGCTGGATCTTGTGGATTTTTATTCGTGAGAATCATAAAGGCTGATTTTTTGGGCATGTTTGCTTTTCTATCGGAGGTTCGGTGAGCACGTTATTCCGTCCAGCCGCTATTGCCGCCAAACAAACCGGCTGGCTGGGTGAGATTGTCCTGATCCGGCCGTTGTCGTTTAGTTTTCTGACCGCTTTGGCTGCTGTGCTTGCAGCTATTGTCGTTTTGTTCCTTTGCTGGGGGACCTATACCAAGCGCAGCACGGTCTCCGGGCAACTGGTGCCGGATGCCGGCTTGGTGAAGGTGTATGCGCAGCAGCCAGGCGTTGTGCTGGAGAAGCGGGTGCAGGAGGGGCAGCGTGTTCAGCGTGGCGAGGTGCTGTATGTGCTGTCGAGCGAGCGGCAGGGCAATCAGGGCGAGGTGCAGGCAAGTATCAGCCGGCAGGTGCAGAGCCGTCAGCATAGCCTGCAGGATGAGCTTGGCAAAACACGCTTGCTGCAGCAGGAAGAGCGCGAGGCGCTGACGCACAAGATCGATGGCCTGCAGGCCGAGGCAGCCAAGCTGGATGGGCAGATCGACGGGCAGCGTAGCCGGGTGAAACTGGCGGAAGAGACACTGGCGCGTTATCAGGGCTTGCTGGCGCAGGATTTTATTGCCAGGGAGCAAGTGCAGCAGCGGCAGGAAGAGTTGCTGGATCAACGCGCCCGTCTGCAGGGGCTGGAGCGCGAACGGATTGCGGTCGGCCGTGAGCTGGCGGCGCAGCGCAACGAATTGAGCGGCTTGTCGCTGAAACACCAGAACCAGTTGGCCGCAATTGAGCGCAGCATTGCCGGCACCAGCCAGGAGCTTGCCGAGAGCGAGGCCAAGCGAAGCTTGCTGGTGACGGCACCCGAAGGGGGGACGGTGACGGCTGGGGTGGCGGAAGTCGGGCAGACCGTCGAACCTGGCAAGCCATTGATCAGCGTAGTGCCGGTTGGTGCGCGGATGCAGGCGCATTTGTATGCGCCGAGCCGGGCAGTGGGCTTTGTCAAGCCGGGCGACGCCGTGTTGTTGCGCTATCAGGCGTACCCGTACCAGAAATTCGGCCATGCGCGTGGCAGGGTGTTGCAGGTGGCGCGCACCGCGCTGCCCAGCCAGGAACTGGCTGGCGTGGCCGGCAGCCAGCCTGGCGGTGGCGAGCCGGTCTACCGGATTACCGTCGAATTGGCACGGCAGTCGATTCGCGCCTATGGCAAGCCGCAGCCGTTGCAGGCCGGCATGTTGCTGGAGGCCGATGTATTGCAGGATACGCGCCGGTTGTATGAGTGGGTGCTGGAACCTTTATATAGCCTGACCGGCAAACTTTGATTGAAGAAATACGATGTCTTTGTTTGATGATTTGTCCTTCGGGTTTGGCAGCAAATTGCCGCTGTTGTTGCAAACCGAGGCAACTGAATGCGGCCTCGCCTGCCTTGGCATGGTGGCCGGTTTTCATGGCTATCGCACCGATCTGGCCGCTCTGCGCGGCCGGTTTCCGGTGTCGCTCAAGGGGGCAACGCTGGCGCAGTTGATGCATATTGCCCAGCAAATGGAGCTGGCCACCCGCGCGCTCAAGCTGGAGCTGGAAGACTTGGGTCAGTTGCGGCTGCCTTGCGTATTGCACTGGAATTTCAACCATTTCGTGGTACTGAAACAGGTAAGCGGCAAGAGCGTGACCATTCACGATCCGGCAATGGGGTTGCGCACCTTGTCGCTGGATGAAGTGTCGCGCTGCTTTACCGGTGTTGCGCTGGAGTTGTGGCCCAATCCGGGGTTCCAGCCGCAGCAGCAGAAGCAGCCGGTTCGGCTGACAGCTTTGCTGGGCAAGGTTAGCGGCTTATATCGCTCGTTTGCCCAGGTCTTGCTGCTGGCGCTGTCGCTGGAAGTTTTTGCTCTGCTCAGCCCTTTTTTCTTGCAATGGGTGATCGATAACGTGATCGTGTCGGCGGACCGCGATTTGTTGACCACGCTGGCGCTGGGCTTCGGCTTGTTGATGCTGATGCAGGAGGCGGTCGGCTTGCTCCGTTCCTGGGTGCTGCTGTATATGGGGACGACGCTCAACCTGCAGTGGCGTGCCAATGTGTTCAGCCATCTGGTGTGCTTGCCGGTGCAATATTTCGAGAAGCGCCATCTGGGCGATGTGGTGTCGCGTTTCGGCGCCATCGACCAGATTCAGAGAACCCTGACAACTTCGTTTCTGGAGGCCATCCTCGATGGTCTGATGACGGTTATCACGCTGGTAATGATGTTCATCTACAGCCCGCTGCTGGCGTGGATTGCCATCGGTGCCATGTGTCTGTATGCGCTTGGCCGCTGGGCCTGGTACCGGCCGTTGCGCGACGCGACCGAAGAGCAGATCGTGCATGCCGCCAAGCAGCAGAGCCATTTTCTCGAAACCGTACGTGGCGTAAGGGCGATCAAGCTGTTTCAGCGGCAGGACGAGCGGCGCTCTTCCTGGCTTACCCTGGTGGTGGATCAGATCAACGCCGATTTACGTACGCAGAAACTGCAGTTGCTTTACAAACTGCTCAATGGCTTGCTGTTCGGCATCGAGAAAATCCTGATCGTCTGGCTGGGCGCGCGGTTGGTGATGGACGGCAATTTCAGCGTGGGTGTATTGATGGCGTTCAATGCCTACAAGGATCAGTTCGGCAGCCGTGTCAGCGCGTTGATCGACAAGTTTTTCGAGCTGAAAATGCTGCAACTGCAGGGGGAGCGGCTGGCGGATATTGTTCTCAGCGAGCCGGAAACAACGCAGGGGCGGTTGGCTGCAAGCGAAACCGGAGCGGCTTTGTTGCCCGGTTTGCAAGTCAGCAATCTGCGTTATCGTTATTCCGAGCATGAGCCATGGGTGCTGGACGGCGTGAGTCTGTCCATCGAGCCGGGGGAATCGGTTGCGATTGTCGGCCCCTCCGGTTGTGGCAAATCGACATTGATCAACGTGCTGCTGGGTATTTTGCCGCCGGTCGAAGGTGATGTGTGCATCGGCGGTGTCAGCGTCAAGCAGATGGGCCTGGATCGCTTGCGCGGCATAGTGGGAACCGTGTTGCAGGATGACGTATTGTTTGCCGGATCGATTGCCGACAATATCAGTTTCTTCGATCCGCATGCCGATCCGGAATGGGTGGAGGAGTGTGCGCGCAACGCGGCCATCCATGCGGATATCTGCTCCATGCCAATGGCTTACAACACGCTGGTTGGCGATATGGGGACGGTACTGTCGGGCGGGCAAAAGCAGCGCATCTTGCTGGCGCGAGCCTTGTACAAGCGCCCGGCAATTCTTTTTCTGGATGAGGCCACCAGCCATCTGGATATCGAACGCGAGCAACAGGTCAATGCCGCGGTGAGGTCGCTGAAAATGACCCGGATCATTGTGGCACATCGACCGGAAACCATTGCGTCGGCGGGGCGGATCATCGTTCTTTCCAACGGAAAAGTTTCCGATAGCCCGGCTCCGACAATGGCCAATCCTTCGCCCAAGGCTGCGATTGGCTACCGGGCAAGCATCCCGGCGATTGCATATGGTGTTTGATTTGCTGCCACGGGGCAAATGCCGCGGCGTAGTGCTTGCTTCTGCGTGCCTGTTTTTTGCCGGCCTTGCCGTGGCGCTTGAGCCTGATCCGTTTGCAACTCAAGGTCGAGTCGCAGCGGCTGTCCATGGCGGGATGGAGTTCGCGCGCGAGAACGTTGCCCCTTGCCGGTTTGGCGAGGTGCCGACGCCGCTGGGATTGCTGGAGGCGATTGACCGCACCTTGTGCCTGCACCCGCAAACGCGCCTGGCTTGGGCGGCTGCCAAGGGGCGGGCCGATCAGCTCGGCTTGGCGCAGTCTGCCTATTGGCCGACATTGAATGCCACCGCTGGCAGCAGCCGCACTCATACTCGTAATGAATACCGGGATATGGCAGCACTTGATAGCGATGTCCGTGTCCGCAACAACAGTGCCAGCCTGAATCTGAACTGGGTGTTGTTCGATTCCGGTTTGCGTCGGGCCAATACCGAAATGGCCCGTCAAATGCTGGCAGCGGCGAATGCCGCCCACGATGCCGCGTTGCAGAGCGTATTGTTTGAGACGGCGCAGCTTTATTATTTGGCGCAGGCACGGCAGGCATCGCTGGACGCAAGCCTGGCGGCGGAAAAGTCTGCTCATGACAGCCAGATAGTGGCCGAAGCCCGCTATATCGCCGGCGCAGGCTCTCTCGCCGACAAGTTGCAGGCTGAAACCGCCCTGGCTCAAAGCCGCCTCAATCGGGTGCGGGCTGACGGTGAGTTGAAAAATACGCTTGGGGCACTGGCTGTTCAGATCGGTTTGCCGGCTGGCTCGCCGATTACCCTGGATTCCCCTGATGCGAGTCTGCCAAGTATCGAGTTTGCCGCTTCGTTGAAATTATTGATGGATGAAGCCCGCCAGCAGCATCCGGGCTTGTTGGCCGCCCGGGCGGAGCTTGATGCGGCAATCGCCAGAGTCGATTCCGCAAAAGCCGAAGGCCGGCCAAGCATATCGTTGACTGGTGCAACTGCCCGCACGGATTCGCGAGGGCAGCTACCCGCCGACAGTATCAATCGCAACCATTCCATTGGCCTTCAATTGAATGTCCCTATTTTTGAGGGATTCGGGCGATCTTATCGAATACGTCAGGCGACAAGCGAAGTCGAAGGCAAATCCGCCGAATTGGAAAACCAGGTGCGCAAGACCGAGCTGGAGGTCTGGAAAGCCTATCAGGCTCTGCAGACTGAGGGTGGCAATCTGCAAGCCGTATCAACACTGCTCGATAACGCTCGTTTGTCTTTCAGAATCAGCCAAGGCCGCTATAAAGGGGGCGTAGGAAGCATTCTTGAATTGCTGAACGCCCAATCGGCGTTGGCGGGTGCCGAGCAACAGCAAATCCAGGCGCAGTCGAATTGGCGTATTGCCCGCTTGCAATTGGCTGCCAGTTTGGGGCGGCTTGGTGTGTGGGCGATCAAATAGACGGCGTTGCTGTCAGACGAAGGCTTAGTGCTGGGTGGTGCTTGACCGGCTCATTGGCCTACCTGCTCGCGCTACCCTAAACAGCTTTCGACAGGGCTGGCATCGCCGGATTTATTCGTCGCCGTTGAAATGATCAGGCAGCTTGCGCCCGGCATGGCGCAGCAGGTCGATCTGGCGGGTGAAGTTGCGGCAGCCGTTGCAAATGGCCAGGTGCAGGCGGAACTGGATCTGCTCGGCCAGGCTCAGTTTGCGGTCCATCGCTTCGGAGGCGAGTCTGGTGGCGGCTTTGCACGATAACATCATCTGCTTTTTCCCTCGTGGCCAAACCATTTCCGATCCAGGCACAGGCGCAGGCTCATGCGCGCCCGGTACAGGATCACCGAACAATTGGTCGCGCTGATCGACAAGGCCTTACAGATGGCGTCGATATCCATGTCCATGATTTCGCGCATCGCGAATACCAGCGCCACGCGCTTGGGCATCCGGCTGGCGCATTCTTCGTACACGCGCCAGAACTGGCGCGATTCGAGCGCGGCATTCGGCTGTTGCCAGGATTGCGGCTCGTCAGAGCCATTCCAGTGGCCGCGCTGATCGAACAGCACATCGAAATCGTCGAGCTGCTCGTCGTCGGCGCTGCCGGCCAGCGGTGCTTCGCGGCTTTGCTTGCGGATCAGGTCGACGATCTTGTGCTTGAGGATGCCGGTAAGCTAGGTGCGTAGCGACGACTGGCCGGAGAAATTGGCCTGTAGCGCCGCCAGCAGGGTTTCCTGCACCACGTCTTCGGCCTGGCCGGCGTCGCGCAGGTGCAGCGTGGCGTAGCGCAGCAGGTCGGGGCGGTGTTCGGCCAGGGCTGCGCTATCGAGGCTCATGGCGGATTACAGCCAGAGGGTTTGCGGATCGCGTGCGATGTGGTGTTGCAGTACGCGCTGGAAATGGGCCGGGTCTTTCGGGGAGTTCATTTCGGCGGGGCGCGGTTTGTGCAGGTCGTACAGGCGCGAGGTCCAGAAGCGCAGCGCGGCGGCACGCAGCATGACGCCCCAGTTGCCGGCTTCGGCTGCGCTGAACGGGCGAACGGCGTGGTAGGCGGTGAGCAGGGCGTGGGCGCGCTCTGGGTCGATGTCGCCGTCGTCCTGGACGCACCAGTCGTTGACGGTGATGGCAACGTCGTACAGCAGGATGTCGTTGCAGGCGAAGTAGAAGTCGATCAGGCCGCCGATGCGGTCGCCGTCGAACAAGACGTTGTCGCGGAACAGGTCGGCGTGAATGGCACCGGTCGGCAGTTTGTCAAACCGGTGCTGGGCCTGGAAGTGTACTTCGCTGCGCAGCAGGGCCGCATCGTCGCTGGACATGAACGGCATCACTTCGGGGGCGGTCCGGCTCCACCATTCGGGGCCACGCGGGTTTTTCATCCGGCCGTCGTAGGTTTGTCCGGCCAGGTGCATCTCGGCCAGGATTTCGCCGATCTGTGCGCAATGGCTGGTTGCGGGGGCCATGACCGATTCTCCGGCCAGCCGGGTGGCAATCACCGAGGGCTTGCCGTTCAGTTCGACCAGGGTTTCGTTGCGCAGGTTGGCAATGGGTGCCGGGCAGGCGATGCCGTGTCGGGCCAGATGCGACATCAGGTCGATGTAGAACGGCAGTTCGCGCATCGACAGCCGTTCGAACAGTGTCAGCACGTAGCGGCCATGCGTGGTGGTGAGGAAATAATTGGTGTTTTCGATCCCGGCGAGAATGCCTTTCAGTTCGACCAGCGAGCCGATCGAATAGTGTTTCAGGCGGGCGGACATTTCGTCCGGGGTAACGGTGGTAAAGACGGACATGGCAAGCGGGCTTCGGTTAACGCGGATACAGGCGCGATTTTAGGGGGAATCCGGCCGGTTTGGCGATCAAAACCGTTTCAATACCCATTGTGGTACGACCAGGCGTGGCCCCATGGCGTCGGTGCGATGCAGGTTGCCGCCGCCGTCTTCGTCGATCAGGTAATACTCGGGGCCGACCTTGGGTTTTACTTTCATCATGTACAGCCGGCCGTTGAGGCGGTATTCCTGGATGATGTCGTCACCCTTTTGCACGATGGTGATTTCCGGCTCCATCGTGGCCTCTTCTGCTGCGCTCTCCGGGCCGCTGATGGGCGGCGGAGGCGGAACTACCACCGGATCGGGTTTGTCGGCGGCAACGGCAGGGAGGGCGGCCAGCAGGCTGGCGATCGTCAGTAAGCGGTGGCGCATGATTCGTGCTTTCGTTACAGGCTGAACTGCATTTCGCGCTCGGTGGGCGAGAGTTCGAAGCCGCGGGTTTCGTAAAACTTGAAGATGGCGTCGACGACTTGCTTGGGTTCGTCGTAGACCTGGATCAGGTGCATGTCGTCCGGGTCGATCATGGCCTCGGAAACCAGTCGGTCGCGGAACCAGTCGACCAGTCCGGTCCAGAAGGTCTGGCCGACCAGGATGATCGGCATCTTGCGCGATTTGCCGGTCTGGATCAACGTCAGTGCTTCGAATAGTTCGTCCAGAGTGCCGAATCCACCCGGCATCACGACGTACGCGGTGGCGTGCTTGACGAACATCACCTTGCGGGCAAAAAAGTGGCGGAACGTCTGGCTGATGTCCTGGTACGGGTTGGAGTTCTGCTCGTGCGGCAACTGGATGTTCAGTCCCACTGACGGCGATTTGCCGTAGAACGCCCCCTTGTTGGCTGCCTCCATGATGCCGGGGCCGCCGCCGGAGATGACGGCAAAGCCGGAATCCGACAGCAGGCGTGAGATTTCTTCGGTGAGCTTGTAATATGGGTGGTCGCGGGCGGTGCGGGCGCTGCCGAACAGGCTGACTGCCGGCTGGATCTGCTGCAGACGTTCGGTCGATTCGACGAATTCAGCCATGATCTCGAACACGCGCCACGATTCACGTGCCTGGAATGAGCGGGTGATGACGCCCGGATCGACGATTTCGGGCAGTTTGTCTTTCAGACTCATATTCTTGTCACCTCTTAAATTTGCAAGGACGGCCGAACAGCGGCTACCGACCCTATTTTGTTATGAAAACGCTACTGCTTGTTGACGGTTCATCCTACCTGTACCGCGCCTTTCATGGCATGCCCGACCTGCGCAGCCCGGACGGCCAGCCCTCCGGCGCCCTGTACGGCATCATCGCCATGCTGCGGCGGCTGAAAAAAGACCAGCCGCACGATTATTGCGCCGTGGTGTTCGACGCCAAGGGCAAAACCTTCCGCGATGACTGGTATCCCGACTACAAGGCCAATCGCCCACCGATGCCGGATGACCTGCGCTCGCAGATCGAGCCGGTGCACGCAGCGGTGCGCGCCGAGGGCTTTCCCCTTCTCATGATAGACGGCGTCGAGGCGGATGACGTGATCGGCACGCTGGCCACCCAGGCGGGGTGCGCGGGGATTCGTACCGTGATTTCCACCGGCGACAAGGATATGGCGCAACTGGTCAATCCGCAGGTGTCGCTGGTCAACACCATGAGTAACGAACTTCTCGACCAGGCGGGGGTGCTGGCCAAATTCGGTGTTGCGCCGGATCGTATCATTGATTACCTGAGCCTGATTGGCGATACGGTGGACAATGTGCCAGGCGTGCCCAAGGTCGGGCCGAAAACGGCAGCGAAGTGGCTGGACGAGTACGGCAGCCTCGACCAGATCATCGCCAGTGCCGGCCAGATCGGCGGCGTGGTCGGACAGAATCTGCGCAACACGCTTGACTGGCTGCCGCAGGCGCGCCGGCTGGTGACGATCAAGTGCGATCTGGTTTTGCCGCAGGGCCCGGCCGATCTGGTGCCGCTGCCTCCGGATGTCGACACGCTGCGCCAGTTGTTCGAGCGCTTCGGTTTCAAGACCTGGCTGCGCGAATTGATGGCCGCCGGGCTGCAAGCCAATGCCAGCGCGGCCCCCAGCTCGGCTGTCAGCCAATCCCAGAGCGGCGTGCAGGCCGGGCTGGATTTTGGCGGGCAAGCCGGACGCGATTACCAGACGCTGCTGACCGAGGCGCAGCTCGATGACTGGCTGGCCAGACTGGACAGCGCCCCAATTGCCGCCGTCGACACCGAAACCACCAGCCTCGATCCCTTGCAGGCGCGGCTGGTTGGCATCAGCTTCAGCATCCAGCCGAATCAGGCCGCCTATCTGCCGCTGGCCCACCGCTACGCCGGCGCACCCGCGCAACTGGACATCGGGCTGGCGCTGGCCAGGCTCAAGCCCTGGCTGGAAAACCCCGCCCGGCCCAAGGTGGGCCAGAACCTGAAATACGACCAGCACGTGTTCGCCAACCACGGCATTGCGCTGGCCGGCATTGTCCACGACACCCTGCTGCAGTCGTACGTGCTGGAAAGCCACAAGACCCACAATATGGACGATCTGGCACAGCGCCATCTCGGGCTGACGACGATCCATTACGAACAGGTCTGCGGCAAGGGCGCCAAACAGATCGGTTTCGACGAAGTCGAGCTGCAAGCCGCCACCGACTACAGCGCCGAGGATGCCGACGTGACCCTGCGGCTGCATCAGACTCTCTACCCGCAGCTGGCGGCAGATCGCGGGCTGGCATTCATCTACCGTCAGATCGAAATGCCCAGCCGCGAGGTGCTGTTCCGGATCGAGCGCCACGGCGTGCTGATCGACAGCGGCAAGCTGCAGCAGCAAAGCCACGAATTGGGGCAGAAAATGCGGCAGCTGGAACAGAAAGCGCACGAGCTGGCCGGCCAGCCGTTCAACCTCGGCTCGCCCAAGCAGATCGGCGACATCCTGTTCGACAAGCTTAAGCTGCCAGTGGTGAAAAAAACCCCCAAAGGCGCGCCTTCCACCGACGAAGACGTGCTGGAAAAACTGGCCGAAGACTACCCGTTGCCCAAGGCGCTGCTCGAATACCGTAGCCTGGCCAAGCTCAAGTCGACCTACACCGACAAGCTGCCGCAAATGGTCAACCCGCACACCGGCCGGGTGCACACCAACTACGCCCAGGCCGTGACCAGCACCGGCCGGCTGGCGAGCAACGATCCCAACCTGCAGAATATCCCGGTACGCACCGCCGAAGGCCGACGCATCCGCGAGGCGTTCATTGCCGCACCCGGCTACCAGCTGATCTCGGCCGATTATTCGCAAATCGAGCTGCGCATCATGGCGCACCTGTCCGGTGATGCGAATCTGCTGCAGGCCTTCCGCGACGGTGAAGACATCCACCGCGCCACCGCCGCCGAAGTGTTCGGCGTCGCCCCGGCCGATGTCAGCAGCGAGCAGCGGCGCTACGCCAAAACCATCAATTTCGGCCTGATCTACGGCATGTCAGCGTTTGGCCTGGCCAGTCAGCTGGAGATCGAACGCAGCGCCGCCCAAGCGTACATCGACCGCTACTTTGCCCGCTACCCCGGCGTGGCCGCCTACATGCAGCGTACCCGCGAGCAGGCCAGGCAGCAGGGTTACGTCGAAACCGTGTTCGGCCGCCGGCTGTGGCTGAGCGAAATCCACTCGGCGCAAGCCATGCGCCGCGCCGGCGCCGAGCGCGCTGCGATCAACGCGCCGATGCAGGGTACCGCCGCCGACCTGATCAAGCTGGCGATGATCGCGGTGCAGGACTGGATCGACCGCGAACGGCTGGGCGCCCGCATCATCATGCAGGTGCACGACGAACTGGTGCTGGAAGTGCCGGATGGCGAAGTCGAGCCGGTCAGGGCCGGCCTGCTGCAGCGGATGGCCGCAGCGGCGAGCCTGCAGGTGCCGCTGGTCGCAGAGGCAGGGGTGGGTCTCAATTGGGAAGCCGCCCACTGAGCGTCGTTGATGTCGATCATTGCCAAGCGTAGCAAATCCGCCAAAGATAGCTGTTTTCCTGACCGTGAGCTGTCGCCGTGAATGAAATGCCCACCCCCCGGCACCTGTCCGTACAGGACATTCCGCGTTGGCTGCAAACGGCTGGCCGCACCTGGCGACAGGTGCCGGGTTTCTCGTTGCTGTATGCCGCGCCGCTGGCTGTACTGGCGCTGTTCATGTTCCTGCTGGCGTGGGGGCTGCAGGCCTGGCCAATGATCTACGCATTGGCCAGCGGCTTTTTGCTGGTCGGCGGTGTGGCCTCGGCTGGCCTTATCCTGCAGGCGATGGCCATCGAACGACACGCCGCGCAAGGTGTTGGCCAGATCGCCCGCCGGCTGCTGGCCGAGCCCCGCCTGCTGGTGCTGTTCGGCCTGTCGCTGTTCATCTGGCTGATCTGGATCACCGACGCCGGCATCCTCTACGGCCTGTACTTCAGCCAGCAGCGGCTGACCGAAATGCCAACCTTCGGCCTGGATTCTCCACTGCAGGCCTTCCTGCTGTTCAGCGGCCTGATGGGCGCCGTTCCTGCATTGATCATGTTCGCTGTCGCCACTTTCGCCGTGCCCTTGTTGCTCGAAAGCCGCTGCAGCCTGCCGCAGGCAATCGTACTCAGCGTACGCACCGTGTTTGGCAACCCGCTGACCCTCGCCGCCTGGGGCGCGCTGGTAACCCTGCTGGTCTTGGCATCACTGCTGGTGCTGCCGCTATTTTTTCTAGTGTTCCCCCTACTGGGGTACGCCAGCTTCGCCTGCTATCGCCAGGCTTTTCCCTAGCAGCAGCTCAAACTCAAGTCCGAAAGGCTGCTGGCCCGATCCACACTCAGCGCAGAGATCTTGCAGCCATGCTTCAGCCGCATTGGCCTGTCACAGGTTTTCCCGTTGACAGCGGGGCAAATATTCGCAATCATGGAACAAATCAAACGCTTGTTTGAATTTTCCGAAGGAGCCTGCGATGTCCCCTGCCTGGATGAAAGCGCTGATCAACCTCTGGCCTCCATACATCGGTGCAGGGGTACGCGTCGAGCACATCAGCCCCGACTACCGGCGCGTACAGGTCGCCCTCAAGCTGCGTTGGTATAACCGCAATGCGGTCGGCACTCACTTCGGAGGATCGTTGTTTGCGATGACCGATCCGTTCTACATGCTGATGCTAATGAAAATCCTCGGTCGTGATTACATTGTGTGGGACAAAGCCGCCAGCATCGATTTTGTCGCCCCCGGGCGTGGCAAGGTGACTGCCCTGTTCGAGCTGGATGAGCAGCAGGTTGCCGCCATCGTCAATGCCACCGCCAATGGTGACAAGTGCCTGCCCGAACTCGCGGTGCGGGTGGTCGACGAACAGGGACAAACGGTCGCAACCATCCGCAAGACACTGTATATTCGGCGTAAACAACGTAATCAGGTGCAGGGCGCAGCCCGGCCTGCCTCGTAACCCATCGCCCATGCCACCGCTTCCCGCTCATCGCCGCATCGCGCCGGCCAGCCATCATTACCGGCGCCGCAGCCGCACCTTGCTGATTGCCGCGCCGCTGGCCTGTTTTGTGTTACTGACTGGCGCGGTGGCTTGGTGGTTGTCTGCTGATCTCGATATCCGTTGGCCGCTGCCCGGCAGCGAACCCTTGTCACTGGCCAGTAGCGAGCGAGCCTCGTTGCAGCAACAGCACGAAGCCCTGCGTGTTCAGTGGCTGCATCTGGATGCCCAGGATGCACAGTCGAATCGCGCCTTGCCGGCACTCAGTCCGGCCGTGCGGCAGGCGCTGCAGCCCGGTGCCGCGTTGCCAGACCATGCACTGCGCGACCACGTCGATCTGTTGTCTCGTTTGCTTGACGAGCGCCTGTTCGCCCGGCCTGCGCTGGCAGCACCATCGGGCAAGGCCGCCAGCAGACGCCTGATGCCAGTGGCCGGCGTCAAGCCATCATCGAGCTTTGGTCTGCGCCTCGATCCGTTCTCCGGGCGGGCGTCGATGCATAACGGGGTTGATTTCGTCGCGCCGGCCGGCACGGCGATTCGGGCAGCTGAGGCTGGCGTGGTCAGGTCGGCGGGATTGCTGCCGCAATTCGGCTGGAGTGTCGAGCTTGACCACGGCCGTGGCATCACCACCCGCTATGCCCACGCCTTGCGGTTGCTGGTTCGCCCTGGTCAGTCAGTCGCAGCGGGGCAGCAGATCGCTGAGGTCGGCAGCACCGGCAAATCCACCGGGCCGCATCTGCATTTCGAAGTGCGCTACAACGGCGTACCACTCAATCCCTTGCGTTACCTGTCGCTACTCTGACGGGCCACCTTCATGCTTGGTCGCTTGCTGAAACTAGGGGTGTTGGTATTGTTGTGCTGGGCGTGCTACCGGTGGCTGCTCAGTCCACCGCAGCGCTTGCGCTGGAATGAACTCGCCAGCCAGTTAGCCTGGCTGCTGTTGTGTGTCGCCGGACTGGTGCTTGCCGGCCATCTGGCAGGGCTGCCACCGTAGCCGGTGCAGCCCCGGACAGGCGGGGCAGGGGTCAGGCCGCCAGATCCTGCTTATGCCCGTTTGGTTTCTGCCGCGTTGCAGCCAAGGTAATGTCCCGCCAGCCAAGCATCAGCCGTGTCAGCATCGAGGTTTGCAGGTCCAGCAGTGCCGTGAACTGCGATACCTCGTTCAATTGCACTTGCCATGCCTGGCGACCGTTGTGGCTGGCCTCGATCGCCATCCGGCGGTGTAGCTCGGTCACGATATCGTCCCAGTAGGCTGGGCTGCCGATGTCGGTTTCCGGGTAGCGCAGGCGGGCCTGTTCAATGATCTCATCCCAGACGGCGCGGCCTCTCGCTTCGTCAACGCCTGCCCGGCTGGAAAGCCAGCTGAGGATTTTCGGATAATGCATGATGGAACTCCTTTGTTGCCGTGCAACATGCGTGAGCGGGTTTTTAACTAAAAAACCCATGAAACTGCTTCTCCGTTGGTGCGTTGCAATATTAACATGCGGGAATATGTTAGGGGAAACCCTCTAATTTCTGCCGTCCGGCTGCCTAAAATTTGAGCGAAATTGTTTTTCCAAATCAGCAGAAAACGTTTAAAATTGGCCCCCTTCTCCTGAATCCTGTTCGCCTAACACCATGCGCATCGGCCCGTACGAGCTGAAAAACAATCTGATTGTCGCGCCCATGGCTGGTGTGACGGATCGGCCATTCCGCATGTTGTGCCGGAAACTGGGGGCTGGTCACGCCGTGTCGGAGATGATGGCAGCCAATGCCTTGCTGTGGGGGACCGACAAGACCCGCCGGCGAGTCGATCACACAGGCGAGCCTGGCCCGGTGTCGGTGCAGATCGCTGGCGCCGTTCCCGAACAAATGGCCGATGCGGCCCGCTTCAATGTCGATCACGGTGCGCAGATCATCGATATCAACATGGGGTGCCCCGCCAAGAAAGTCTGCAATGTCATGGCCGGCTCGGCCCTGCTGCAAGACGAATTACTGGTCGCCCGCATCCTTGAGGCGGTGGTCAAGGCGGTCAATGTCCCCGTTACATTGAAAACCCGGCTCGGCTGGAGTCCGGAGCAGCGCAATATCGGCCGCATTGCACGGCTTGCCGAGCAGTGCGGCATTCAGGCGCTGGCCATTCACGGCCGCACCAGGGCTTGCGGTTACCGTGGAGCAGCCAGTTATGACCTGATCCGGGCAGTCAAGGCGGAATCCGGCATTCCGGTGATTGCCAATGGTGACATTGATTCGCCGCAAAAAGCCCGCGACGTATTGGCCTGTACTGGCGCCGACGCCGTCATGATTGGTCGGGCCGCGCAGGGACGACCGTGGATTTTCCGCGAGATCGGTCATTTTCTGGCAACGGGCGAGTTGTTGCCTTCCCCGTGTGTTAGCGAAATCAAGGAGTTAATGCTATCCCACCTTGCAGAGCACTACCATTTTTATGGCGAATATTCAGGTGTGCGCATTGCGCGCAAGCACATCGCCTGGTACACCCGGGGCTTGCGGGACTCCAACGAGTTCCGGCAGACCGTCTATCAACTGGAAAGCAGCGAGGCCCAACTGGCTGCCATCCGCGACTATTTTGACCGCCTGGCTGCATTCAGCGACAGACTGGAATACCTCAGTACAGGCGAAACCGGCAATTCGCAACCACTGGCGGCGTAATCAGTGGACTCTGCGTCACCCCTGCGCGGTAGCCGCTGCAGGTAAGCATGCAAAGCCACGGGCTCGGACGAGGTAAGGTGATGGATAGTAATGAACAGATCGCCGCTGCCATCAGGCGGACGATGGAGCAGTATTTTCGCGACCTGGACGGCGAGCCGCCCAGTGCAATATATGACATGGTCATGAGCTGCGTTGAGCGGCCCTTGCTGGAAATCGTGTTGTTGCACGCCAAAGGGAACCAGACCAAGGCTGCGGAGCTGTTGGGTATTAACCGCAACACCCTGCGCAAGAAACTCAAGGAATACGACTTGGGCTGACCGCCCCTCTCGATCTTTAAAGACAAGGAAAGATTCAAACCCCATGCAGACCAAGATCCAACGTGCTCTCATCAGTGTGTCCGACAAGACCGGTGTCCTGGAATTCGCTCAGGCGCTGGCCGCTTTGGGCGTCGAAATCCTTTCTACCGGCGGCACGGCCAAGTTGCTCGCCGACAACGGCGTCCGGGTGATCGAGGTGGCTGACTACACCGGTTTTCCGGAGATGCTCGACGGTCGGGTCAAGACGTTGCATCCCAAAATCCACGGCGGTTTGCTGGGCCGGCGTGATCTGCCCGAGCATGTGGCGGCCATGCAGCAACATGGCATCGGCAACATCGATCTGGTTTGCGTCAATCTGTATCCCTTTGTGCAAACCATCAGCAAGCCGGATTGTGCGCTGGAAGATGCCATCGAGAATATCGACATCGGCGGCCCGACCATGGTGCGTTCTGCTGCCAAAAATTACCAGCATGTCGCGATCGTGACTGATGCCGCTGATTACACGGCACTGGCTGATGAACTGCAAGCCAATGCTGGGTGCCTGTCGCAGGCAACCCGTTTCAACTTGGCAAAGAAAGCTTTCTCGCACACCGCCGCCTACGACAGTGCAATCAGCAATTATCTGACCACCCTTGCCGCCGACGGCAGCAAGGCCGATTTCCCGCAGCGTTTCAACGCCAATTTCGAAAAAGTGCAGGACATGCGCTACGGCGAAAACCCGCACCAGAAGGCCGCTTTCTATCGCGACCTGGTGCGCGTGCCCGGCGCCATTGCCAACTACCGCCAGCTGCAGGGCAAAGAGCTGTCGTACAACAATATTGCCGATGCCGACGCGGCATGGGAGGCAGTCAAAACCTTCGATCAGCCGGCCTGCGTCATCATCAAGCACGCCAATCCGTGTGGTGTCGCCATCGCCGCCGACACTTTGACTGCGTACCGCCTCGCATTGGCTACGGACAGTACGTCGGCATTTGGAGGCATTATTGCCTTCAATCGTGAAGTCGATGCTGCAACGGCAGAAGCCGTTTCAGCACAGTTCCTCGAGGTGCTGATCGCGCCGGCGTATTCAGCTGAGGCCAAGGCGCTGCTGGCCAAAAAGGTCAACGTCCGGGTGCTGGAAGTGCCACTGGAGACGGGGGCCAATCCTTACGACCTGAAGCGGGTCGGTGGTGGCTTGCTGGTTCAGACTGCCGACATCAAGAACGTGGCAGTAAACGAACTGCGGGTGGTCACTCGGCGTCAGCCCAGCGCTGCAGAATTGCAGGATTTGCTGTTTGCCTGGCGGGTGGCCAAATTCGTCAAGTCGAACGCTATCGTCTTCGCCAAGAATGGCCAGACCGCTGGAGTGGGGGCGGGGCAGATGAGCCGGGTCGACTCAACCAGGATCGCTGCCATCAAGGCTGCCGCTGCAGGCTTGTCGCTGGCTGGTGCCGTGGCAGCCTCGGATGCCTTCTTCCCGTTCCGAGACGGTGTCGACGTGATTGCCGAAAACGGCATCAAGGCCATCATTCAGCCGGGTGGTTCGGTGCGCGACGAAGAGGTCTTCGCTGCAGCTGACGAGCATGGGATTGCGATGGTGCTGACGGGCACCCGACATTTCCGCCACTGATCCGGATTGCTTCTGAACGTAAGGGATTGATATGAAAGTCATGGTAATCGGCTCCGGTGGCCGCGAGCACGCAATGGCCTGGAAGCTGGCCCAGTCGCCACGGGTTTCCCGGGTTTATGTCACCCCGGGCAATGCGGGAACAGTGCTGGAAGATGGTGTGTACAACGTCAATCTGGCCACGATCGACGATCTGGTTGATTTTGCGCGCAAAGAGCAGATTGAATTGACGGTCGTCGGGCCGGAGGCGCCGTTGTCGATGGGGGTGGTCGATGCCTTTCGTGCCGCAGGCCTGAAAATTTTCGGCCCCAGCAAGGCAGCTGCGCAACTGGAAAGCTCGAAGGACTTCGCCAAGGCGTTCATGCAGCGCCACCATATTCCTACGGCCGACTACCAGACGTTCAGTGATGCAGCTCTTGCCCATGCCTATGTCGATCACCAAGGTGCACCGATCGTCATTAAGGCCGACGGTCTGGCTGCCGGGAAGGGGGTGGTGGTTGCCATGACCCTGGGCGAGGCACATGCAGCCATCGACATGATGTTGTCAGACAACAAATTGGGCGATGCTGGCGCTCGGATCGTAGTTGAGAGCTTCCTGTCCGGTGAGGAGGCCAGTTTCATTGTCATGGTGAATGGCCACGAAGTGCTGCCGCTTGCATCCAGCCAGGATCACAAGCGTTTGCTGGATGGCGACGAGGGACCGAATACTGGCGGGATGGGAGCCTATTCTCCGGCGCCGGTTGTGACTCCTGCCGTGCATGCCAAGGCCATGCGCGAGGTTATCATGCCCACTGTCGCCGGGATGGCAAAAGACGGAATTCCATACTCCGGATTTCTCTATGCCGGGCTGATGATTGCTCCTGACGAGTCGATCAAGGTGCTGGAGTTCAATTGCCGGATGGGCGATCCAGAAACCCAGCCCATCCTCTTCCGGCTGAAAACCGATCTGGTCGATTTGCTGGAGGCTGGGGTCGAGGGCGGTCTGGACAAAGTCGAGGCGAGTTGGGATCGCCGGGTGGCGCTTGGCGTTGTACTCGCCGCAGCCAACTACCCCGAGTCCCCTCGGAAAGGCGATGTGATCGAAGGGCTGGCCAAGGCAACCGAAGACGCACATGTGTTTCACGCAGGAACCAGTGTCGCAGCTGATGGATCGATTGTTACCAGTGGGGGGCGGGTGCTGTGCGTTACGGCGCTGGGGGACAGCGTCAAGATTGCACAGAAGCGTGCATATGAAGTCGTCGATCAGGTACGGTTTAGCGGCATGCAGTACCGTGGCGATATCGGTCACCGCGCCTTGGCCGGACGGCGGTAGCCCAGCTTGCCGCAGCCATGAGCACCACGGCCGGCAAATCATGCCGGCCTTCTCATGTCACGGGTCGAAAACGAGCCGTGAGCCTTGTTTCAGCGGTTCGCCAGCTGACGCGCTCGCCGTTTCGTTCGCATCAGGTAAGCCAAGGCGCCGAGCGACAACAGGGGTAATGTCGGGTCGATTCTGCCTTTGGTTCGTCCGACGGTGCAGCCTTTCACGTCATCATCGTCATCATTGAGGATGGTGATCCGGGTGGTGCCTTGCGGCCCGATGCGATGTCCGTCAGTCGGTGTTTCCAGTTTCAGGGTGAAATCCTCGTGTGGCTCGATACTCTCTTCGCCGGTAATCAGGATCGTTATCTGTTTTGTCGTCTCGCCTGGCGCGAATTCTAGCGTTCCCTTGGTTTCAACAAAATCCCACTTGGTAAATGCCGAGCCACTTTCTGTCGTGTAATTGACTGAAGCTGCGCTATTGAGGTTTCCGGTACGGCGAACGGTAACCTTGACGTTGTTCCAGGAGTACGTGTTGTGATCTTCCTCCTTGCTCAGCTCGGTCTCAACTGTCTGGAATGCCGGGGCGCTGATGAAGTCGCCAACGGCTGCTGTCCGGTAGCCCATGTCCTTGAGTGTTGCCTTGTTGCTGTCTGTGGCAATGATTGCAACATTATTGCTGCCTGCATCGGTGATCAGGACGCTGGCGTTCCCTGGCGCCATTTCCACTCCTGATGGATTGGCCAGAGCAGTCTTGATGTCCATCTGGGTAGCAGGGCTGGCATCGTCGGTCGAGATGATCGTAACGCCACCATCAGCCGATACAACATACAGCTTCTTTCCAGCGCTCAGCGCAGTCAGGCCCTTGACCTGCCTTCCTTGCATGTCGGCCGTATGGCCAACGGTGATCGGGGAGAGCTCGGCAATCTTGGCCAGATCAGACACCCCCCATCCCTTCAGGATGCCATTAGGTACCGCAACATAAATATTCATGTCATCCATGTGGGTCATCGCCAAGGGTGTCGCGCCTACGTCAATGGTGAAGACCTGAGTGTCGGTCTTGGTGTCGAATCCAACGATTTGCCGGCCCTCGGCACTCACTACATACAGCCGTCCAGAACTGGTGATCTGCATGATGGAAGGTGCATGAGGAAGCATCAGTGTTTTTAGGAGTTGCTGTGAGGTGGTATCAATTACACTGATGCTCCGCCCCTCGCTGTTGGCAACATATAGTTTCTTGTCGTCAGCGGATACCACAGCTGAAACCGGGCGCGAACCAACGGCGATCTGCCCAATTACCCGGGTGTCAGTACTGTCAATGATTGTCACCGAATTGCTTGTCTGGTTGACTGCATAAACAAATGTTCCG
>CAZBWH010000047.1:0-410 GCA_964495595.1 uncultured Burkholderiales bacterium | reverse complement strand
GCATGATTGGGTGCCACTGCTACCGGCCGGGTGCCCGTCGTCAGCAATGCCACGATGGCGCCGGCAGTCGACGATCGACTGCTGTCAGTCGCCAGATCCAGGACGGTCAGCTTGTCAATTTCCGGGTGGGGCAGATAAGCAAATGGCGCCGCATGGGCAAGTTGAGTTCCTGCAAGCACTCCAAGCAGGCCCAGCATGTTACGAAGCTTCACTCTATCGTCTCCTCGTGTAGCGAGTTATGTGTTCAGGCAAAAAAGCCTTGTTGGTCAGGATAATGTCATAAAGAGGCTGAATCCTCAACGCAAACAAGAAAGCCGCCAGTCTAAATGGCTGCGTAGTCCGGCTGATTGCCCATGCTTCCTCAATGTCATCTTGGTATGGGGCGCCGTAATCTGAACTAACGTGGCGTA
>CAZBWH010000046.1:0-24705 GCA_964495595.1 uncultured Burkholderiales bacterium | reverse complement strand
GGCAGGCTGACCAGCGAATGGCCGAACAGCAGGCTTTTGACTTCGGCCAGCGGCAGGACACCTTCGATCCTGCCGTCGGCTTCGACGTAGAAAAACGTGCAGCGATGGCCAAATGCCTTTTCGATCACTGTTTTCCAACCGGCGCGGTGGAAAAATGTCGCTTGCGGGCAGGCCTGCACGAATTCGTCCCAACGGGAAAAATCGGCGGGCTCCAGCTCGCGTAAGGTCAGTTCGGCTGTAGCGTTCATCGGCAAATCGAAATGGTTCACGCGGCGTGCTCCGCGAGGAAAATCCGGTCCATCCGGCCCCACTGGAAATCGCGCAACAGGCAGCGGATACGCGGCTCCATGCGCCGCAGATTGACATAGTGACGGAAACGGCTCTTGAAGCTGATCCCCTGCTGAACCGGCTGTTCCGGATCGATTTCCCATGGGTGGAAATAGAAAATCGCCGGCTGCCGATCATGCTGGTTGATATGGCGGATCAACGCCCGCGATACCGCATACGGCAGCAGTCGGAAATAACCGCCGCCCGAGGCCGGCCAGTTGCGATTGAATACACGCAGCGTGGTGGCCGGCAATTCCAGCAGGCCGTTACCCGCGGCAGGCTGATGCGCGAATCGCGGCGCGTCGGGCATGCCGTAATGATCGTGGGCAATCGGATAAATGCTTGAGCTGTAGCGGTAACCGGCTTCACGCAACACATCCAGCGCCCACAAATTGCCCTCGCCAATCGAGAAACTTGGCGCGCGGTAACCGAGCACCGGCACGCCGGCAAGGTCTTCCAGCAGTTTTTTGGCCGAATCGACATCCTGCAGGAATTCACTGCGCGACTGATCCGACGCACGACGATGGTGAAAGCCGTGGCTGGCCAGTTCATGCCCTTCGGCGACGATGCGGCGCACCAGTTCCGGGTAGCGCTGCGCCACCCAGCCAAGGGTAAAAAAAGTGGCCTTGACGCCCGATTCGGCCAGCATGCCGAGAATCAGATCCATGTTGCGTGGCACCCGACACGGCAACCGGTCCCATGAGTGGGGGGCGATATGCGACTCGAAGGCTGAAACCTGGAAATAGTCCTCGACGTCGATGGTCATTGCATTGCGCATCACAATAACTCCCTGCAGCCTCAACCCGGTCCGCCTGGGCGCTTGCCATGCAGATCGAGCACCTGGCGGGTCAGCCGCAACACATTGCCGACCGATTCTTCCAGCCGGGCCAATCGCTCGCCGAACAGCTCAAGCTGCAACTGGGTATTCTGGCTGGCCCGCGTTGGCGTACGCTCGGGCTGCACCAGATCATCCGGATCGACAAACGCCATCTCCTGCCGCATATCGTCCACCACTTGTATGACATGCGTGGCATCAATCAGCCTGAGGTCATCCAGATAGCCCATCAGCAACAGACGATCCGCCAAAGTATTGATCATGCGCGGGATGCCACGAGTGAAGCGGAAAATCTCCCGGTAGGCATCCTCGGTAAACAGCGCGGGCCCCGACCAGCCAGCCAGATGCAGCCGATGCTCGATGTACTGGCGGGTTTCCGCCTCGTCCATCGCACCGAGGTGATATGAGGCAATCACCCTCTGGCGCAGTTGCAGCAAATCTTCTCCGCGAAGGGTGTCGCGGAATTCCGGCTGCCCCAGCAGAAAGCTCTGCAACAGCGGCTTTTCACCGGACTGGTAATTGGACAACATCCGCAGCTCTTCAACCGCCTTGGCAGACAGGTTTTGCGCCTCGTCAACGATCAGCAGGGCGCGCTGCTGCCGCGATGCGCATTGGCGCAAAAAGGCTTCGATGCATTGCAGCACCCGGACCTTGTTACCCTCCAGATCGCTAAGGCCAAATGCGGCACCGATCATGCGCAGGATGTCGTCGGAATCCAGCTGGGTCGAAACCAGATGGGCAGCAACGATCTTGTCACCGGGCAATTTTCGTAGCAGATTGCGAACCAGGGTGGTTTTACCAGCACCGATTTCACCGGTAACGACAATGAAGCCCTCTCCCTGATGCAGGCCGTATTCCAGATAGGACATCGCCCGTCGATGCCCCTTGCTGCCAAAATAAAAACCGGGGTCAGGGGTCAACTGGAAAGGCTTGGCACTCAATCGATAATGGGATTCGTACATGGCAGATATCGCACTCAGAAGGAAGCAATCAGCGACAGTAACGCCGAATTTTCGGTAAATTCACGCGTTTCGTCCGATGCCGATTTGTCGATTCGGCGAAGTTCGGCCGTTCCGGTCACATGCCGGCCCAACGAATACGCTACGCCGGTGCGCAGTTGAACGCTGCGGGTAGCAAGACCGATCGATGGGTACTGCTCGCGGGTATAGCCCGGCGCCAGAAAAACACTGGCCCGCCTGCCCAACTGGTAGCGCCAGTCCAGCGTCGCCCCCTGCTGTCGCACATGGTCTTCCGCACCCTGCACGGCCCCGATCCGCGACAGCCCGGCCACGCTTGAATCACGCCAGTAAAAAGTCATTCCGGTCCGACTTTTCACGCTGGCATAACCCAGGTTGACGCTCCAGTTGCGGTCCAGATAGTGCCGGTTCCCCAGCAAGGTCACCGGCGGCAACCCCTGGCGCTGCAGAAAAGCATTGGCCACCGCAGCCCGCTCGGTCGCGTCGGGAACGGTCTGTGCCAGACCGGTGTTCAACTGTTCGAACAAGGCCATTGACTCCGGATCGACATAGTCTTGCTGGCCATCACGAATATCCTGCACGTAACTGACCGACCAGTTCACCCGGCGCAAGCGGTGCTGTATCGACAGGGAACGGGTCTGCCCCAGGCCTCGCTCGCCAGCACTGGCTTGCAGCGCCATCCTGGCAGACGGATTCCAGTTGAAGCCTGCGCGCCAGAAGCGGTCATCCGGATCGCGAATCAGGTTTTCATCGCGAATCTGCTCATAGCCGTACTCGGCGAATGGCAGCCAGCGACGGGACAGGGTCAGCGTGGCACGCAGGCTGGCGTGCTTGCGGTGGCTGTCATTCTGCATTTCGTCCGCATATTCGAATCGGTCATCGGAGGCAGACAGATCCAGCCGCATCGCATCCAGCATGCCGCCGGTAGAGTACACGACGCTGGCTCGCTGCCCGAGGCCGTTGCCGGTCTGATTGCGACCTGTCGCATTCACTCCGCGCACTGCGAGCGCCAGCTCGGCACGGCTGCGGTTGGCGAAATCGCGGCGCAAGGCCGGGCGAGCCGTCCAGGAGTACACGTCCTGCAGATTGGTCGTGTCGAATCCGGTATTGTCGAGAACATTGTCACGTTGCTGCGCAATCGCGGCGCTGGCATCGACAAACAACAGGTTACGCGCCAGTTCGGCCCCCATCGCCGCAGTCAGGCTTTGGCTATCGCCATCCCGGTCGCCACGGAGATGCCGTTCCAGTAAATAGGCATAATTGACCGACGCACGCCAGCGCGGCGCCTGTGCACTGAGGGAAATGCCTGGTGCGATCCGCCAGAACGTATCCGACTCTTTACGGGCATCGGTTACCAACCGGGTGTTATCGCTGTGACCCGCGCTGACAGGCACGGACAGGCGGGTATCCCAGGTGGCCGCAGCGGCCAGTGCAGGCCAGGCCAGCCCCATCACCCAGCAACATGATCGGCGAACCCTATCGAGTGACATCTTGAGCAGCCCTTCCCGGCGTCCGGCGCATTCAGGCCTTGTCCTTCGCCGGGGCATGGCCGTAACCATAGCCGTAACCATAGCCGCCATACCCATCGCCATGACTGGCATCGGCCTTGTTCATCAACAGGTTGACGATATCGCACCCTTCCAGATAGCTCAGCGCCTCGTTCACTGCTTCCTGTGTTGTCCGGCTGACCTCTACCACCATCACGATCTGCCCCATGTGGGCAGCCAGTTCACGCGCTTCAGAGGTCACCAGCAAAGGCGGTGAATCGAAAATGACCACCCGATCCGGATAGCGGGTTGCGATCTCGTCCAGCAGCCGCACCATATCCTCGCTCGCCAGCAGCTCGGTTGCATGCTTGTGGCGCCGACCGGCCGGCAACACACTGAACTTGTCGATGTTGGTTTTCAGCAACACGTTTCCGACATCCAGCGATGGGTCGAGCAACAGATCCATCAATCCGCGCTCGGCACGCAGGCCGAGGTTGTTGAGCACTGAAGGCTTGGCTACGTCTGCGTCAACCAGCATCACCGTCCTGTCACGCTCCATGGCCAGGCTCAAGGCCAGGTTAAGGGCACAGAAACTCTTGCCCTCACCGGGCAGCGAGCTGGTCACCATGATCAGATTGCGATGCCGTTCAGCATCGTCCGCATTCAGCACATTGGTAATCAGCGGGCGCTTGATCACCCGAAATTCTTCAGCCGTCTGGCTGCGCTCAATATCCGGCGTGATATACCCGAGCGAAGCCAGACGCTCAAGGTCGATGGTTACCGTTCTCGGAGCCGATCCAGCACGCGCCGCCGGCATCTCGGCTTCCGGTTTTGCCGGAGTCGGAGCGACTGGTGGCGCACTGGCCGGAGCCGGAGCGGTCGGCGGTGCTTCTGGCGATAGCGGCTGCAGGCTGTCAGCTTCCCGCGTCTGCTCGATCTTGTTGATGGCTTTTTCAATCAGGCTCATGCCGGTCTCCTGCTGCTTGTATTGCATTCCGTGTTTGCATCAGCCCAGCCATTGCTTGGGCATCCAGACAATGATCGACATGGCCCCGCCAAACGCCAGCAGCAGCCCCGCAAAGCAGGAGCTGAACGCCAGCAGGCTACGCCGCTGACGGCCCTTCTGCTCTGGCGTCCAGATCATCGACACGACCCCCAGCACAGGCAAACCGGTCACATCACGCAACTCACGCCGGCTGTTGAAGGTCGGGCGCAGCTGACTGAGCAGGATTGCCAGCGCAAAACCGCCACCAATGGCCAACAGCAACACGCCTGACATCAGCAGCGGCCGGTTGGGCGCCGACGGGGTACTCGGCACCCTCGGTGGATCAATGACGCGGAAGTCGACCACGTTGGCACTGGCGTCCATCTCGCCGGACAGGTGTGCCGACTCACGCCGGGCGAGCAGTTGCTCGTAGTTTTTCTTGTTGATGTCGTAATCGCGAACCAGCTGGGTGTAATCCGCCTCGACCTGCGGAATGGAATTGACCGCAGCCTTCTGGGCATTGAAACGAGCCGAGTATTCGTTGACTCGCGCCGACAGGGCAGCGACTTTGGCCTCCTGGTCAGCCAGAGCGACTTTCAGTTGTTGCATGGCCGTATTCTGGCCAGCGTTGTAGCTGACCGGCTTGCGCTGCTTCGCCTCCTGCTTGCGCTGCTCTTCCAGCTGTTCGATGATCCGCTTGGCAGCAACGATATCCGGATGCTGCTCGGTGTAATTCAGCCGCAGCCCGTCCAGGTTTTTCTTCAACGTATTGATCCGCGCATCCAGCTCCGGATTCACGCCCTGCGTCCCGGCATCATCGGACGGAGAAATCACCACCAGTTCATCCCCCACCAACTGGGATTTGATCGCGTCCCGCGACTTCTGCGCCTCGGCCAACTCCAGCTTGGCCTGGTTCAGCGCGATCCCGATCGACTGCAACTGACTGTAATAATCCTTGCCATCCTCAGGCATTTGCCCCAAGTGCTGACGCTTGAAATCCTTCACGGCACTTTCGGCCTGAATCAATCGCTGCTCATACGCCTTGATCTGCTCATCCAGAAACCGGCGGGCCGAATCGGCATCCTTGCGCTTATCGCCCAGACTGCCTTCGACAAAAATGGTCAACAATGCCTGAACCACATTGCGAGCCGATTCCGGCCTGGCATCCTGAAACGAGATCTCGAACAGGTTGTCACGACCAGCAGCACGAATTTCAATCCGCTTGGCCAGACGGTCGAGCAGCGCCTCTTTTTCATCCTGGGTCTTGATCTTCAGATCCAGATCAGCCATCCGCACCACTTTTTCGAGGTTGGGCCGGCTGATCAGCGTACGACTCATGATCGATATCTGCTGGTCGACATTTGGCTGTACCGCAATACCGTTCATCAGCGGTCGCAACATGCTCTGGGTATCGACGTACACTCGCGCGGACGCCTCGAACCTGTCAGGCATCATGGCGACAAAGACCCAGCCGCACAGCGCACCCGCCCAGGCCAGCAGCAGCCCGTACCAGCGATACATCCAGGCGGCCCGCAAAAATGTCAGTAGTTGCGACAGAAGATCAGCCATGGTGATTCAGTTACTCCCATGCGTGCGCAGCTGCGGGCAGAGCACACCGTCTGCGCGCAAATTGAAATGAAGTGTGGCGGAACATTGCCGGGGCTCCCGGCGACAGGCTTCACCCGCGACCGTAGCCGCGGCGATTCAGTTCATCATCAGAACCAGCTTTCCGGAATGATCAGGATATCGCCAGGGCGCATGTCCAGATTAGCGGCCAGATCTCCGCCCTTGACCAGATCTTCCAGGCGGACGGTGAATTGCTGGCGGCCACCATGCTGACGCAGAATGCTGGCCCGGTTACCATCGGCAAAGTCGGTAATCCCGCCCACAGCGATCATCACATCCAGCAGGCTCATGTTCTGCCGGTAGGGCAGCGCCTGCGGGCGGGCCGCCTGCCCGATCACCCGGATCTGTTCCGAATAAGGCCCGGTGAAGCCGGACACCATCACGGTCACAATCGGCTCCTGAATATACTTCGCCAGCCGCTTTTCGATATCCCGCGCAAGCTGGGTAGGCGTCTTGCCATTGGCCACCACATCCTCGACCAGTGGTGTCGTGATCTTGCCGTCAGGGCGAACGGTGACGGATATCGAGACTTCGGGATTCCGCCAGACCTGAATGGTCAGTCCGTCGCCCGGGCCAATCAGATAATCTCGCGCCGGCGCGGCCTGGCCATCATCCCGATACGTAGGAAATGTCGTCCCGCACGCAGCCAGCAAGCCCACCAACAGCGAAACCAGGATACCTTTCACCAACGGATACATAATTTCTCCCAAATTCAAAAATCCGCGCCACAAGCGCCCTGCCAGATGAACCAACGGTTGGCCACCCAGCCAGGTAGCGCACTACTCTAGCACATCATCATGAAGAACACATGCAGCAGCAATTCATGTTAAATTTCGAATATAAGGCAACGCCAATTCAACAACAGAATACTCATAAATACCTGACCAAAAACAAGAAACAGTCCATCGCGGCCAAGCCGGCCAGGCAGCGCATTCCCTTCGCCCGCCCAAAGCCATGCAGCGCCGGATGGCAAGCCAGGCTCTGGCTGTCTATGGTTAAGGCATCAAACTGCCCGCCCCGGAAAGGATGCTCATGCGAACCTGCCACCTGACACTGGCCCTCGTCCTGTCGCTGGCCATGCCATTGGCACAGGCCAGTGATTCCCACGCCCCGGCGCAACACGTTGATGTTCCGTCACAGGTACGCGGCGTGGTCGCCACCATCATGCAAAGCAACGCCCGCTATAGCCGGACAACCCCGGCTCGACATTTTCGCAAATTTGCCGACAAGCAAACGCCACGGGCAACGGTTGTCACCTGCGCCGATTCTCGCGTACATGAAAACGACTTTCATCGCTCGCCTGACAATGACCTGTTCATGGTGCGCAATATCGGCAATCAGATGGCCACAACGGAAGGCTCGGTTGAATATGGCGTCCGGCATCTGAACACGCCACTACTGATCATCATCGGCCACGCTGCCTGCGGCGCCATCAAGGCCGCAACCGGCGATTACAGCGGGATAGAGCCGGCCATCAAGAAGGAACTGGATACCATCACCATTCCAAAAGGGATCGACGTAACGGATGGTGTGCTACTGAACGTCAATCAGCAGGTTGACCAGGCGATGCAAAAATATGCACCGGAGCTGGCAGGCGGCAAACTGGCCGTGATCGGTGCGTTCTACGATTTTCGCAACGACCTGAAAGCCGGTTATGGCAAGCTGCTGGTAACCAATATCAATGGTGAAACGGATCCAGACACGATCCGTACGATGCTCAAACAGGGACGGCTGCTCAAATCAAGCCATTAAGGAATGGTTTAACGAACTCCGCCCCCCCAAAAAAACCACAGCCGGCAAGGCTTCGCAAGACACACAGGCTTGATGGAACAGGGTCGTGTCCGGCCCGCAGCCCAGCCACCCGCGCGGCTGCATGGCCAACGGCTATGCAGCACTCCGGCTGATGCGCCAGCCGATAGCCAGCATCAATACCATCACCATCACTGCAGGCCCGTTACCCCAACGCATATAAGGCGTGATGCCGGTGAACCCCTTGGCGGTACCGGTCAGAGCCATTTCGGTGAACCAGGGCGCAAGGCGCTGTAAATGCCCACGATGATCGATAATGGCCGTCATGCCGGTGTTGGTCGCCCGCAACATGTAACGCCCCAGCTCCAGCGAGCGAGCCTGGGCGATCTGCAGGTGCTGCATCGCCGCAGGAGACCGGTCGTACCAGGCGTCGTTGGTCACATTCAGCAGGAGTGTCGCCGTTCTTGCGCGGCCGGCCAGCTCTTCTCCAAAAACATCCTCGTAACAGATATTGACCAGCACCTGCTGGCCAGCCACTTCGAGCAAGGGTTGCTGTAGACTGCCTGCAGCAAAATCGGTCAACGGAATGTTCAGTGACTGATACACCGTCCCAAGCAGGGACTTGAACGGAATGAACTCGCCAAACGGCACCAAGTGGATCTTGCGGTAGGACTGCCCTCCCGACACGCCCATGCTGGTTACCGTATTGTGATACTGCTGCCCTCCAGCAGCCAGCGCCGGGACGCCCAGCAGGACATCCCCGCCCACCGACAGTGCGTGGGCACGCAACTGTTCCAGATAGCCGGCCGGAATATCACTTAAAAACAGAGGCAAGGCGGTTTCCGGCAACACAATCAGTTGCTGTCGCGCGGACAACACCAGCCGGCGATACCGGTCCAGCGTATCGATCAGCGAGCTTTCCTGCCACTTGCGATCCTGCGGGACGTTGCCTTGCAACAGTGCCACGGACACCTCGCCGCCAGTGGGGTGCGTCCAGTTCACCCGCCCCAGCATCACCCCGCCCGCCGCAGTCAGCAACATCATCGCGATTACACTGATGCGCTGCGGCTGCCGCAGGGCTGGCAGCCACAGGCTCGCAAGCCCTGCGGCAAGCAACGCCGTCAGCAATGTCACACCGTACACGCCCAGCAGCGGGAAATATCCAGCCAGCCAGCCGTCCGGTGCCTGGGAATAGCCAGCACTCAGCCAGGGAAACCCGCTGAATACCCAGCCGCGCAACCAGTCTGTCAGTGCCAATGCCGCCGGCAAGACCCACAGGCGCACCAGCGGCCGGCTGCTCACCCGTGCCGCCACCCACCCCGCCAGGGCAGGAAAGAGCGCCAGATAACCGGCGAACACACCCACCGCGAGCAAAGCCAGTCCGACAGGCATACCTCCGTAATGGCTGAGGCTGATATACAGCCAGCCGATCCCCACTCCAAAGTAACCCCATCCGAACAAACCACCCAAACAAGCGGACTCACGGGGAGCAAGATCGCGCACCAGCCAGAACCATCCGGCAAGCGTCAGGACGGGCAACAAATAAAAGGAAAACGGCGCAAAGCCAAAAACGCTGCCTGCCCCCAGCCCCAGAGCCAGTAACGCCCGCCAGGCCAATGAACGCCAAGACATCAACCGGCCTGATCGCCACTGTTGAAGCGGGTCACGATAAGGCTGTGTACTCTGCGGCTGTCAGCGCGCAGCACTTCGAAGCCCAGATCGCCATAACGAAGTCCTTCGCCACGCCTGGGCAGATGGCCAAACTGTCTGACTAGCCAGCCGCCAACGGTATCACACTCATCGTCATGCAGATTGCCGCGCAGCATGGCATTGAAATCCTCAATCAGGGTAGTTGCCTTGACTCGATAGAGCCCTTCCTGATCCTGGACAATGCTGTCGTCGGGTTCGTCGTAGTCGTACTCATCTGCGATGTCCCCCACGATCTGCTCCATCACATCCTCGATGGTTACCAGCCCGGAAACGCCACCATATTCGTCAACAACAATCGCAATATGATTACGGCTGGTACGAAAATCCCTCAACAACGTATTCAGACGCTTTGCCTCAGGGATAAAAATCGCCGGTCGCAGCATTTCGCGCACGTTGAAGCTACCCACGCCTTCCGCGTAATAGCGCAGCATGTCCTTGGCCAGCAAGATACCGATTACGTTGTCCTTGTTCTTGTCGATCACCGGAAAACGGGAATGGGCGGTATTGATCAGGAAGGGAATGAACTTTTCCGGGGGGTCGTTGATGTCGATCACATCCATCTGTGACCGCGGGATCATGATATCCCGTACGTCGGTTTCGGATACCTGCAATGCGCCTTCGATCATGCCCAGCGCTTCGGCATCCATCAGATTGCGCTCGTACGCGCCTCGCAGCAGTTCAAGCAACTCTTCGCGATCTTCCGGCTCGCGCATCAGGAATGCAGAAAGCCGCTCAAGCCAGCCCGGCCTGGATGGTTCATCCATGAGACAAGAGTAATTGTTTCAGATGGAGACAATCGTAACCGGTTAGCGTGACAATGCCAAGTCAACGGCGCAGCAGCAAAAAGGCCGCGGTAATCTGCATTGCTGGGATGATGCCGGCCAACGCCGCTGATCGCAGGCCAAGCTCTGCCGGCACTCAGATTGGCAGGGATATGCACAGGGCGTCACATTACCCGTCATGACCGTATGGATCATCAAAACCCAGGTTCATCACGATTTGCGTTTCCAGCGATTCCATCTGTTCGGCATCGGCCTGCTCCACATGATCGTACCCATGTAAATGCAGCACACCATGCACCACCAGATGCGCATAATGCGCCATCGGCGACTTGCCTTGCTCAATAGCCTCCCGCTCGACCACAGGTGCGCACAATACAATATCACCCATCAATGGCAAGCCGGCTTCTTCGGGCATGTCGTCATAGACAAAGGTGAGGACATTGGTGGCGTAGTCCTTGCTGCGATAATCGCGGTTCAATTCCTGCCCCTCAGCGGCATCAACGATGCGCAGGGTGATTTCAGCATCCTCTTGCAAAGCGGCCTTGACCCACTGACGCAATCGCGGCCGGCCAGGCAATCCGCCGGCGACTGAAGCATACTGCACGCTCAATGTCAGTTTCGGTGCCTTAGCGCCCATCCTGTTGCTCCCTGCTCGCCGTGTGCCGGTCGTAGGCGTCGATGATTTTCTGTACCAGCGGGTGCCTGACCACATCGTCAGAGCGGAATAGCTGAAATGCGATGCCACGCACCTGATTCAACACCTGTTGCGCCTCGATCAGCCCGGACTTCTGGTGCCGGGCTAGATCGATCTGCGTCACATCGCCCGTCACCACCGCCTTGGTACCGAATCCGATGCGGGTGAGGAACATTTTCATCTGTTCCGGGGTCGTGTTCTGTGCCTCGTCGAGAATGATGAACGAGTGATTCAATGTGCGGCCGCGCATGTACGCCAGCGGAGCAATTTCGATGGTGCTCTTTTCGAACAACCGGGTAACCTTGTCAAAACCCATCAAATCATAAAGAGCATCGTACAGCGGCCGCAGATAGGGATCGACCTTCTGGGCCAGATCTCCGGGCAGGAAACCAAGCTTCTCGCCAGCCTCGACGGCCGGCCTGACCAGCACGATACGCTTGACCAGATCGCGTTCCAGCGCGTCCACCGCACTGGCAACCGCCAGATAGGTTTTACCGGTGCCTGCGGGGCCAATGCCGAACGTAATGTCGTGCTGCTGGATCTGCCGTAGATAGTCAATCTGGCGAGGCGTCCGGCCACGCAAATCATGGCGGCGGGTCATCAACGCCGGGCCGCTGGCATCCGCCGCATCAACCGACGCCCGGTCGGCCGACTCGATCAGGCCAAGCTGGATATCGTCGATATCGAGGTGATGCTCCGACCGCTCATAAAACCGTTGCAGCAGCTCAATGCTCCGCCCGGCGGCATCCGCGTCGCCGACCACCCGAAACACCTCATTGCGCCGCGAAATGCTGACATTCAACGCAACTTCAATCTGCTTCAGGTTTTCGTCCAGCGTGCCGCACAGATTGGACAGACGCTGATTGTCGACGGGTGAGAAAGCGACTTCGTAGGTTTTCGACATGACGGCAGCCGGGAAAAACGGCCAGTTTACTGCTTTGGCCGTAAGCCTCCAAGCACGAGACGGCCGGAGGGTAGCGCATCGAGCCCTGCATCCGGTCAGTCGGTCGATTGGTTGGTGAGGATTTCGCCGCGCAAGGTATGCGGGCTGGTGGAAGTGATCCTGACATCGACAAAATGATGAATCAGCCGGGAATGACCTGCGAAGTTGACGATGCGGTTGTTGTCGGTCCGTCCGGCCAGTTCGGCATCGCTTTTTCTTGACAACCCTTCTACCAGCACCCGTTGCACGGTGCCGACCATCTGCTGGCTGATAGCCATCGCCATCTCGTCGATACGTTTCTGCAATCGCTGCAAGCGGGTCAGTTTGACAGCTTCAGATACCTCATCGTGCAGTTCGGCAGCAGGCGTGCCCGGCCTGCGGCTATAGACAAATGAAAAGGAACTGTCGAAACCCACGTCCTCGATCAGTTTCATGGTAGCTTCAAAATCGGCCTCGGTCTCGCCGGGAAAGCCGACAATGAAATCGGAACTCAGACTGAGGCCGGATCGGGCTGTCCGCAGCTTGCGAATGATCGATTTGAATTCCAGCGCAGTGTAGCCGCGCTTCATGTTCATCAGCACCCGGTCGGAGCCGGCCTGAACCGGCAGGTGCAGGTGTGACACCAGTTTGGGCAGCCGGGCATAGCAATCGATCAGCCGGGCCGTCATTTCCTTTGGGTGGCTGGTGGTATACCGAATCCGCTCGATGCCAGGCATGTCATGCACGATCTCCAGCAACAGCGCGAAATCTGCCAGTTCGCCATCAGGCATCGCTCCGCGATAGGCATTCACATTTTGCCCCAGCAGGGTGATTTCCTTTACCCCCTGCGCTGCCAGCCCGGCCACTTCAGTCAGCACATCGTCCAGCGGACGGGAGATTTCTTCCCCGCGGGTGTAGGGAACCACGCAGTAACTACAGTATTTGCTGCATCCCTCCATGATCGAAACGAACGCGGCACCGCCTTCGACCCGGGCGGGCGGCATGGCGTCAAATTTTTCGACTTCCGGAAACGAGATATCGACCTGCGACACGCCTTTTGCATGGCGGTCAGCGATCAACTGTGGCAAACGATGGAGTGTTTGCGGGCCAAACACCACATCGACATACGGCGCACGCTTGACGATGGTTTCCCCCTCCTGGCTGGCTACGCAGCCACCGACGCCAATCACCAGCTGTGGGTTCAGGTCTTTCAGGTGCTGCACCCGGCCGAGGTCGGAAAATACTTTTTCCTGGGCTTTTTCGCGAACCGAGCAGGTGTTGAACAGAATGACATCGGCCTCTTCCGGCCGGTCGGTCCTGACCATCTCCTCGGAGGCATTCAGCACGTCTACCATTTTGTCCGAGTCATACTCGTTCATCTGGCAACCGAAGGTCTTGATATAGATTTTTTTCGACATGACGAACGACCCAAGGAAGAGGAAGGGCGAAGATTATACAGAATACCCTGCATTTTCAACAAGATATTGACACCTCCGCTTAGTCGGCACGATTCACGCGGGCTCCAGGTCTTCCATCATGTGAACCATATCGCGCCCTTTGTCGTGCGCGCCCTTGGATAGCCACCGTACCCGCACTTTGGGCACGGTGGCGCCAAAAGGTACGAAAGCCTCCTGCCCCCCCCCCTTGCGACGATCGAGGAAACGGGACACATCGGAGGGAAAGGACATCAGGCGGCTGGGCACGATGCGTACAGTCTGATTTTCCTTGACAGCCATGCCAACCTCTCAAGCCAACGATGCCACAACCTGCTGCAGAGACCTGTTCCAGTCCGGCAGTTGCAGTCCAAACGCATTCATCAGTTTCTGGTTCGACAGGATCGAATACGGAGTACGTCTGGCGGGCAAAGGATACTCACTGGACGGAATCGGCAGTACGCGCTGCAATTTCCGCTCGGCACATTGCGGCAACGAACGACTCAGATCAAGAATCGCCTCGGTAAAGCCATGCCAGCTGGTTTGCCCGGCAGCAGTCAGGTGGTAAATACCCTTGGTTCCGCCCAGCCCCGCACCGCGAGGCCCATACGATTGAGCGATGATGGCAGCGGTCACTTCGGCAATCATCCGGCTCCAGGTAGGGGCGCCGATCTGGTCGGCCACAATCTTCATTTCTTCACGCTCCTGCGCCAGCCGCAGAATCGTTCGCATGAAATTGGCGCCCCGTGCACCGTAGACCCAACTGGTGCGCAAGACCAGATAATCGGCGCCCGAAGCGGCCACCGCCTGATCCCCAGCCAGCTTGGATGCGCCGTAGACATTCAGTGGACAGGTGGCGTCCGTTTCCACATACGGAGCCTCCTTGCTGCCGTCGTACACATAATCGGTCGAATAATGGATGATTCCGCACCCCAACCGGCCAGCCTCTTCGGCCAGCACCTGCGGCGCGGTAGCGTTGATGGCGTAAGCCAGTTCAGGCTCCTGCTCAGCCTTGTCGACGGCCGTATAAGCGGCAGGGTTGACGATCAGTGACGGCCGAAGCTCCCGCACAAAAGTGCGAATGGTTTCCGGCTGTGTCAAATCCAGTTGTTCACGATCAGTGGCCACCACCTCGCCCAGAGGCGCCAACGTCCGCGCCAGCTCCCAGCCAACCTGCCCATCGGCACCCGTCAACAGAATGGTCATCCGGCTCATGCGTACACCTCAGCGTTGCACAGCAATACGCCCGCCTTGTCTTTGGCTGACAACTGCGGTTCGCCCTGCAACTGCCAGTCAATCGCCAACTGTGGATCGTTCCAGGCGATACTGCGCTCGTATTCTGGAAACCAGTAATCGGTCGTCTTGTAAAGAAACTCGGCCGTCTCCGACAACACGACGAAGCCGTGGGCAAATCCGGCCGGCACCCACAGCATGCGCTTGTTGTCCGCCGATAGGTTGACCCCCACCCATTGGCCGAAAGTCGGTGAGCTCTTGCGGATATCGACCGCAATGTCGAGCACCGCTCCTGCGACACAGCGCACCAGCTTGCCCTGCGGATGCTGAATCTGGTAATGCAGCCCGCGCAATACGTTACGGGCCGATTTGGAGTGGTTATCCTGTACGAATTCATCGTCAATACCGGCCAGATCGGCCAGTTTTCGCGCGTTGAAGCTCTCGTAAAAAAAGCCGCGCTCATCGCCAAACACACGCGGCTCGATGATCTTGACGTCGGCAATCGCCGTTTCAATCACATTCATCAGAACACCCGCTCTTCCAGCATGCGCAGCAGATACTGCCCGTAACCGGTTTTCGCCAGCGGCGCAGCCAGCTTGCGCACCTGCTCGGCGTCGATATAGCCCATACGGTAAGCGATTTCTTCTGGCGCGCAGACTTTCAGTCCCTGACGCTTTTCGATGGTTTCAATGAACAGGCTGGCTTCCAGCAACGATTCGTGTGTGCCGGTATCCAGCCAGGCATGGCCACGCCCCATGGTGACGACGTTAAGCTGGTGCTGTTCCAGATAACGCTTGTTGACGTCAGTGATTTCCAGCTCACCGCGATGCGATGGCTTGATCGATTTGGCGATATCCACCACCTGGCGGTCATAAAAATACAGGCCAGTTACCGCATAACGCGATTTCGGCTGTGTCGGCTTTTCTTCCAGACTGACCGCACGACCTTGCTTGTCAAATTCAACCACGCCGTAACGCTCCGGGTCGTGCACCGGGTAGGCAAATACCGTGGCGCCACACTCCTGCTCCACTGCGGCTTTCAGGTCATTGCCAAAATCGTGGCCGTAGAAAATGTTGTCACCCAGCACCAGCGCGCTCTTGTCGTCGCCAACAAAGGCTTCGCCGATGATGAAGGCCTGCGCCAGACCATCTGGTGAGGGCTGCACGGCATATTGCAGATTCAAGCCCCACTGGCTGCCATCGCCCAGCAATTGCTCGAAGCGCGGGGTGTCTTGCGGCGTGGAGATCAGCAGGATGTCGCGAATCCCGGCCAGCATCAATGTTGCCAGCGGGTAGTAAATCATCGGTTTGTCGTAGATCGGCAGCAGTTGTTTCGATACAGCCTGCGTTACCGGATACAAACGAGTGCCGGACCCCCCGGCGAGAATGATGCCCTTCATGGCCAGATTCCTCGGAATAACGTGTCAGTTGTATTGTTTGGCGACCCAGTCGCGATATGCGCCACTGGTGACGTTGGCAATCCATTGCGGATGGTCGAGATACCATTGCACGGTTTTTCGGATACCCGTCTCGAAGGTTTCCGCCGGCTTCCAGCCCAATTCGCGCTCCAGCTTGCGTGCATCGATCGCATAACGGCGATCATGACCGGGGCGGTCTTTCACATAGGCAATCTGCTCGCGATAGGATTTGCCATCGGCACGCGGTTGCAATTCATCCAGAATCACCAGAATGGTACTGACCACGTCAATATTGGTTTTTTCGTTCCAGCCGCCAACGTTGTAGGTCTCGCCCAGTTGCCCGGCTTCCAGCACACGGCGGATGGCCGAGCAGTGATCGGCCACGTACAGCCAGTCGCGAACATTCTGACCGTCACCATAAATCGGCAGCGGCTTGCCATTCAAGGCATTCAGAATCATCAGCGGAATCAGTTTTTCCGGGAAATGATACGGGCCGTAATTATTCGAGCAATTGGTGGTCAGCACCGGCAGGCCGTAGGTGTGACGATAGGCGCGCACCAGATGGTCCGACGCTGCCTTGGAAGCGGAATACGGGCTGTTTGGCTCGTAGCGCCTGGTTTCGGCAAATGGAGGATCATCAGCCTCCAGCGAGCCGTAGACCTCATCGGTCGATACGTGCAACAGGCGGAACGCGGCCTTGTCGGCTGCGCTCAGGCCATTCCAGTAACCGCGCACCGATTCCAGCAGATGGAAAGTACCAACGATATTGGTCTGGATGAAATCCTCCGGGCCATGGATCGAACGATCGACATGGCTTTCTGCGGCAAAATTGATCACCGCACGCGGCTGGTGCTGTGCCAGCAATTGATCGATCAGTGCACGGTCGCCAATGTCACCTTTGACAAAGACATGCCGCGCATCGCCGGCCAGCGAGGACAGGTTGTCCAGATTGCCGGCGTAGGTCAGCTTATCGAGATTGACGACCGGCTCGTCATTGACGGCAAGCCAGTTGAGGACGAAATTGGCGCCGATAAAACCGGCACCGCCTGTAACGAGAATCATGAGACAACTTTCAACAAGACAAATTCCACGGCCGCTCTGGCGTCAGGCCGGATTGGCAACATACCAGTCAATCGCTTCCGCCAGCCCCTGGTGGATGGTGTGAGTCGGACGATACCCCAACAGGCGTTCGGCCTTGCCAATATCTGCTTGCGAATGACGAACATCGCCAGCACGAAAATCACGATAGACCGGCTGAAAACCGGCGAGGTGCGGACATGTCGGCAACAACACCTGCTGCATCATTTTCAACAGCTGATTCAAGCTGGTACGCCCACCGACCGCGACATTGTATACCTGATTTATGGCATCGTCATTTTCAGTGCATGCGGCCAGCAAATTAGCCTGCACCACGTTCTGCACATAACAGAAATCGCGCGTGGTTTCGCCGTCTCCATTCACGTACAGCGGCTGGTTGCCGATCATTGCCGCCAGCCATTTCGGAATCACCGCAGCGTAAGCACCGTTCGGATCCTGTCGTGGGCCGAATACATTGAAATAACGCAGGCCAATACTCTGCAAGCCGTAGCTGCGGGCAAATACGTCAGCGTAGAGTTCGTTGACATATTTGGTCACCGCGTAGGGCGACAGGGGCTTGCCGATGACATCCTCAACCTTTGGCAGGCCGGGGTGATCTCCGTAGGTAGAACTGGATGCGGCGTAAACAAAGCGCTTCACCTGCTGGTCACGCGCTGCCACCAGCATATTGAGAAAGCCGTCGATGTTGGTCTGATTGGTGGTAACCGGATCGTCCAGCGAACGAGGCACTGAACCCAGGGCAGCCTGATGCAGCACGTAGTCGACACTACGGCAGACGGACTGACACGTCGGCAGATCGCGGATATCACCTTCCACAAAGTGAAACCGTCGCCACTGTTCAGGCGACACCAGCTGTCGAACCTGCTCCAGATTATGGCGATGCCCGGTAGCAAAACTATCCAGACCTACTACCTGCTGATCAAGCCGCAACAAGGCTTCAAGCAGATTGGAACCGATAAAACCGGCAACGCCGGTAATCAACCATGAGGCGGGACGGGTTTGCAGTCTGGATGGCAACAAGGAAGCAGGCATTCGATGAATTCAACACAAGGAAATGGTTAAGCCGTGGCGACCAGGCGAGCGCCGGAGTCCGGTAACACAACCCGTACGCTCTCCACAATCAGCCACGCGAAGCACGTTCGCGATCATGCCGGTCATGGTTGAGGAAACGCTCCAGTTCTTTCAACGCGAGCGAATAGACATCCCGTTTGAATTCAATGACGGTTTCCAGCGGGGACCAATAGTCGGTCCAGCGCCAGGCATCGAATTCCGGATGATGGGTGCGGCGCAGGCAGACATCACTGTCGTGGCCGACCAGCCGCAACAGGAACCATATCTGCTTTTGCCCTTTGTAACTGCCGCGCCATTCGCGGCGAATCCAGTTGGTCGGCACATCATAGCGCAACCAGTCCTTGGTTCGACCCAATATACGTACATGCTGCGGAGCGAGGCCTACCTCCTCCATCAACTCTCGGTACATCGCCTGTTCCGGCGTTTCACCAGCCTTGATTCCACCTTGCGGAAATTGCCAGGAATGCTCGCGAACCCGTTTTCCCCAAAAAACCTGATTCTTGCTGTTGCACAGAATGATGCCGACGTTCGGGCGATAGCCGTCTTTGTCGAGCATGATTGCTACCAATAAGTAAATTTGCCCGATTCTTCCATATTTCTGAGTGGATGGAAAGGACGCCCGGCAGCCGCCAGGCTGCGGGCTACAGCAATAAACGCTTGTCGGTATGCGGATTCATTCGCGCCAATGCACCGACGAATTCACCGAATTCAATCCGGTATTCACGCTCCAGCTCCCGTGCCCGCTCGCGCAGAGCCTCCCATTTCGGACTGCCGGGGCTTTTCTTGAATGCCATCACGGCAACATTCCCCTTGCTGCGGGCGGGCAGGCAACATACCACGCCGCCGAACGCAGAGGCGATACGCTGCAGCGATGCATCGAAATGCTTGTGATTGCCCCACAGATTGGCCACCATTATCCCGTCCGGCGTCAACGCCTCGAAACAATGGCGATAGAAGTGATCGTTATCCAGTGCCGGCGCAATCGCTACGCTGTCGTATCCGTCCACCAACAACACATCGGCGACACCTGTGCGGCCAGCAATATACTCGGCACCATCGCCCTCCATCACATTCAGCCGCTCATCGTTGGCGGGCAGGTAAAAATGGCTGCGCGCCACTGCAATGACCTGCGGGTTGATTTCAACAGCCGTGGTCGTAGTCCGGGGCAAGTATTTATGCGCCCACTTGGCGAGCGAACCGCCGCCCAAGCCAATCAGCAGGATATCCCGCGGCTCGGGGTGAAACAGCAAAAAACCCATCATGCAGCGCGAGTATTCCAGCGCCAGATCGAACGGAGCGTTGACCTTCATCGAACTCTGGATGGCTTCAGTACCCAGATGCAGCGAGCGAACGCCCCTGGTTTCGCTGACATCGACCACATTCATCTCCGAGCGAGCCTTGAACAGGCGCCGGCCACCAAACCAGGCCATTACGCACAACCTCCTTCACGCTTGCTGGCAAGCATGTTGTGAATCGGGACAGCAATCTCTGGTGGCAACGGGTCGGAAAACGTTTCCCGATCAAAACCGATATCGCCATCGGGAGCCGCCTCTCCGGTCAGCGCAATCTCGCGAAAGTCATACAGCTTTGGATCGGCCAGATGTGACGGCACCACATTGCACAACGCCGAGAACATGGTTTCCAGGCGGCCGGGGAAACGCTTATCCCAGTCTTCCAGCATCTGCCCGACCACCTGGCGCTGCAGATTCGGCTGAGAACCGCACAGATTGCATGGAATGATCGGGAACTGGCGCAGTGCGGAGTATTTGACGATATCTTTCTCGCGGCAATACGCCAGCGGGCGGATAACGATATGTTTGCCATCGTCGGAAATCAGCTTCGGCGGCATCGACTTCAGCTTGCCGCCGTAGAACATATTGAGGAACAGCGTTTCCAGCATGTCGTCGCGATGATGGCCGAGCGCAATTTTGGTTGCACCCAGCTCATCCGCCACACGGTACAAAATGCCGCGGCGCAAGCGCGAACACAGCGAGCAGGTGGTTTTGCCCTCGGGAATCACCCGTTTGACGATGCTGTAGGTATCTTCTTCGATAATGCGGAACGGTACACCGATAGCGGTCAGGTAATCCGGCAGCACATGCTCGGGAAACCCCGGCTGCTTCTGATCCAGATTGACGGCAATCAAATCAAAGTCGATCGGTGCATGTTTCTGCAGATTCAACAGGATATCCAGCAGCGTGTAGCTGTCTTTGCCGCCTGACAGACACACCATTACCGTGTCACCGGGCTCGATCATGTTGAAATCGTTGATCGCCTCGCCCACCGCGTGACGCAGACGTTTGCTCAGCTTGTTGGCGTTGTAATCGGCTTTGCGATCGGCTTCGATCCGTACCGCATCAAGTTCAATATGGCTCATCAGGCGTTCCACAAAATCAAACGGGGCATTTGCCCCGTTTTTTGATCAAAAAACGCTGATATTTTACAGGTTTATCGAACGCCCGCCATCCACCGCCAGAATCTGCCCGGTCACATAGGGTGCCTCACCCAGCAAAAAACGTACCGCTCGGGCAATGTCGTCCGGCTCACCCACCCGGCGCAATGGCACGGTGTGCAGAATCCGTTGCCGGGCCACTTCATCAAACACGGAATCCCCCTCAGGCCAGATGTTGGCACCCGGCGAAACGCCATTGACCCGCACATCCGGCGCCAGCTCGCGCGCCAGCGAGCGGGTCATGCCGGCCAGCCCGGCCTTGGCAATACTGTAAACGACGTGCTGTTTCATTGGCCGTTCCCAGTGAATATCGATGATGTTGACGATCGCGCCGTGATGTTTGCGCAGCTCCGGTGCCGCTGCTTGCGCAAGAAACAGCGGCGCTTTCAGATTGGAGCCGATCAGCTCGTCCCAGTTGCGCTCATTGATTTCGCCAACCGGCGTCGGGTAGAAACTGGAGGCATTGTTGACCAGCCCGTCGAGTCGGCCGAAATGTTCGACCGTCTGCGCGACCAAGGCCGGCAACATCGCCATATTGAGCAGATCCGCCTGCACCATTGCAGCCGATCCTGGCCGTTGCAGATTCAGCTCCGCCTGCAAGGCTCGCGCATCGTGAACGGAACTGCGACAGTGAATCATCACGTTGGCACCGGCCGCATGCACACTGCGGCAGATGGCCGCCCCCACCCGTCTGGCACCGCCGGTAACGAGGATGACTTTGCCTTGCACCTGTATTCCCCCTACACTCTTGGCCTGTTCCGCTTCTGTTCCGATTGACTGTAACACATGTCCCAACTGCCCGCACCGGACGAGGCCGCGCTCGCCCACAGCACCAGACTCACCCAGCACATCCGCCAGCAGATCGAGCAAGCTGGCGGCTGGATCAGTTTTGCCGACTTCATGCAACTGGCGCTTTATACCCCCGGACTGGGGTATTACAGTGGCGGAGCAACCAAATTCGGCGGCGCAGGAGATTTCACCACTGCGCCCGAAATGACCCCGCTATTCGGCCGCACCCTTGCCCGGCAAATGAGTGACATCCTCCCGCACACGGAAGCCAACGTGCTGGAATTCGGCGCCGGCAGCGGCAAACTGGCCCTGGATATCCTGCTGGAACTGGAACAACTGGGCCGGCTCCCTAGAACATATTACATCCTCGACCTGTCGGCAGACCTGCGCGAGCGCCAGCAGCGCACCTTGCAACAACACGCCCGGCACCTGCTGCCTCGGGTCGAATGGATCGACGAACTACCATCGTCCTTCAGTGGCGTCATGCTGGGCAATGAAGTCATGGATGCCATGCCAGCCCACCTGGTCAGACTGGATCGCTCCGGCTGGCGCGAAACAGGCGCGGGACTGGCAGAAGGCCAACTCGACTGGCAAACACGGCCATTGGCCGACAGCAGGCTTGTGCACCTGTGCAACCAGCTGAACGTCACCGCCCCCTACCAGACCGAAATCAGCCTGGCCAACCGCGGGTTTATCCGCACCCTGGCAGAACGATTGACTAAGGGACTGATCCTGCTGATCGATTACGGGTTCGGCGCAGACGAGTACTACCATCCACAGCGCAACCAGGGCACCCTGATGTGCCACTATCGCCACCACGCGCATGATGACGCCTTTTTCCTGCCCGGCCTGCAAGACATTACCGTACACGTCGACTTCACCGCCGTCGCACAAACGGCAATCGACCACGGCCTTGACCTGCACGGCTACACGACACAAGCCCATTTTCTGCTGAATGCCGGGATCGGCAAACTACTGGAACAGCTCGACCCCGGCAACCTGCCACGCTACCTGCCGCAGGCCGGCGCAGTGCAAAAGCTGCTCAACCCTGCTGAAATGGGCGAGCTGTTCAAAGTCATCGCCTTGAGCCGTTCACTGGACATTCCGCTGCAAGGGTTCAGCAGCGGCGACCGCTCGCGCATGCTCTGAACGGCACACTCCACACGACACCGCAGCCAGGACAAACACCCCCGCATGGAACATCAACATACCAGCGACGCCATCCGCGAAGCCCTGGTCTATCTCACGGTAGCAGGACTGGTCATCCCCCTGCTGGGGCGCTGGCGAATCTCCAACGTCCTGGGCTTTCTGGTTGCCGGACTGGTGCTCGGCCCTTACGGCCTGGGCAGCCTGGCCGCCAGCCACACCTGGCTGCACCCACTGGTGTTCGCCGACCTGAAAGGTGTACAGGCGCTGGCCGAGCTTGGCGTCATCTTCCTGCTGTTCATGATCGGACTGGAGCTGTCACTGGACAAGCTCTGGTCGCTACGCAAATGGGTATTTGGCGCGGGCACCGCCCAGGTGCTGAGCTGCAGCGCAGCCATCGGCAGCATCGCCCTGCTGTACGGCAACGACTGGCAAGCCTCGCTGGTACTGGGCTTTGCCTTGTCGCTCTCGTCCACCGCCGTCGTCATGCAAGTCATGGCCGAACAAGGCAACAGCGCCAGCCCGATGGGCCGCCATTCATTCGCGCTGCTACTATTTCAGGATTTGGCCGTCGTACCACTGCTGATCGTGGTATCCGTGCTGATCGGAGACAGCCAGCAACCCGCATGGCAACGCTGGCTGGAGCCACTGGCCGTCACCGTGGGGCTGAGCGTGGGCGTCATGATTGCCGGCCGCTGGCTGATCCGGCCACTATTCAAGATCGTCGCCTTCAGCCGCACCCCGGAATCGTTCATGGCCCTGTCGTTGCTGATCGTAGTCGGAACGGCCGCCCTGACCCAGCTCGCCGGACTGTCTCCCGCGCTTGGCGCCTTTCTGGCCGGACTGGTGATATCAGAAACCGAATACCGTCATGAGGTCGAAATCAACATCGAGCCATTCAAGGGATTGCTGATGGGTTTGTTCTTCATGTCGGTAGGCATGGCGATTGATCTGGCACAGCTGCTCAAGCAATTCTGGCCCATCCTTTATTCAGTCATTGGCCTGTTCCTGGTCAAAGGATTGTTGATTGCCGGCATATTCCGTCTGATGGGACGCCCAGGCAGTGAAGCGATTCAAGCCGGCATCACCCTGGGGCAAGGCGGCGAATTCGCCTTCCTGGCTGTTGGCGCAGCCTCAATGGGAGGGCTGCTCGAACAATCAATCAGCCAGTTCATGCTCATCGTCGTCAGCGTCAGCCTGCTGGCCACCCCGCCACTTGCCCTGATTGCCGGCAGAATGGCCCGACGGCTGCGCAGCCACGCTCGATCCGGCACCGACAGCCTCCCGCCGCTGCCCGACCTGGCCGATCATGTGCTCATTGCCGGCTACGGCCGGGTTGGCGAAATCGTTGGCAGCACCCTGAATGCCGTTGACGTCCCGTTCATCGCCTTTGACCGCTCGGCCGAAACCGTCAGCAACAAGCGCATCCGGCATCACCAGGTGTACCTGGGCGACGTCAGCCGCCACGAACTACTGCACCGGGCCCATGCCCAACGCGCCACCGCCATCGTCCTGACAATGGACAACCCACACGACACCCTGCAAACCCTGCGTACCTTGCGCAACCAGCTACCCAAGACCCCGATCTTTGCCAGGGCCCGAGACCGCCAGCACGCCCGCGAGCTCAAGCAGGCAGGTGCCACCGCAGTCATACCCGAAGCACTAGAAGCCGCCCTGCAACTGACCGGCCTGGTACTCAGCCAGCTGGGCGTCACCGACGAAACCTGCGCCAAGCTGCTCGATCAGCAACGCCACGCAAAAAGCCAGCGCTAGGTGCTGTTGACGAACGACAAAATCAACGTATAATGCCGGCTCTCGCGTGGCGAATTAGCTCAGCCGGTTAGAGCGACGGAATCATAATCCGCAGGTCCCCCGTTCGAATCGGGGATTCGCCACCAAAGACATCAAGGGGTTAGCGCAAGCTAGCCCCTTTTCGTTTTTGCCATGGTAACAACGTGGTAACAGTTCATCG
>CAZBWH010000045.1:0-25032 GCA_964495595.1 uncultured Burkholderiales bacterium | reverse complement strand
TAAACTGCTGTCTCGATTTCGGGGTCCACTTTATGGCTCAATGGCAACGGATGGAATAGTGGGCGGATACCTTGTGGCATCAGGTTGCTGTGCAACGAATTATCCAGGGTTTGGTACAGCAGTTTGGACGCTAATGTTTCCTTGTCAGTAAGCTTTTCCGATGATCCAGCAGTATCGATGGCTCTTCGAGATGAGCTGCTATCCTCAGACAGGGTGCCGAAATCGACATGTCGCTAGCGGCAACAGGTCAATCAAATATGTTGCGATTCTTCCGAATTCGCAACATATCCGATCACCCAGTTGTCACCAACTCATCAAATCGAAGCGCCTGGGTTGATGAATCCAGTTTCAAGCCGAAGCCGACCCTTCAGTGGGAGTGACTTTCTGATTGCACCAGATTCCCCAAGTCTGCATCAGAGTTCTCCGCAATTCCAGAAGGTCACTGCGTTGATAGGCGGCTTCAACTTGGTTTTGATTGACGTGCGCCAGAGCCAGTTCCATGACTGCGCTTGGCGTGGAGGTGGTTTCCGCTCCCCACGTTCTGAATGAGGTTCGGCAACCGTGAACGGTCACATCAGGGGCTACAGAATGAAGCATCTTGGTAACCGCAACATCACTCAGCTGCGCTCTGACGCTTGGAAAAACCAAGTCAGAACCAGGGCGACGCCAATTCTTCATGGTGGTAATGATCTCCATGGCCTCGTCACAGAGCGGAACAACGTGGTTGCGTTCGGCCTTCATGCGTGTGGCTGGGATGGACCACAATTTTGCCTCTAGGTCGATCTCGCTCCATTTGGCACCTCGTCCCTCGCCTGAACGTGCAGCAGTCAGAATAATGAACCGCAAGCAGTAAGAGGAAAGGTGGTCCTTCTTTCGCAGTTCGGTCATGATTCTTGGGATGTCCGCATACGGTGCGGCCGGATGGTGAAGCACCTTCGACACTTTTCGTGAGGGGGGTAGAATTTTGTCCAGCGTACCTTTCCACCGTGCCGGATTGCGAACATCAGTCCCCTCGTGCACGGCGGCATAGTCCAACACCGCCTCGATGCGCATTCTCAATCGGGTAGCGGTTTCGGTCTTCTTCACCCAAATGGGTTCGAGGATGGCCTTCATATCCTCAATCGTCACTTCACTGGCCTGTTTGCTTCCGATTCTGGGATAGGCGTACTGCGTCAGCGTGTTGGTCCATTGCTGAGCATGCTTGGCGTTACGCCAGGAGGGGCGCTTTGAGTCGATCAAGGCTTCAGCATGTTGCTTGAAGGTGATTGCCTCTGATTCGACTTCCCGTTTGATCACACTTGCCGGATCAAGCCCGTTCAGGATCGCTGTTCGCATTTCTTGCGCGACATCACGGGCCTGGGCGAGGGAGCGGGAATGGCTTGCGCCTAACCCGAGAGAGATCTGCTTGCCCGCCTTTTTGTACCGAAAGAACCAGCTCCGGGCACCGGTCTCAAGAACCCTTAAAAAGAGGTTGCCGCCATCAGCATGGAAGCCGGGGCCAAGGGTGGCGACAGTACGCGCCGACAGTAGCTTGATCGTTGCCATGATTGCCGCTTTTCATGAAGTTCAGGTTACCCCTGAGGTTACCCCGGAAGCACGAATTGTGGAGAACTTTGGTGAACGTCAGCGAACACAAATCAGAAAATAACCAATAAAATCAACGATGTTATGTACATGCATGAACACTGGCGATCATTGGTTTGGCGGCCGTCCACTCCGCCAGCATTCCTGATTGCCCGAGCCCGGGCATGAAATTTACACATCAGAATTTTATCGATACTTGGCATGTTGCGAGGCTTTGCTCTGGCGTGCTGAGAGCCAGGCAAGGTGGAGCGGTTCCAGCAAGCGCTGGCCACCCACTCCGGTACAGACTGCCAAACGGCTATGCGCCGTTACGATCCAGGTGAGGCAGTTTGTTTTTGACGTTAGCCCATTGGTCGTGTTCAGGCAGAGGATCTTTTTTCTGCACGATCGGCTTCCAGTTGGGATGCCGGGAGAGTTCGGCATTCAGTGCAATGTATCCCTGCTGATCCGCAGGAACATCGTCTTCGGCATAAATGGCCTCGACCGGACACTCGGCGACGCATAGCGTACAGTCGATACACTCCTCGGGGTCAATGACCAGAAAGTTTGGCCCTTCCCGGAAGCAGTCTACCGGACAGACATCCACGCAGTCTGTGTATTTACATTTCACGCAGGCATCGGTTACAACGTAAGTCATGGCGGTTTCCACCTGTAAACAACTATCCAGTCGCCGATTTTAACAGAATCCCTAATTCTGCCGATTCGAGAATGCGCACATCCTTAGCAACCGGTTATCGTGGCCGATTCGCCCCCTCACCCACTGGCCGGCTTCACTTTGGCTCGCTGATTGCTGCGCTGGGCAGTTGGCTGGACGCTCGCGCACACCAAGGTATCTGGCTGGTTCGCATTGAGGATATCGATCGGGTGCGCTGCGTCGAGGGTGCGGCCGACGACATACTGCGAACTCTGGAGACTTTTGGCCTGCACTGGGATGAAACCGTGATCTATCAGGGCATGGCAGACAGTCAGGCCCGCTACCATGAGGCTTTGTCCAGACTGAAGATGGCCGGCAGGCTTTACCCTTGCGCTTGTAGCCGTAAGGACATTGCCGATTCGTCGCAGCAAGGCGTGGACGGCCCCGTTTATCCAGGTACCTGCCGTGGCGGGTTGCCCGCTGATAGACCAGTACGTTCCACCCGCATCCGGGTAGGCGATGCCGCGCCATTCTTTCGGGATCGCATCCAGGGCGATTACCGCCAGCATCTGGCGCTGGATGTGGGGGATTTCATACTGCAACGCACCGACGGCCAGGTTTCGTATCAACTGGCGGTGGTAGTGGATGATGCGTTCCAGAGAATCACCCATGTCGTTCGCGGCATTGATCTGATCGCCTCGACTCCCCGGCAGCTGTTCCTGCAGCAATGCCTCGGTTTTCCCCACCCCGAATATGTCCATTTACCCCTGGCGGTCAATCAATACGGACTGAAGCTCAGCAAGCAAAACCTGGCGCGGCCACTGGAGCCGAAGACCGCGCCGCTGGTGCTGGCAGAAGCGCTGCAGTTTCTGGGACACCCGCCACCTGTCGAACTGGCTGGCGCCGGGTGCCGGTCCCTGCTCGAATGGGCGCGACAGCGCTGGGAGATCAGCCGGGTACCGCGCCAGCACCATATTGTGGCTGAAACGGCAGACACGGTACCGCCTGAACGCTAGCCGCCTGTCGGATCGTCTGGTCAGGGCGCTGCGGGATAATCGGTATACCCGTGCGCACCGACACCGCCATAGAGTGGCGCATCCTCGAACAGCGGGGCCAGCGCCAGGCGCTCACGCAAGCGGTGAACCAGATCGGGGTTAGAAATGAACGGCCGGCCAAATGACACCAGATCGGCTTGCCCCGACTGGATCACCTGTTGTGCCATGGCCAGATCGTAACCATTGTTGACCATCCAGGCGCCATCAAACAGCGAGTGCAGCCGGCCATAGTCAAACGGGGCGTTGTCACGCGGCCCACCGGTACACCCCTCAACAACATGGATGTATGCCAGGCCAAGCGGATTGAGTTGACGCACCACATGCTCGAACAATGGCTGCGGGTTGCTGTCGTGCGAATCGTTGACCGGTGACACGGGTGACAGACGTACCCCGATACGATCGCCGCCGATTTCGCTGGCAACGGCCGTCATTGTCTCGACCAGGAACCTGGCCCGGTTTTCGATGCTGCCACCGTATTGATCGGCACGCTGATTGGCGCCGTCACGCAGAAAAGCATCCAGCAGATAACCATGCGCACCGTGGATTTCAACGCCATCGAACCCAGCCTCGATAGCCCGTCGGGTGGCTTGCCGGAAATCGTCAACAATGCGGGCTATTTCTGTTGGCTCCAGTGCGCGGGGAGTCGACGTGTCAACGTAACCTTGCCCCGGAATGAACGTCTTCCCATTGGCACGAATGGCGGATGGCGCGACCGGTGGCTGCTGGTCGGGCTGGAAAGCGGTGTGGGACATGCGCCCGGTGTGCCACAGTTGCACCACGATTTTCCCGCCACGTACATGAACGGCATCGGTTACCTTTTGCCAGGCAGCCACCTGCTCGCCGGTGTGCAGCCCCGGTGTCGCATAATAGCCCTGAGCCTGGGCCGACACCTGGGTCGCCTCGGTAATGATCAGCCCTGCACTGGCTCGTTGGGCGTAATACTCGACCGTCAGCGGCCCGGGCACATTGCCCGCTTCTGCCCGATTACGGGTCAGCGGCGCCATGACGATGCGGTTGGCGAGCGAAATCCGCCCGATGGTCGCGGGTTGGAACAGTGTATCGGCAGTACGGCCTTGATTGTCTTGAGTCATAACTTGCTCCTTGCGGTTGATTGGCCGGCCATCATGAATGACCGGTCGTCTTGCTATTACGCCAGATCCAAGCAGCCTGGCAAATGGTGAACCAACGATCATGCAGCCCTGGTTTGGGCCCCTGCAGCCAATGTTTGAGGTGGAAAAAAATGATCAAACATCAGATCAATACACATCTGGAGTGGCTCGATCGACTGTTCGATTTTCATCCTGAGCAAAGCGCCTTGCCAGCCACTCCAGAAAAAACCGGCCATCTGCTCTGCTGAAAGATCGGATCGTATGCTTCCGTCCAGCTGTCCCTGTCGCAGCATATCGGCCAATTGACGATTCCAGGCCGCGGTGACCTTACCCAGCATCTCGCGACACAAGGCACTCGACTCGCTGATTTCCGCTGCCAGATTTCCCAACAAGCAGCCGGAACGGTGTTCACAGCGGGCATGGTGGTCGGCAAATCGCTGGTAAACATGCCGCAAGGCCGCCAGCGGTGCGGCCGGCGCGCTAGCCATGCTGGCTGACCAGGCACCCGCATAGAGTTCGGCGTAGCTGCGGATGATCTGAACGCCAAAATCTTCCTTGCTGGCAAAGTAGTTGTAAAAAGACCCCTTGGGCACGCCTGCTGCATCGGTAATATCCTTGATGCCGGTGGCGTTGAAACCACGCTGGCCAAACAACGACATACCACTGTCGATCAAGCGTGCACGGGTGTCTTCAGATCTGAGAGTTCGGTTCATGCCTATTACTATATGACCGGTCGTCTTATGAGTCAATTCATCATTCTGCGGCTTGAACGCAAACCTGCACAGATTGATGGAGCAAGCAAGTAGCCAGGCTGCCCGCTGTGCAGCGTTTGAATTGGGCTGGAATTTGCAGGTGAATACCAGGCAGGAGGCCGGCATTGGTAAATGGCTCGGCAGCCGCCACTATTGCCTGTTTTTTCCAATAGCTACAGGCAATGGCAATGGCACTGATTTGATCGGAAGCTACGAAAACAAGCCTGCCTCATGACAATAAATCATGCATATCTGACATGAATTGCCGGCATTGGCGGGAAAATGTAAGCCAGACAACGCAATTAGGTATTTTGCTTTTGGCCATTTATATCTACAATAAGGCGGCATTGTTGCTATCGGCTTTAATTACAGGACCCTACTATGTCTGAATACCTTGAATTGAAAAAACAGGCACAGGCGCTGCTGGCGAAAGCCGAGCAGGTTCGCCTGGCAGAAACCCGTCAGGTTATGGCGGGAATCGTTGAAACAATGAATGAGTACGGATTGACGATAGATGACCTGAAGGGTTATCTGAACGGCAAGACGGCTAAAGAACCCCGTTACCGTGACCCTGAAACCAGCAAGACCTGGACCGGGCATGGCCGGGTGCCTGGCTGGATGCCGGAAGACAAGTCTGAGTGGGATGCCTACCGCCTTTGATGCGTTGCAACCCGCTCGGTAATGGCCGGAAGCCGGATCAGTCCACTGACCGGCTTTTTGTTTTTTTACATTGAGATTGTATCGGCACGACTAGCAGCCCGGCACGCTGCCCGATTGCGACCAGAGGATTGGGAAACAACACTCTCTCATCTTTTGCCGCGTAAAGAGGGCCGAATTGATCCTCGGCGATTAATTCCCCTTCCCGCAGAAGGGAAAAGTTGGCCAGTTCGCTGGATAAATGAAGGTTGAATGACTCATCGTGGCGGATAATGCTGCGGCTGACACGGAACACCGATATCGTTGCCGGTCGATCACAGCTTGCCGCAGGAATGTCGGCTAGCAGGCAATGCAGCATATTGGTCAGAGGAGCTAGCGCGCTCAGGTCATTCTGCCCCAACGGCCGGGCCTGACCGAGTTCGAAAGTAACTGCTGCGGCACTGCAATGCCGGGCACTGAACGCACTGAAAGTGGCGGCCGGGTCAGATTGGAACAGCACCGCCTGGATACCCGATTGGCGGGCCAGTTCAATCAGCCAGTCCGGGTTGCCTCCACCCGGAATCAGTGCAAACAGGGGAAACAGCGATGGTCGTATTGACGCGTGCAAATCCAGATGCAGTCGCTTGCCATGACCCATCGCATAAAAACGGATCAGGTATTCCTCCAGCAGCCTGGCCCGCCACGCTTCACTGGCGTTGATGGCATCGCGCGCATCAACAGAAAACAGCCGGTTCAGGTCGTAATCGATAAAGCGTTTTCCGGCACGGATAGCCGCGGGATGCCCCCAGACCAGCAACAATCGGCAACCCGGGCCGTTGCCATTCTGCCCCAGGATTGGCAACAGTTGGTCGAGCCATTCGATCGGCGCGGTTTCGTCTCCATGTATGCCGCAGGACACCACGACGTCCAGGGCAAGGGAATGCACCGTATCGGCTGGCTCTAGCAGTAGTACGCCTTCATCCCAGCATGCCCAGCGCACGCCATTGTCCAGCGTACCGGTTTCACCTGCGTGATCTTCCTGACGCAGCAGGCTGGCCAGCAGCGGGAGGGGGAACGTGGAATCAATCGGCATGGATGTCCTCGCATTGAAATGGGTAGATGGATCCCAGACGCAATATACGGGTCAGTTCATCCAGCGCCTGACGTGATTCAGTGAGCAGGTGTGGATCAGCCAGATCGGCAGCACTCAGCCGGTCACGATAATGCCGCGCGATCCAATCCGACAGGTGCAGGTAAAGCGGCTCATCGAGCCACACCGCGGGGTTGACTGCAATCTGCTCGGTGCCGGCCAGCACGACCCTCAGCCGCAGGCAAGCCGGGCCGCCGCCGTTGCGCATTGACTGACGCAGATCGACATACTGTACGGCATCGAGCCATTCGCCCTGCTGTGCTTGCTGCGCCAGCCAGTCTGCCACGGCCGGCGTTTCCTGGCACTCGGCTGCGGCCAGCAACAGCGTACGGCCGTCGCGTAGGGTCAGCAACTGACTGTTGAACAGATAACTGGCAACGGCATCGGCCAGGTTGATATGCTTACCGGCTATTTCGATGACTTGCAGCGGCACCGGGCCCAACCCATCGCACAACTGCTGCAGCACACGAGGCTGATCCAGCCAGGCCTGTTGATGTACCAGCAACAGATCGCGGTGCGCGACGGCAATCACGTCATTGTGAAACACCCCCGCCTCAATGGCGGCCGGATGCTGCTGGGCGAACACGATCCGCTGCGGATGCAGGCCGTGCAGCCTCGCTACAGCCTCGCTGGCCTCGCGGGTCTGCCGGGCCGGGAAGCGGGTCGGCGCCGGGCCGGTAGCCATTGCCTGGCGACCGTAGACAAACAACTCGACTCCCGCCTCGCCGGCATGCCCGCCCAGCCTGCTGTGGTTGGCGGCGCCTTCGTCGCCAAAAGCCGGATGGGCGGGCAACGGGGGATGCAGGCAAAAGTGCGCCGGGTCGGGAAATACCGCCTGCAGGATGCGCGTAGTCTGCCGATGTTCAAAAGCGCGGTGCAGGTTACAGATCAGGTTGGCGGGGGTGAAATGGACTCTGCCGTCGGCGGTGTCGGCCGATGGGCTGACCGTGGCCGCGTTGGCAACCCACATCGGCGCGGCCGAACTGCAAGCGGACAGCAGTGCCGGGGCCGCCTGTGCGGCAGCGGCAATCACGGTCTGGTCGCTGCCGGCAAACCCCAGCCGGCGCAGCACGAACATGTCAGGGCGTTCATGCGGAGGTAATACGCCTTGCGGCAAGCCCAGCCGGGCCAGTAGCCACATCTTGTCCAGCCCTTGTTGCGCAGCCAATCGCGGATTGGCCACCTGGCCGGATGAACGTCCGGAAGCCAGGTTGCCCCAGGCCAACCCGCCGTAATGGTGGGTCGGGCCGCACAGGCCGTCAAAATTCGCCTCTTGCGCCCTCATGGCTGGCCCGTGGTCAGAGACTCGGCCAGCCCCGGTGCCAGGGTGGCCGGCCATTGCAGCCGGTCGGCTTCAAGCCCCGCCACCGGGTGGGCGCAGTAGTCGGCAGCGTACCAGGCACCGGGGCGATGATTGCCCGACTGCCCGACGCCGCCAAATGGCGAAGCACTGGAGGCACCGGTCAGTGGTCGGTTCCAGTTGACGATGCCGGCGCGGATTTCACGGTAGAAGCGGGCGAACAGCCCGGAATCATCGGCCAGCAGCCCGGCAGACAGGCCAAAACGGGTGGCATTGGCCAGTGCCAGTGCCTCGCCGAAGTCGGCGTAGCGCTGCACTTGCAACAAGGGGCCGAAATATTCTTCATCCGGCAAGGTCGCCACAGCCGTTACATCCAGCAGGCCGGGGCTGAGCAAGGCCGGAGCCCGGTCAGCGGCACGCATTGGCAACAAGGGCGTGGCCCCCATCGCCTGCAGGTGCTGCTGGGCTTGCAGCAGACGGGCCGCCGCAGCCGTCGAAATCACGCTACCCAGGAAAGGTTGCGGTTCGGCGTTCCACTCTGCCGGCACCAGCGCGGCCGCCGCCGCCAGCAAGGCTTCCAGCAGCGAATCGCCCCACGGCCCGGCAGGCAACAACAGGCGGCGGGCGCAGGTGCAGCGCTGGCCCGCCGTCAGGAACGCGGACATGATGATGTGGTGGACTGCTGCACGAGGATCTGCGACCTCAGCCACGATCAGCGGATTGTTGCCGCCCATTTCCAGCGCCAGCATTTTTTGGGGCTGGCCGGCAAATTGCTGGTGCAGGCGAATGCCCGTGGCGGCGCTGCCGGTGAACAGCAGCCCGTCCAGACCAGGGTGGCGCGAAAGGCCCGCCCCGGTTGCCGCCCCGCCCTGCAGCAGATTGAGGACACCGGGCGGCAGGCCGGCCTCCTGCCACAGCCTGGCGCAACGCTCGGCGGTAGCCGGCGCCAGCTCGGAAGGCTTGAAAACCACGCAGTTGCCCGCCAGCAGTGCCGGAACGATGTGGCCATTGGGTAAATGTCCGGGAAAATTGAACGGGCCGTAAACCGCCAACACGCCGTGAGGCCGATGCTGCAACACTGTCCGCCCGTCGCCCTGCGGGGCGCTGCGCGAGCCGGTACGCTCCTGCCAGGCCTGCCAGGACAGCTCGATCTTGGCCACCATGTTTTGCACTTCGGTTGCGGCCTCCCAGCGTGGCTTGCCGGTTTCCAGACCGATGCAATCCGCCAGCGAGGCACTGTGCTGCTGCAGCAAGCCGGCAAAGCGGCGCACGATATCGAGCCGCGCATCGATTGCTTGATCGCGCCAGCCGGGAAACGCCCGCCGGGCAGCCGCCACGGCGCGGTCAATCTGGCTATCGCTGGCGGCCGCACCTTCCCAGACGGGCGCCCCGCTGACCGGGTTGCAGCTGCCAAAGTGCTCGCCCTGCCCGGCTTCCCATTGCCCATTCACCCATTGACTCATCACTCGTCTCCTGTTGCGGTCAGCGGTACGGCACGCACGGTGTCGCCCCCTTGCAGGCCAAGCTGGCGGATTGCCGCGTCGCTGAGCGGCATCACTCCGTCAACCGGCGGGCCAGCGGCGAGCACCACACGGAATACATCCGGCCGGCGGTTGCTGACCAGCCATTTGGCGCCGGCGCCCGGCAAGCTGGCTGGGCGCCACGCCAGGATGCGGCTGTCGCGCACGGCCCGGATCTGCTCCCGCTCGGCTGCCAGCGTCGGGCCGGCATCGAAAATATCGACATAGCCAATCGGCCGCAGCCCTTCGCCGGCCAGCATCGCCCGTGCTGGCCGGGTATGCGGATGCACTTCGCCGATGGCAGCGCACGCCTCGGCCGACAACATTGCGGTGTACACCGGGTGTTGCGGCATCAGTTCGGCAATGAACGACTTGTCGCCAACGCCAGACAGGTAGTCCGCCTGCGAATACGCCATGCGGAAAAACCGCGCCCCCAGCGCATCCCAGAATGGCGAGCGTCCTTCGCTGTCAGACACACCGCGCATCTCGGCAATCACGGTACCGGCAAAGCGGTCGGGATATTCGGCCAGGAACAGCATCCGCGATTTGGACAACAGGCTGCCATTCTGGCTGTGGCGGTAATCCGGGTGCAGGTAAAGCGAACACAGTTCGCTGCAACCGGTGAGGTCATTGGTCAGAAACAGCGTCTGCAGGCGCCGGTAAATCCCCAGCTCGCGTGAGGCGTGCACCGAGAGGCCGATCCGGTAGTGATACCACGGGCTGCGCAGACCGACGGCCGCCACGATGCCACACAGTCCCACCACCCGCTGCTGCGGCGTGTCTTCCAGCACGAACAGGTATTCGGCATCGGCCCGTTCGGCTTCGCCGGTCAACGCCGCTTCGGATCGTTCGATGCGCTGCCGCAGTCGTTCGACGTTGGATGGCAGGCTGGTCAGCCCGACGCCCGCGCTTTGCACCAGCGCGGTCATTGCCGGCAAATCATCCCGCCTGATCGTGCGCACCCGCATCGCCGCCTCCTTCCCGCACCAGCAGCGCCGAGCCGCTCTCGACCCCCAGGGCAATGGCCGTTGCCGGTGCGAGCATCACTTGTGCCTGCTCGCAATCCACTGCGGCTGGTGCCTTGATGGCGCGAAATCCTTCCAGTCGATCGTTGGCCAGCAGGCAGGCATCGGCTTGCGGCAGGCGGCTGGTGACGCAGACGGTCAGCCGGCGAAAATCGCGCAGCGTGGCAATCGCCCCGCGTGATGCCTCGATGACCGGGCCACCGTCGAAAATATCCAGGTAACGACCGGGATGGAATCCTTCCTGCTGCAAGATGCCCGCCGACAGCCCGGCCAGCGGGTGCCGTTGCCCCAGCGCGGCCTGCGCTGCCGGCGTCAGCAGGCTGACGTAGATCGGATGCTGTGGCAGCATTTCGGCAATGAACGACCGGCCGCGCGTGGCGCAGTAGTCTTCGGCCAGCCGGTAGTCAATGCCGAAGAAATGCCGGCCCAGGCTGCCCCACACCGGCGACTGGCCGGCATCGTCGCACACGCCGAGCAGCTCGCAGATCCACTGATCGGCAAACCGCTGCGGGTGGGCTGCGGCAAACAGCAGGCGGACGCGGCACAACAGGGCGACCGTTTCGGCAGTGCGCCATTCAGGCAATATCGCCAACGCGTTGAGCGCCGAATGGCCTGTTAGATCGTGGCAGAGCGACAGCACCTCTACCCGGTGATGAATGCCCAACGGGCGCGAGGCATGCACCAGCGTTTCCAGCCGGTAATTGTAAAAAGGCTCGACCAGCCCTACTGCCCCCACCAGGCCGGCTACGCCAAGCACTCGGTCGGTGACGGAATCGGTCAGCGAAAACAGATAGGATTGGTCGCCAGGCTCGACAACGGCTTCGGCAAACGCGGCAGCGGCCGCCTCCAGCTTGCCGGCCAGAGCCGCCTCGCCGCCGCGCAGCGATGTGACGCCGACCGGCAGCGTGCGGGCCAGATCAAGCAGTGCCGGTAGATCGGCAGGATGGGAAGGCCGGACAATGAGCATGGCAGATTCTCATGACACCTTCCCTTGAGTATGGACTATTTAGCTACCCAGCACTTTGCCGATTGCCACGGCCAGGCGCGCCATCGCCGCATCGATATCGGCATCGGTGATCAGCAGGGATGGCGCCAGGCGCAGCACGTCCGGCCCGGCCTGCAGGATCATCAAGCCTTCATCGGCCGCCGCATTCATGAAGTCCTTGGCCTTGCCGGCGTATTCCGGCACCAGCTCAGCGCCGATCAGCAGCCCCATGCCGCGTATTTCGCTGAAGCAATGGTACTGATCGCCCAGCGCCTGCAGCGCGGCGTAAAACCGTTGCTGTTTGGCCTTGACCCCTTGCAGCACTTCCGGCGTATTGACGATGTCAATCACGGCCTCGGCCACGGCGCAGGCCAGCGCATTGCCACCGTAAGTGCTGCCATGCACGCCGACGCTGAAGTGGCTGGCGATCTCGCTGGTGGTCAGCATTGCGCCAATCGGAAAGCCGCCACCCAGCCCTTTGGCACTGGTCAGGATGTCCGGCGTCACGCCGTATTCCTGGTAGGCGTACAGCGAGCCGGTACGGCCGACACCGGTCTGCACCTCATCGAAAATCAGCAGCGCATTGTGGCGGGCAGCCAGCGCCCGTGCGGCTTCCAGGAATGCCTTGCTGCCCGGCGTCACCCCGCCCTCGCCCTGCATCGGCTCCAGCACCACGGCGCAGGTCTGGTCAGAAATGGCCGCTTCCAGGGCGGCGATATCGTTGTACGGCAGATGGGTGATGCCGGCCGGCTTCGGGCCGAAGCCGTCGGAATATTTTGCCTGGCCGCCGACCGATACAGTGAAGAACGTCCGCCCGTGAAACGAGTTGTCGAAGGCAATGATCTCGACCTTGTCGGGGCCGAACCGGTCGATCGCATGGCGCCGCGCCAGCTTGAATGCGGCCTCGTTGGCCTCGCCGCCGGAATTGGCAAAGAACACCTTGTCCGCAAAGGTGGCATCCACCAGCTTCTGCGCCAGCCGCAGCGCCGGCTCGTTGGTCATGACATTGCTCAGGTGCCAGATCAGGTTGGCCTGCTTGGTCAGTGCCTCGATCAGGGCCGGGTGGGTGTGGCCGACGCAACTGACGGCAATGCCACCGGCCAGGTCGATATATTCCTTGCCCGCCTGATCCCAGACACGCGAACCGCGACCGCGCACCGGGATAAAACTGGCGGGTGCGTAATTGGGTACCATGACCCGGTCGAAATCGGTTCTTTGCACAGGGGAATTCATCGCGGTTTTCCTTATTCAGCGAGTTGTGAGAAATGATGCTCAGCGCGGCTTGTGGCCGGCGCTTTGATCATACCGTGAAGCCATGCCGATTGTTAACCCTTGCGGCTGGCATAGGTGCTCGGCACGCTTCGGATATTTGCTTGTCATGCAGTAAAATGCCGAACTTTGCCACCAGATACCGGAATGACTGCCATGACTGACTTTGCCCGCCTGCTGCCTGTTGCAGCCATTACCCTGCTGACTGCCTGTAATCCGGGCAAGAGCGGCATCGAAACCGGCCATGCCGGTGGTCTGGTAACCGGCGCCGCCGGCCAGAAAGGATCGAGCGGCGAAACCCGTGCGATCGAAAAATGCGCCGAGCCGCTGGCTACCGTCGGTGTGATCGAAAATCCCAATGGCTACACCTACACCGGCGGGCACGGCAACCTGCCGGAATCGCCGGTGCCGCTGGTGCGGCTGATGCTGCAACAAAGCGGCTGCTTTCGGGTGGTGGATCGCAATCTGGGGCTGAAAGGTACCCGCCAGGAAATCGAGCTGCAGGAATCGGGGCTGACCCGCAAGGACAGCACGGTCAACCCGCGTGGCAAGGTGCTGGAAGCGCAGTATGTGCTGACCCCGACCCTGGTGTTTTCGGAACAGCGGGCGGGTGGCGGGCTGGAAGGCATCCTGGCGCGCATTCCGGTGCTCAACCAGTTTGCCGGGCTGGCCGACAAGGTGACGTTCAAGGAAGCTCAGGTGGTGCTGACGCTGACCGACAGCGAAACCACCGAGCAGCTGGCCACCGCCGAAGGCTCGGCCAAGGCAACCGACCTGGGCGCTGCCGGGCTGATGTTCGGCTCACTCGGCGCCGGTGGCATGGCGGGCTGGAGCAACACCAACGAAGGTAAGGTGATCTCGGCCGCGTTTCTCGATTCGGTGAACAAGCTGATTCCGCATGTACGCGATCTGGCAGCCAAGCCGTTGCCGGCAAGGGTGGCCACCCGGCGCTGAGATGGCGCGGATCACCAATCAGCGTCACTCGCCGTAGCCAACGTTACCCATCCGCCGCCGGTCACGTTTGGTCGGTCGGCCCTTGCCCTGGTAGCCCTGCTGGCCGTCGAGCGCCCGGGTCTGCTGCGCCAGCTCGCGGGCTGCCCGTGACGCTTCGGTTTCCTGGTACAGCAGCGCTGCCACGGGTGCCGGGCCGCGTGATTCGGACAACTGGCGCACCTCGATGTCGAAATCACCGTGTTCGGTACGGATGGTCAGCCGGTCGCCAGGATGGACGTTGCGCGCCGGCTTGACCCGTTCGCCGTTCAGCGTTACCCGCCCCAGATCAACCGAATGGGTGGCGAGGGTGCGGGTCTTGTAAAAGCGGGCGGCCCACAGCCATTTGTCGATGCGGACACCGCTCAGGGCTTGACGGTTCGGGGTGTTCACCTGTTCATGCTCCCAATAGCGGGCCGGTCTTGAACGGCTTGCTGCCGGCCACTTTGGTAATCCACTGGCCGGCAGTGGCGTAACGTCGGTGCTCGCGGGCGTAGAGCACCCCGCTGACCCGGCTGAGCACCAGGCTTTCGCGTTCGTTCAGCGGGTCGATGATCTCGAACAGCGGATCGCCGATCTCGACCCAGTCGCCCGGCTGCTTGCAAAACACAATGATTCCCGGATGCGGCGCAGTGGCCGACTCGGACCCGGCCAACGGGGTGGCGGGTCTTGGCAAGGGAGGCAAGGGCGGCGCCTCGCCACCGATCACGCCGCGCTGCTGCAGGAAGGCAAACAGCGCGTCGGCATCCCGCCGTGCGAGATCGTGGCTGACGGATTGCTCACCGCGCAGCTCGACCGTCACGGCGAGACACCCCAGCGGAATCGGGTAGTGATCACCCAGCCGGGCCTGCAGTTTCCACCAGGTCTGGCTGCAGGTTTCGTCAAACGGTAATCCGCCCGACTCCAGCGCCAGCAGGCTGGCTTCGGCTCCCAGATAGCGCGCCAGCGGCTCGCAGGCCTCCCACAGCGGGGTGCCGGTGTACAGATGCACCACGGCATCGAAATCGCAGTGCAGGTCGAGCACGATGTCGGCATCGTGCGCCAGGGTCAGCAAGGTGTGGCGAAGTGATTCCAGCTCGGTACGCGGGCGCTGGCTGGCGAGCACTTCGGCCATTGCCTGGCGGATCTGGCGGCGGTTGTGGTCGGCGCAGTCGTTCAACCGGCCGGCAAGGCGTTCAAGCACCAGCGGGGCGAAGTCGGTGTAGTGGCGGTTGAAATTTTCGCCGCTGGTGAACTCAAACCGGCCCATCTGGTCGTGCAACAGGGTCTGCGCCAGCCCGATCGGGTTGGCCAGCGGAACCAGTACGATTTCGCCGCACAACAAGCCCTGCCGCTCGGCCTCGGCCAGTTGACGGCGTAGATGGTGCAAGACCAGCATGCCGGGCAGCTCGTCAGCATGCAGGCTGGCTTGCAGATAGACTTTTTCGCCCCGCCCCGCCGTGCCGAAGTGCAGGCTGGTGAGGAATCGGCTGGTGCCCAGGCTGGGGCTGAGCAGGCTGTGTTCACGCCGTTGCATGAGAGGCCCTCGATCAAAAACCGGAAATTCAGCCTATCACAGTCGCCGCGCCCCTGCAGGTGACAAAGCGCGGCAGGCGTCCTGTGTCAGCGGTCTGTCGCTGGCCTGCCTGGCTCACCCGTGCCCTGCGCAGGTCGGCCCAGCATGGCCAGCAACATGGGCCGGCGGACGCTGAACAGAAATCCGACATGCACCAGCACCAGCAGCAAGGTGCCTTGGGCAACGGCCTCGTGAACCTCCTCCAGCCATTCGCTGCCTGAATACTCGCCCTGGTGGTCGCTGCGCTCGCGCTGCTCATCGTCGTCATGTTCATGGTTGCCATGCCGGTCGGCGTGTGCCGGTGCTGACCACATCGCCATAGGGGAGATACCCACGCTGTCGCCGGACTGTAGCAGCCAGCCCGTCACGCTGCTGCCGATCACTCCCAGGATCAGGGCAAAAGCCAGTGCCCTGCTGATCGCGGCCGGGGCCAGTTGCCGCAGCGCGCCCCACTCTGGCCACAAGCGACCAAAGCCACGCAAACGGGCCAGGCCGAACACCAGCCTGAGCAGCAACACGCCAGCCAGCGCATAACCGACCCATTCATGCAGCGGCCCTTCGGCCTCGCTGGTGAGCCATGCCAGCAGAAACAGGCCGGCGATCAGCCAGTGCATCAGGCGCATACGGTTAAATGGTTTCATGGCAGGGTACTCCGGGTAGTAGGACACCCTGCCAGTGTGCCGCCTGCAGCTTAAGGCAGGCTTAGGCTCTGATTTACTGGCTGCTTGGGCGGGCAATACCAGAGCGGCTTGCAGGCCGGCCTGCAAGCCAGTATGGATGAGGCCTGCAGCCAGGTGGTTACCAGTCGCGGTACGGATGTGCTTCTTCGGCCCAAGGCCAGACGAAGTGCCCGGCGACGTATTGCTCGCTGACATCTGCCAGGGTAGCCGGCGACCAGCGCGGGGTGTTGTCCTTGTCGATCAGCAGCGCGCGCACCCCTTCGCGGAAGTCCGGGTGGCGGCAGAACTGGATCGCCAGGCCCAGTTCCATTGCAAAGACTTCTTCCAGCGACATGTGTGTGGCCCGCCGGTAGATGTCGAAAATGACCTTGGCCGAGGTGGGCGACCCCTTCTGCAACGAATGGGCGCCGCGCTGAATCCAGGCATCGTCGTGCTGATGAAACGCCAGTGCTGCGGCAATCTCTTCGACTGAATCGAAATCGGTGATTGCGTTCAGGAAATCCAGATGCGCCCGCACCGGGGACTCCGGCAATGGAAAGCGCCCGCGATGCTGGCGCAGCAGCGACGACAGTTGATGATGGTTGTGACGGTAGTCATCTGACCAGTCCACGCCAAGCAGGTCGTCCATCAGCGCGGCCTTTTCGCCATGTTCCAGGTAAAAATCGGCCAGTTTGACAAACAGTGCGTCGGCAGCGTTCAGGTGAGCGCCGGTCAGCCCGAGATACAGTCCACTGCGCCCAGGCATCCGGTTGAGAAACCACGAGGCGCCGACATCGGGAAACAAGCCGATGGTGATTTCCGGCATCGCGATCCGTGATTGCCCGGTAACGACCCGGTGCGAAGCCCCCGCCATCAACCCCAGCCCGCCACCCATCACGATGCCATGCCCCCAGCACAGCACTGGCTTGGTGTAGGTGTGAATCAGGTAATCAAGCTGGTATTCCAGCTCGAAAAAACGCTCGGCGTAACGCTGGGTCAGGTCTTCGCCCTGCTCGCACAAAGAACGATGCAGCGAAACGATGTCGCCACCGGCGCAGAATGCCTTGCTGCCTGCCCCCTGCAACACAACACAGGCGATGGCCGGGTTTTCTTCCCACTCCAGCAGTTGGTCATGCAATTGCTCGCTCATCGCCAGTGTGATGGCGTTCAGCGAAGCTTCGTTGCACAGCGTGGCAAAACCAAGCTCCAGACCAGTGCTGCTGCGGCGGGTTTCGAAAACGATCTTGCTGCTCAAGTTGCTGCTCCCGGATAACAAGGTTGACCGTGGTGTGGACTGGTCGCCGCAGGGTTGGTTCCCGCAGCGGGCCGGCGGGTCAGCGGTTGCGCCAGAGGGGGGGCCGCTTTTCCAGAAATGCCCGCACCCCCTCGGCCTGGTCCTCACTGTCAAACAGGCCGGCGAACGATTCACGCTCGGTTTCCAGTGCGTGCCAGATCGGCTGATGACGGCCACGCTGGATCAACTGCTTGCAGGCGGCCACAGACACCGGGCTTTGCCGCGCCACCTTGTCGGCCAGCGCCAGTGCGGCGGCCAGGGCTTGTGTGCGAGGCACGACCTCTTCCACCAACCCGATCTGCAGCGCCGTTTCGGCAGAAAGCCGCTCACCGCAGAGAATCATCCGCTTGGCCCACCCTTCGCCGACCAGCCAAGCCAGGTTCTGCGTTCCTCCGGCGCAAGGCAGCAAACCGACTGCGGCTTCCGGCAAGGCCAGCTGGGCGTGCGCCTCGGCAATCCGCAGATCACAGGCCAACGCACATTCCAGGCCGCCCCCCATCGCGTAGCCATTGATGGCGGCAATCGACACCCCCCGAAAACGGGACAGCGTCTCGAAGGCCTCGCCGAACACCCGAGCCATGTCGCGGGCCACAGCTTTGTCACCACTGGTAAACAGGTTCAGGTCAGCGCCGGCAGAAAAAAAGCGGTCGCCTGCCCCGGTCAGGATCAAGGCGTAAACGCTGCGGTCGTGATTCAGGTCAAGCACGGCCTGCTGCAAGGCCTGCAGGCTCTCGCGATTCCAGGTGTTGGCGGGTGGATGCTGCAAGGTAAGGATGGCGGTATGGCCGCTCCGTTCGAGTTTTAACAAGGGATGCATGATGTCTGGCTCTTTCAGCAATCGGCAGCGCCAACGGCGTTGGCGCCAGTTTACGTTTACGTCAATTCATGGCGGATATTCGCTGATGGCCATGCCGTCGTCAAGCCATCGGCCCGCATCGGCCTCCCACTTGCACAGGCTCTGGCTGCTGGCCGGATTGACGGATGCGCTGCATCGCAACATCATGACCGGCTGCCACTCTTAAATCCAGGGATCCCCGCATGGACTTCATTGAAAACCTGACCTTCGACGAACTGGCCATCGGCGCCAGCGCCACACTGACCAAGACGCTGACCTACGATGAAATCCGCCTGTTTTCCGCAATGTCGGGGGACATCAACCCGTCGATGGTCGACCAGTCTTTTGCTGAATCGGACGATATTCACCAACTGGTCGGCCGGGCGATGTGGGGTGGCGCACTGATTTCGCACATCCTCGGCCGCCAGCTACCCGGACCCGGCACCCAGTTCATGGGGCAAACGCTGCAGTTCACCCAAGGGGTGCAACTGGGCGACACCATCACTGCCCGTTGCACCATCACTAGCAAGAATCCGGCCAACCGGCATGTTACTTTTGACTGTCAATGCGTGAATCAGCACGGTGATACCGTGGTTGCCGGCGAAGTGCATGTCATCGCCCCGGACCAGAAAATCCGCCAGCCCAAGCCGAATGCGCCGCAACTGAAGCAGAAAGACCCGCTGGGCAGCTATCGGGCATTCATTGAAAAAACCCACGACCTGCCGCCCTTGCCCATGGCGGTGGTCCATCCGTGTGACCGCGAATCGCTGCTGGGCGCTGTCGAATCGGCACGGATGCACTTGATCAAGCCTTTGCTGATCGGCCCGGCTGCCCGGATTCGTGCCGTGGCTGACGCCGAAGCAATCGACCTGGACGGGATGGAAATCGTTTCGGTCGACCACAGCCACGCAGCCGCCGAGCTGGCAGTGGCACTGGTGCGTCAGGGGCGGGTCAAGTCGATCATGAAAGGCAGCCTGCACACCGACGAGCTGATGGCCGCCGTACTGGACAAGACAAAAGGCATTCGTACCGACCGTAGGCTGAGCCATGTATTCATCATGGATGTGCCAACCTACCCCCGCCCGCTGCTGATCACCGATGCCGCAATCAACATCGAGCCGACGCTGGACGAAAAACGCGACATCGTGCAGAACGCCATCGATCTGGCCCATGCATTGGGTATCGACTCGCCGAAAGTGGCGATCCTGGCTGCGGTAGAAACAGTCAACACCAAGATGCGCGCCACGCTCGATGCCGCCGCGCTGTGCAAGATGGCCGATCGCAACCAGATTACCGGCGGCATGCTGGATGGCCCGCTGGCGTTCGACAACGCCATTTCGCTGGAAGCCGCCCAGACCAAGGGAATTGTCTCCGGCGTGGCGGGCCAGGCCGACATTCTGATGGTGCCGGATCTTGAATCCGGCAATATGCTCGCCAAACAACTCGAATATCTGGCGGATGCCCACTCGGCCGGCATCGTGCTGGGCGCCAAGGTGCCGATCGTGCTGACCAGCCGCGCCGACACGGCACCGTCACGCATTACGTCCTGCGCCATTGCCGTACTGTTCGCCCATCACCCCCAAAAAGGCTGACCCACCTGCAAGCGGCTACCAGAGCGGCACACAAGCCTGCCAGACGCCGCTCTGGCAGCCGCTTGCAGGTCGATGGGCGGATCACCTGGCCGGCGCGCGGCCCATCGCCTGCTGCACTTGTTGACGGTGCAGATGCGGCGCAAACAACTCGATGAAGTCAAACACAAAACCACGCAGGTAAGCATCCTTGCGCAAGCCGATCCGGGTGGTTGACGGTGCAAACAAATGCTGCGCATCAATCGCCCGCAACCCGCTGTCACGCTCCGGCTCAAACGCCATCGACGCAATGATGCCAATGCCCAGACCCAGCCCGACGTAGGTCTTGATCACGTCGGTATCGATCGCGGTCAACACCACATTCGGCTCGATCCCGGCAGCCTCGAATGCCTGATTGATCCGTGAACGACCGGCGAAGGCAAAATCGTAGGTAATGATCGGCCAGGCACCGATATCCTGCAGGCTGATCGGCTGATCGGCCGCCAGCAGCGGATGCCCCTCCGGCACCACCACACTGCGGTTCCAGTCGTAACACGGCAGCATCGCCAGTTCGGCAAACTCCCCGATCCCCTCGGTCGCAATCGCCAGATCGGCTTCGCCGGCCAGCACCAATTCGCAAATATGCTGCGGGCTGCCCTGTTTCAGGCTCAGCTTGACCTGCGGATACTGCTGGACGAACCGGCGGATCACCGGCGGCAAGGCATAACGTGCCTGGGTGTGGGTGGTGGCGATCGTCAGACTGCCGCATTGCTGGTTGGCAAACTCGTCAGCCACCCCCTTCAGGCTGTGCGCATCGCGCAGGATGCGCTCGGCAATCTGCAGGATTTGCTGCCCCGGCGGCGAAATCCCGACAATCCGCTTGCCGTTGCGCACCAGCACCTGCACCCCCAGCTCATCCTCCAGCATGCGGATCTGCGTACTCACCCCCGGCTGCGAGGTGTGCAACCGTTCTGCCGTATCAGTCATGTTCAGCCCCTGCCGGGCGATTTCCACCAGATAACGTAATTGCTGCAAGGTCATCACGGCCGCCTTTATCTGATTTTCTTATATAAAATTAACACATCCGTCTTTGAATCGTATATTCCCGCTTGTTATCATGCTGCCACTTTAATGCCCTGCAAAGCCCATCCGCATGGAACTGATTTATGTACTCTCCGGTCTGGCCGTCGGCTTCATCGTAGGTATGACCGGCGTCGGCGGTGGCTCGCTGATGACGCCGGTGCTGCTGTTTTTCGGCATCAATCCGGCCACTGCCGTCGGTACTGACCTGCTGTACGCCGCCATCACCAAGGCGGGCGGTGTGCTGGTGCACCACCGGCAGCGCAACATCGACTGGACGCTGACCGGCTGGCTGGCGCTGGGCAGCGTACCGGCGGCAGCATTGACGCTGTGGGTCCTGCACGCCTGGAACCCTGACACCCACACGCTGAATGCAATCATCAAGCGCGGGCTGGGGGTGGCGCTGATGCTGACCGCACTGGCAATCATCTTCAAGCAACAATTGCTCAATTTCGCCCACAAGGCCGCGCCGGGATGGATCAACATGCCGCGCGGCATCCAGATCGGCGCGACGATCGGCACCGGCCTGCTGCTGGGCGTACTGGTCACCCTCACCTCGATCGGCGCCGGCGCACTGGGTACCGTTGCACTGTTCATGCTGTATCCGCTGATGCCTACGACCCGGCTGGTCGGCACTGAAATCGCCCACGCCGTGCCACTCACCCTGGTAGCTGGGCTCGGCCACGCCGGCTTGGGCAACCTCGACTGGCATCTGCTGGGCACCCTGCTGATCGGTTCGCTACCCGGCATCTATCTGGGCAGCCGTCTGTCAGGCGGGGTGCCGGACAAATACCTGCGGCCTTTCCTCGCGGTGATGCTCGCCGTAGTCGGCAGCAAGCTGGTGATGTAAATCGCCTATCCACGCATTTCAACCGGAGACGATTCCATGACACTCGACGACAAAATCCAGCGCGCCACAGCCCTGCTGCAGCGCATTGCCCACGACTTCAGCCCGGCCGTATTTGCCAACAGCCTGGGCGCCGAAGACATGGTGCTGACTGACCTGATTGCCCGCAATCAACTCGGCATCCGGATTTTCAGCCTCGACACCGGCCGGCTACCGGCCGAAACCTACACCCTGCTGCAAAAGGCCGGAGAAACCTACCCGGATGCCCCGATCCAAGTGTATTTCCCTGCCACCGCCGCCACCGAGAGCTGGGTCAACCAGCACGGCATCAACGCTTTCTACCAGTCGATCGAGCTGCGCAAGCAATGCTGTCACATTCGCAAGATCGAGCCACTGCAGCGGGCGCTGGCCGGCAACAAAGCCTGGATCACCGGGCTGCGGGCGCAGCAATCCACCACGCGCACCGAACTGAAGGAACAGGAATACGACGCCGGCAACGGGCTGGAAAAGTTCAACCCGCTGATCGACTGGAGCGAAAAGGAAGTCTGGGAATACATCCGCGCCAACGCCGTGCCGTACAACGAACTGCACGACAAACACTACCCCTCGATTGGCTGCGCTCCGTGTACCCGCGCCATCTCGATCGGCGAAGACATCCGCGCCGGTCGCTGGTGGTGGGAAAACCCGGACTCCAAAGAGTGCGGCCTGCATGTGAAGAAAATCTGAGCCGTTTGCCCGGCCAAGAATCATCATGGGCAGAAATCGAATACTGGTATAGTTGCGCGGGCCCGCAGCGACGGCGGGCAACACCAACGAGAGGGCTGGCAACAAGCGTACGCCCCGGATTCAGCCACTGGAAACAAGCATGTATATTTACGACGAGATCGACCAACGCATCATCAACGACCGGGCCCGGCAGTTCCGCGACCAGACCCGCCGCTATCTGGCCGGCGAGCTGACCGACGACGAATTCCGCCCGCTGCGGTTGCAGAACGGCCTGTACATCCAGCGCCATGCCCCCATGTTCCGCATCGCCGTGCCCTACGGCATGCTGTCGTCGACCCAACTGCGCAAACTGGCCTACATTGCCCGCACCTACGATCGCGGCTATGCCCATTTCAGCACCCGCCACAATTGCCAGTTCAACTGGCCAAAGCTGGAAAGCGTACCTGACATCCTCGACCACCTGGCCAGTGTGCAGATGCACGCCGTACAGACCAGTGGCAACTGCGTGCGCAACACCAGTACCGACCAGTTTGCCGGCGTGGCCGCCGATGAAATCATCGACCCGCGCCCCTACTGCGAGCTGATTCGCCAGTGGTCGACCTTTCACCCCGAATTTGCCCACTTGCCGCGCAAGTTCAAGATCGCGGTCAATGGCGCCGCCAGCGACCGGGCGGTCATCCTGGTGCACGACATCGGCCTGAACCTGATCCGGCAGGACGACGGCAGCATCGGGTTTCGCGTCATCGTCGGCGGAGGCCTGGGCCGCACGCCGATCATTGGTTCGGTGATCCGCGATTTCCTGCCGCGCCAACACATTCTCACTTACCTGGATGCCATCCTGCGCATCTACAACCGCTACGGCCGGCGCGACAACAAATTCAAGGCGCGGATCAAAATCCTGGTCAAGGCAATGGGCCCGGAGGCGTTTGCCGCCAAGGTCGAGCAGGAATGGCAGCAGATCAAGGATGGCCCGGCGACCGTACCGGACGACGAATTTGCCCGCATGGAAAGCTATTTCACCCCGCCAGCCTACGCCAGCCTGCCAGCCCGCGACCCAGGCTTCGTGCAGCGGCAGGCCGAAGACCGCGCATTTGCGCGCTGGGTGGAACGCAACGTCACTGCGCACAAGATCCCCGGCTATGCTGCCGTAACCCTGTCACTGAAAAAAACCGGCATCGCACCCGGCAATGCCAGCGCGGAGCAGATGGACGCCGTGGCCGATCTGGCCGATCACTACAGCTTTGGCGAAATCCGTGTCAGCCACGAGCAGAATCTGGTGCTGGCCGACGTGCAGCAGGCTGCCCTGTACGACATCTGGCAACAGGCCCGGACACTCGGCTTTGCCACCCCCAATATCGGCTTGCTGACCGACATGATCGTCTGCCCCGGCGGTGATTTCTGTGCCCTGGCCAACGCCAAGTCAATCCCGGTGGCCGAAGCTATCCAGCGCCGCTTCGACGATCTCGACTACCTGTTCGACATTGGCGACATCTCGCTCAACTTCAGCGGCTGCATGAACTCCTGCGGCCACCACCACGTCGCCAACATCGGCATTCTCGGTGTCGACAAGAGCGGCTCGGAGTGGTACCAGGTGTCGCTCGGCGGCGAGCAGGGCAATCAGGCGACGCTGGGCAAAGTCATCGGCCCTTCGTTCGCGCAGGACGAAATGCCGGACATCATCGAAACAATCATCAAGGTGTATCTCGAACAGCGCCACGCCGACGAGCGTTTCATCGACACCTTCCGCCGTATCGGCGTCGACCCCTTCAAGGAGCGCGTGTATGCCAAAGCTGATTAAAGACCGCCAGATCATTGACGACGGTTACCAACTGCTCACCCTCAACCCCGACGGGGGCCTGCCCGCAATTCCACCCGCTGGCGACGTCATCGTCCCGCTGGGTGCCTGGCTGCAGCAGGGCCAAGCGCTGCTCGATCGCACTGGCCAGACCGGAGTGTGGATCGACAGCCACGAAGAAGTCGAGCAACTGGGCAGCGCCGCCAACCGGTTTGCGCTGGTCGCCGTGCGGTTTCCTGCCTTCACCGATGGCCGGGGTTTCAGCACCGCCCGCCTGCTGCGTGAGCGCTACGGCTATCAGGGCGAGCTGCGCGCCATTGGCGACGTCTTCAAGGATCTGCTCTACTACATGCAACGCTGCGGCTTCAACGCCTTTGCGGTGCGAGAAGACAAGGACATCCACGAGGCGCTGAAAGGCCTGAACGACTTTTGCGACGGCTATCAGACCTCGGTTGATCGACCGGAGCCCTTGTTCCGTCGCCGCAATGCCGCCTGACGCCGTATAATCGCTGGCCATACGAGCCCGCCGCCCGGTGGGCTTTTGTTTTCCGCACCTGACGACCTGCACCATGATAACGCTCTACGGCATACCCAACTGCACGACCGTAAAAAAAGCCCGCGCCTGGCTGGCCACCCACCAGATCGACCTGCCCTTCCACGACTT
>CAZBWH010000044.1:0-25170 GCA_964495595.1 uncultured Burkholderiales bacterium | reverse complement strand
GCGTTCACGCTGGCGGCGGGCCGTAAACCGGCCGCTGGCGTTGATGGCCGAATCGTGCTGTTGCACAGCGGCATCGTGTATTCGGCGGAGCGCGACCCGACCCAGCTGTTTGCAGCCATGCGGCAACTCAAGCAAGGTGGCCATCCGCTCGCCAGCCGCCTGTTGCTGCGTTTGCGGGCCACGGTCAATGACGAGCGGCTGCGTATCATGCTGGACGATGCGGGCATCGCGGATATGGTTGAACTGGCGCCGCCGATTCCGTATGCCGACGCGCTGGCAGAAATGGTTGCTGTCGATGGTCTGCTCGTACTGCAGGCGTCCTGCTGCAATAATCAGATTCCAGCCAAGGCCTACGAATACCTGCGTGCCGGTCGGCCATTGCTGGCATTGACCGATCCCGCAGGGGATACCGCTGACGTTATCCGCCGTGCCGGCATCGACACCCTTGCCCCGCTGGACGACAGCCGGGCGATCCTGACCGCTCTGATCGATTTCCTGCAGCGGATCGAACAGGGTAACGCGCCGCTGGCAAGCCGGCAGGCCGTGACCGATGCGTCACGCCGTGGCCGTACCGCGCAGTTGGCCCGTTTGCTGGATCAAGTCTCCGGCTGCTGACTGACACTTTAAATCAAACTTGCCGAGGAATAAGCAATGCTGAAGCGATTGATTGTTACGGCGCTGGTGCCATGTTGCCTGGCCGGAGGTGCACAAGCCGGGATGGATATGGCCGATTGTGCACCAGTGCAGCGGGCGGGTGATTACCCATTTGATTACAATAATCTGGAAAAGCGGGCCAAGTTACTCGGCACAGTGGAAATGTATCACTTCAACCGTAACGTGGAAGCGTTGGTCAGAGGCATGACTTCAGCGCACCCGTTTCCCGATATCGCTTACACACTGAATCATGTTCCCAATCACCCTCGGGCCCTGCAGTCCTTGCTGCGGTTGGCGGTGCGTGAAAAGGCCACACACATCCAGAAGTCGTCCGTTTCCGTGGAGTGCTTTATCAAGCGGGCCATCGAATTCGCTCCGGACGATCTGGTGCCGCAGATGACCCTGGCGCAGTACTACGCCGTGCAGGGCAAGCAGGATGCAGCGCTGGCACTGTTGCTCGACGCGGAAAAAAAAGCGCCGGACCATCCCAATCTGGCGTACAACATCGGCCTGCTGCAGGTTGACTTGAAGCGCTACGATGCTGCTCTGACGTATGCACATCGTGCCTATCAGGCGGGGTTCCCCCTGCCCGGCCTGCGCGACAAGCTCAAGCGCGCCGGCGTCTGGCGCGAGCCGGCTGCGGTGGCGGCCCCGAGCAAGTCTGCCGACGTTACCCCGCCTGCCGATGTCGTGCCGGTCGTCAAGCCGTAAACGGCTGGCTGCGCTACTGCTGATCTGCGGCAGCCTGCCGGTGGTGGCAGACGAGATTGCTGCCACGCCGGCCGATTACCGGGCCAGACTCAAGCAACTGCGGCCGGGTGACGAACTGGTGCTGGCGGCCGGGGTATACCGTGAGGGGTTGCCGCTCCACCGTCTGTCAGGCACGGCCGGGCAGCCGATTGTCATCCGTGGCGCGGCGGGCGGGCAGAGCCGGTTTGTCGCCAGCGCGCGCCGCAATACCGTCAGCATTGTCGATTCGGCCTACCTGCAGGTGCGTGACCTGACGCTCGACGGAGCCAATCAGCCTGCCGATGCGGTCAAGGCCGAGGGCCATGCCCGCTTTGCCCACCACATTACGCTGGAAAACCTGACCATTCTCCGCCACGGCCTGGGCCAGCCCTTTGTCGGCATTTCCACCAAATGTCCGGCGTGGAACTGGGTGATCCGCGGCAACCGCATCCTGGGGGCCGGCACCGGCATGTATCTGGGCAATTCCGACGGCCGGGCGCCATTTGTCGCCGGGCTGATCGAACACAACCTGATTGCCGGCTCGATCGGTTATAACCTGCAGATCAAGCACCAGGCACCGCGTCCCGACTTGCCCGGCCTGCCGACCGGGGTGAGCCGCACGGTGATCCGCCACAATCTGCTGATCAAGGGCGGCAACAGTAGCCAGGGCGCAGACGCCCGGCCCAGCCTGCTGGTTGGGCACTGGCCATTGCAAGGTCCGGGCAGGGACGACCGGTACGAGATTTATGGCAATTTCCTCTACCAGAATCCGGTTGAGGCGCTGTTCCAGGGCGAGGGCAACCTGGCGTTTCACCACAATCTGCTGGTCAATGCCTTTGGTGATGCCGTCCATATCCAGCCGCACAACGACGTGCCACGCAAGGTGGACGTGTTTTACAACACGGTAGTGGCCCGGGGAGTTGGCATTCTGGTGCGCGGCGGCTGGCAGGGCGAGGACGGGGTGCAGCGGGTGGACCGCAACGCGGTGTTTGCCGCCGAGCCGATGGCTGGTGGCTTGCAGGGGATCAATCATGCCGGCCCGGTGCAGGACGCCCCGCACGATCTGCTGGGGCCTCTGGGGCAAGCGGGCCAGCTGCGGCTGGACCCCTTGCCGGATCGTTTGCGTTTGCGGGCTCCTGCACCCGGCTGGATGGCCGCCTATCCGGAGGCCACGCAGGATTTTGAGGGCAGGGCGGGCGACGGCCGCTACTTCGGGGCGTATGGTGCGCCGGCCGAGCAATCGCCGTTTGCCCGCTGGCGGCCGCCAGAGAAGCGCTGATTTATTAGGCGAGCGGGATGAGGTGTAAGGAGCCCGGCGCGCAGAATCTGAGACATATCTTTAGACAGGCGAGCTTTCGAGCGCCGTGCGCCGCAGCTATTCGCCCGCGCAGCCAATCAATCAGCGCTTCCTTAAGAGCAGTAACAGGAGTCGACCTAACCATGATGCAATCCGGGGCCGCCCTGCGGCAGATACTGGGAAAAGGGATCGCCGTCCTGCTGGTGGCTGCCGTACTGGCAGCGTTGTGGCAACGGCCGCATGCTCCGTGGCTGGCCGTGTTGCTGGCAGGGCACGCCGGTTTGCAGCTGCGCTGGCCGCGGCTGTGGCTGGCTACGGTGCCCGGCCTGTTGCCGCTACTCGACTGGACGCCAGCCAGCGGCTGGTTGTTGTGGCAGGAATTCGACCTGTTCATGCTCGGCGTGCTGGCGGTCGGCTACTGGCATTGGCCAACCCAGCCAGCCGGTGGGCGGCTGTCGTCGTGGTCAACCAGTCTGGTGGCCGGGTGGGTGGTTTCCTGGCTGCTGGCGCTGCTGCTGGGCTGGATGGCGGTGCAAGGGCAGGGCTGGCTGCCTGGTTCGCTCGGGGGCCTGAACGTCGTGCGCGGCGCCAAGGGCGTCGTGCTGGCAATCGCTCTGTTGCCGCTGGTCGCAGCGGCCTGGGCCGAGCGGGAGCAGTCCCTCTGGCGCTACTGGCTGCCGGGGGTCAATGTCGGCTTGGCGCTGGCCTCGCTGGCGGTGATCGTCGAGCGCTGGCTGTTTCCCGGGCTGGATAACTTTGCCAGCGACTACCGTGCAACCGGCCTGTTTCACGAAATGTTTGCCGGGGGCGCGGCGCTGGATGTCTATCTGGTGGTGGGGGGGGCGGTGTGCCTGTGGGGGCTGATGCGGCAGCGAACCGGGCGCTGGACGCCACTGGCGGTGCTGGTACTCGGGCTGGCCGTGTATGCCTCGCTGGTGACGTTTTCCCGTGGCGTGTATCTGGCGCTGGCGCTGACCCTGCCGCTGCTGGGCTGGGCTGCGCACCGGGCCGGGCGGCGTGCGGGCAGCCGGGTGCCCGTACTGGGGGTCGGTTGGCTGCTTGGCGGCGGGTACGCAATGTTGCTGGTGTTTCATTTCGGCGGCTACCGTACGCTGGCGGCGGCCGTTCTGGCGCTGCTGGCTGCCTTGGTGCTGATTTCTGCCTCCGGGCTGCGCCGCCAGGGTGTGCTGGCGCTGGCGGCGGCTGTCGGGCTCTGGCTGCCGCTGTTCTGGTTGCCGAAGGGACCGTACCTGGCAACGGCGCTGGCGGCACTGGCCGGTCTGGCGGGCGCGCTGGGGCACTGGCGGCAGGCTCGCGGGGCGGCCTGGCTTCTGTGGGCGTCGGCGGTCGGACTGTCGATTGCGGTGCCCGCTGTGGCTGGTTTCTGGCGGCCGGATCATGCCTGGTGGCCGGTGCTGGGCTGGGTGGCCTACGTCTGGGTAACCTGGCTGGTCGCCCGGCGGGCGGGCTGGTGGCGCGATACCCCGCAGGCCGTCGTGCAGCCGGTGGGGCTGGTCCTGCTGCTGGCGATGGCCATCCCGGTTGCTGGCAACTATTACATGGGTGCCAGGTTTGGCTCGACCGGCAACGATCTGGCCGGGCGCTGGTCGCACTGGTCGGATGTCGCTGCGCTGTCGCGCGAGCCATCGGCAATGCTGGCGGGCAACGGGATCGGACGTTTCATCGATGTGTATTACTGGCGTAACCGGCGGGCCGAGATGCCCGGCGCGGTGCAGCTGGATTACGACCAGCGGCCGTATGCCCGGCTGATCGCACCGCGCAGCCCGCAAGGGTATGGCGAGGTGGTGCGGCTGTCGCAACGCGTGCAGCCAGCTGCCGGGGCGTTGACGGTGCAGTTGCTGGCGCGCAGCACGGCAAAGGGCGTCGTGGCGGTCAGCGTGTGTGACAAATGGTTGCTGTATCCGGTCAATTGCCTCTACGGCAATACTCCCGCCCTCGGGCCGCAGTGGCAATCGGTTTCGGTCGTCTTGCGCGGCCAGCGGGCCACTGACCGCTTGCGTGCCATCCGGCCTGCTGTGCTGGCATTGTCGACCAACAATACCAACAGCAGCGGATCGGTCGAGATTGCCGATGTGCGGCTGGAAGATGCCTCCGGGCATTCCTTGCTGCAGAACGGCAGTTTTGCGCACGGCATGGATTACTGGTTTTACACCAGTGATCGCCACCATTTGCCCTGGCACGCCAAAAACATGTGGTTGCATGTGTATTTCGAGCAGGGCGCGATCGGCCTGATCCTGTTCTCCTTGCTCGGGCTGGCCGCCGCGCTGGCCTTGCTCGATCGGATGCGGCGCGGCGATGACAGTGCGCCGATGCTGCTCGCCGCGTTGACCGGCGTGGTGGCTGTGGGCCTGTTCGACAGCCTGATCGACTTCACCCGCATTGCCGTGCTGGTGTTCCTGTTGCTGTGGCTGTCATTGATGCGCACCCGTCCGGCGCCGGCTGCCCGCTCCGGTGCATCGCCTCACTGAAGCTGGGCGGCATTCTCCCCGGCTGGCAACGACGCCTTCAGCAATGCCCGTACATACTTCACCGGAATGGCGTAGGTAATGCCGGTTGGCTGGGTGAGGGCGCTTTCCTTGGTGGACTTGATGAACACCGCGTCGATCACCCCCTGCAGCTTGCCGGTTTGCGGATCGTACAGCGGGCTGCCGCTGTTGCCGGGGTAGGCGGTGGCATCGAGCTGGATAATGTCGAACGGCTCGCGCAGCCGTTTGACCATGGTCACGTCCAGTTGCTGACTGCGCAGCGCTGGCAGCACGATCGGGCCGATCGACGACACCATGCCGCGATGGGTGATCAACTGCTGCAATGCCATGCCGATCGGAAAGCCGGTCATTGCCACGGCCTCTCCTTCCGCCGGAGCATCGCTGTCGGCCAGCGACATCGCCGGCAGTGGCGCGCCTTCGATGCGCAGCAGGGCCAGATCGTGTACCGGGTCGGTGCGCACGATCCTGGCGTAGCGGAACATCTTCAGCGGCCCTTGTAGGGTCATGATCCCGACCCGTTCCCGCTTTTCCGGATCGAGCACTGCGGGTAGCACATGGGCATTGGTGACGATGTGCAGGCCGTCGGCCACCGCAAATCCGCTGCCGACCAGATTGACCGGCGGCGTGCGGGTGGGTACTTCGGTACCGATTGCCACCACCGAGGGCTTGACCGCCGGCAGTGCCGGCACCAGATTGCTTGCTGCAGCCGGCAGCGGGCTGGCCAGCAGCCACGCCAGGCCAGCCCGGAACAAGATTTGTCGCATCAGGGTTCTCCTGCAGGTCAAAAGGGGATCGCCGCCAGTATAACGTGCCGCAGCGCCGCTCGTGCCTTGCCGCAACAGGCTGTCATCTTCGGCTCATCTTCCAGTCACTGAAACGTCACTTACCTGTCACGTCGGCAACATCTTGGCTGGGTAATGTTTGGGTCACCAAGCTCAAACAGGGGGATGACCATGTTGCAGACTGCAAGTCGTAACGAACCGCAAGCCAGCCGCAAGCTTTCCGTCTCGCTGGCCACCGGCGCCGATCAGGTGCGCGAGGCGCAAAAGCTGCGCTACCGGGTGTTTGTCGAAGAAATGGGCGCCCGGCTGACCACGCCGGAAGCCGGGCTGGATATCGATATTTTTGATGCCTGGTGTGACCATCTACTGGTGCGCGACGACATCAGCAATGAAGTGGTCGGCACCTACCGCATCCTGCCGCCGCATCAGGCCAAGCGCATCGGCAGCCTGTATTCGGAAAGTGAATTCGACCTGACCCGGCTGGCCAACCTGCGGCCGCGCATGGTCGAAGTCGGCCGTTCCTGTGTGCATCCCGATTACCGCAACGGCGGCACCATTACCCTGCTGTGGGCCGGGCTGGCCGATTACATGCAGAAAAACGGCTACGACTACCTGATCGGCTGCGCCAGTATCTCGATGGCCGACGGCGGCCATGCCGCAGCCAGCATCTACCGCCAGGCCAGCGCCAGGCATCTCGGGCCGATTGAGTGGCGGGTGTTTCCGCGCTGCCCGCTGCCGCTGGAAGCGCTGGAGCAGAAAGACCTCGAAGCCAGCCTGCCGCCGCTGGTCAAAGGCTATCTGCGCGTCGGGGCCTATGTTTGCGGCGAGCCGGCATGGGATCCGGATTTCAATACCGCCGACCTGCTGCTGCTGTTGCCGCTGGCACGGATGAACCCGCGTTATATGAAGCACTTCATGGGGGCCGTGGCTGCCTGATTACCACGTTGCGCGGCATTTTTGTAAACAAATGTTCGCTCAGTTGATCTGTCGCAACCTTTTTCAAATGGCATATTGCCCCGCACGACATCGCGGGTAAAATGACGACGCCCCGTTTTGCCGGGGCGTTTTGTCTTGGCCAAACTGTTGCGATGAATCCAAAAACTGCTGTTCCTGTCCGTCTGTGGCGCATGGTGCGCCTGATTGTCCATCTGCTGTGGGGGGTGTTCCTCACCGGCGTACTGTTCCCGCGCTACAGCCGGCAGGGGCGGGTGCTGGCCACCCAGCGCTGGTCGGCCTCGCTGCTGCGCATTGCCCAGATCCGCCTGCACGTGGTGGGCAAGCCGGATAAACTCTACCGGCCCAACACCTTGCTGGTGGCCAATCATGTCTCGTGGCTGGATATTTTCGTGATGAACTCGGCTGCCGTGTCGCGCTTTGTCGCCAAATCGGAAATCCGCGACTGGCCGGTAATCGGCCGGATGGTGGCCAACGGCGGTACCCTGTTCATCGAACGTGAAAAGCGCCGCGACACCGCCAGGGTGACCCAGGCCATCAGCCATGCGCTGAAAGACGGCGACTGCCTGGCGTTTTTCCCTGAAGGCACCACTGCCAACGGGCTGGAATTGAAGCCGTTCAAATCGTCGATGTTCCAGCCGGCCATCGAAGCCGGCGCCGACGTGTTGCCGGTGGCGCTGCGTTATCTGGATGCCGCCGGCAAGGTGACGCTGGCGGCCAGCTATGCCGGCAAGATCACCTTGCTGCAGTGTGTCTGGAACATCGTCAGCGAGCCGGAAATCTACGCCGAGCTGATTTTCGGCCTGCCGGTCAACTGCGTCGGCAAATCCCGCCGCGAGCTGTGCCAGCATGCCGAGCTGACTATTGCCACCGCCTTGTCCCTGCCGCTGCCCGGCAAGAAACCTGCCAGACCTGTCGATCTTCCAGCCTTAGTGCAGTCAGATCCCCCCCCCACAGACAGCCCGAATCCAAGGCACACAGATTCGCATCCAGCCTGAGCCCCAGCGCAGACCAGTGGCCGCACACAATCGGCGTATCGGCCGACCGGCGGCCAGGCGCTGCGAACCAGGCGGTCAGCTCCGGCGGTGCATTGTCCAGTTCACCCTTGAATTTCAGGTCGATTGCGCCGTCAACCGTCACCAGCCGCATCCGCGTCATCGCATTCACAATCAGCCGCAGCCGGTCGTCGCCCTGCAGCGATTCCTGCCAGCGGCCAGGCTGGTTGCCGTACATGTGGCGCAGGAATTCACGGTAATCGTCAGCCTGTAGCCGCCGTTCCACCTCCCGCGCCAGCCGTTCGGCATCGTCGGCGCTCCACTGCGGCAACAGCCCGGCATGCACCATCAGCCAGCCGTGCTCCCGATGTACCAGCTTCTGTTGCCGCAGCCAGTCGAGCAGCACCGGCTTGTCCGGCGCCGCCAGCACCGCCTGCAGCGTATCTTCGTCGTGATGTTTGCCGTAGCCGGCATCCAGCGCCAGCAGATGCAGATCGTGGTTGCCCAGCACCACCCGCAGCGAATGGCGCTGCTGGTAGGCCCAACGCAGCACCTCCAGCGAGCCGGGTCCCCGGTTGACCAGATCGCCGGCCAGCCACAGCGTATCGTGTTGCGGATTGAACCCGATCCGCTGCAGCAGTTGTTGCAGCGGATCGAAACAGCCCTGGATGTCGCCAATTGCGTAAGTTGCCATGAAAAGGCCCTGCGGAAGGCAAAGCCGGGATTATTCCAGTATTTTCCGCAAACAGCCAGGCAAGGGGGTCAGGCTGCAAGCCGCGCCCCTATTGGTACGCAGGCCGGCCTGCAAGCCAATGGGGACGCGGCCTGCAGGCCGATGGTTATCGGGAAGGGGAAGACGGAATCGCCTGCAGGCCCGGCCGGTCGCCCCGGATGCCCGCTTCGGCAAACTCACTGCTGCCCAGGGCGAATTCGCGGCTGAAATGCCGGTCGAGCCATTGGCTCAGATCTGCAAACACCTGCTGGCGGTTGATCTCGTTGGTCAGCTCGTGGCGGCCCTTGTCGTAGAGCGTAAAGCTCACATCGCCCAGCCCGCCGCGCCGGTAGTGCTTCAGCAACTGCCTGACCCCCAGCCCGCCCATGCTGGTCGGATCGTGGCTGCCAGCCACGCCGAGAACCGGCAAGCCCTTCGGCAACAGATGGGCCGACTGCTTTTCCAGCGTTTCGATTTCAATAATGCCGCCGAACAGATCCACCCAAAGCTGTGCACTGCAATCAAACCCGCACAATGGATCGTTCAGGTAGCGATCCACCTGCGCCGTATCGCGCGACAGCCAGTCAAACGCCGTGCGCGCCGGCAGAAAACGCAGATTGAACGTACCGAAACTCAGCTTCGCCAGCAGCTTGCTTGGGCTTCGCGGCCCGATTCGCCGCGCATCCCAGCGGGCAATCGCCCGCCCGAGACGGGCAATCAGCCCGTAACGGATCCCGGTAGCCGAAATCACCAGGCCCTGGAGACTGTCAGCGTGGCGGAACACGTAACTGCGGGCAATGAACGACCCCATGCTGTGACCAAACAGGATCACCGGCACCCCAGGGTGCAACTGGCGAATCTCGGAATTCACCCGATACAGATCGTCAACCACCTTGTTCCAGCCATCCTGATCCGCGTAGTGTCCCTGGCCATCGCCAGCGCCAATGCTGTGGCCGTGGCCACGATGATCCGACGCATACACCGCATACCCCTGACTGGTCAGATGCACCGCCAGCGGCTGGTAGCGCAGGCAATGTTCGGCCATGCCATGCGAAATCTGCACGATCCCCTTGATGCTCCGGCCCGCCTCCGGCAGCCACTGCACAACAAAAGTGCGTTTGCCGTCGGTGGCCGGCAGATAGAAGTGCTGTTCTTTCATGGTTTCTCCGTTTGCCTGCACTGAATGCAGTCCGTATTGGTTCGATTTTGTTGAAAATTGTTCCGATTATGACATAAGGATGCTGGCTGTCCAGTTTTTACAGTAATTATTCTAAATTTTTTGCCGGGATGTCAGAGCGAGGCAGGAAATGACTACAAATGCTTGAATTCCCGCACGATCGCCTGTTGCCGGCGGCTGATCGGCAGGTGTTCGGGGACGCCGTGGAGGATGACTTCCCAGTGGCTGTCGCCTTCGTCGCTGACCTGGCGTTCAAATCCAGCAATGGCGGGGCGGGCGACCAGGCAGTTGCGGTGGATGCGCACGAACAGTTGTTCGAATTCCTGCTCCAGGTGGGTGAGCGATTCTTCCAGCAGGTATTCGCGCTGGGCGGTGCGCACGGTGACGTATTTCAGTTCGGCCTTGAGGTACAGCACATCTTTCACCGGCACCAGCAGCACTTTGCCGCGTTCGGATACGCTGAGGAACTGGCGGCTTTTGTCGTCGATGTTTTTCACTGCCGGCGGCAGGACAGTAACGCGCCTGGCTTTCTCCAGCGCGGCGGCCAGCCGTTCCTGCTTGATCGGCTTGAGCAGGTAGTCGACTGCGTTGACTTCAAACGCCTGCAGGGCGAATTGGTCGTAGGCGGTGGTGAAAATGATGGCCGGCGGGTGAGGGAGCTTGAGCATGTGTTGCGCCAGCTCGATGCCGGACATGCCGGGCATGCGGATATCGACCAGGGCAATGTCGGCCGGATGCTGGTTCAGCCATTCCAGAGCCTGGATGCCGTTGGCTGCTTCGCCGCAGATATCCAGTGGCAGCGTGTCGTGGCAGTCGGCCAGCAGGTCGCGCAGCCGGTTGCGCGCCGGGGCTTCGTCATCGACGATCATGATCCGCAGGGCTTTGTTCACTGGTTTACTCCCGGTAAGGCACGACGATATGTATCTGATAATAGTTGTTGCCCGTGGTGGTTTTCACGCTGGCTTCGGCATCGAAAAACAGTGCCAGCCGCTCGCGGATGTTGTCCAGCGCCATTTTGTTGCCGCTGTGGGGCGATCCTGCCGTCGGCTGATACGGATTGCGGATGTCGATGTGCAGCTCGTTGCGGCTGCGGTAGATGTTGACGCTGATCATGCCGACATCCGGGTGCGGCTCGATACCGTGGTAGACGGCATTTTCCAGTAACGGTTGCAGGATCAGCGGCGGTAGCTGGGCCTGCATCGGTGCGTGGTCGGTGTGCCAGTCGATTTTCAGCCGTTCGCCCAGCCGCAGCTGCTCCAGTGCCAGGTAATTGCGCGCTAGTTCCAGCTCGCGCCAGAGGGTGGACAGATGGTTGTTTTCTGCCATCAGTACGCGGAACAGTTCGGCCAGGTCTTCCAGTGCCCGCTCGGCCTTGCGTGGCTCGCTGCGGATCAGGCTCAGCACAGCGTTGATGCTGTTGAACAGGAAATGCGGCCGGATGCGGGCCTGCAGCGCCTGCAAGCGTGCTTCCATCAGCGCGGGCGACAGCGCCTTGTTGCGCAGGCGGAAATACTGCAGCAAGGTGCCGACCAGCGCCGCCGTGTAGATCAGTCCGCGCAGCAGTCCTTCGCCATGCTGCAGGTCGAGCAGCGGGGCCAGTAGCAGATATACCAGCCCAAACGCCGCCCAGCCCGCTACCAGCACCGCCATTACGCCACTGCGGTAGGGCAGGGGTGTCAGCCTGGGCGTTACGGAATACAGCAGCCCCAGCGACACGAACAGCGTAGGCTCGACCAGTGCGGCGTACAGGCTGAACTGGTTGGCAAACGCTGAAAACGAGGGGCTGTTGAGCAGCGCGGCCAGCATGGTGGCGATGTTGGCCGTCAGCAGGATGCGCAGCAGTACGCCGAGGTTACGGAAGTCCGGCAGCGCGTTGGGGATGCGGTTTTGCTCTATAATCGCCATTTCCTGATTTTGTACAAGGCGTTACCCCTATGCAAGAAAATGCTTCCCAATCCGGCGCGGCAAAAAGCTGGTCCGGCCGTTTTTCCGAGCCGGTGGCCGAGCTGGTGAAACGCTACACCGCGTCGGTCGATTTCGATAAGCGCATGGCCGAATTCGATATTCAGGGCTCGCTGGCGCACGCGCAGATGCTGAATAAGGCAGGGGTATTGTCGGCGGAAGATTTTGCTGCGATCCAGAACGGCATGGCGGAAATCCTCGAAGAAATCCGCACCGGCAGATTCGAATGGTCGGTCGATCTCGAAGATGTGCATATGAACATCGAAAAACGCCTGACCGATCGCATCGGCGATGCCGGCAAGCGCCTGCATACCGGCCGTTCGCGTAACGATCAGGTCGCCACCGATATCCGCCTTTATCTGCGTTCGGCGGTAGACGGCATTATCGAGCTGGTCAAAGAGCTGCAGCGCTCGCTGCTGGATCTGGCCGAGCAAAACGCCGATACCGTGATGCCCGGTTTCACCCACCTGCAAGTGGCGCAGCCGGTGACCTTCGGCCACCACCTGCTGGCCTACGTGGAAATGCTGAATCGCGACGCCGAGCGTTTTGCCGATTGCCGCAAGCGTATCAACCGCATGCCTCTTGGCAGCGCCGCGTTGGCCGGTACCAGCTACCCGATTGATCGTGCCTACACCGCGCAATTGCTGGGCTTTGACGCAGTGTGCGAAAACTCGCTGGATGCAGTGTCCGACCGCGATTTCGCCATCGAATTCACCGCCGCCGCCGCGTTGACCATGACTCACCTGTCGCGCCTGTCGGAAGAACTGATCCTGTGGATGAGCCCGCGTTTCGGCTTCATCGACATCGCCGACCGTTTCTGCACCGGCAGCTCGATCATGCCGCAGAAGAAAAACCCGGACGTGCCGGAGCTGGTACGTGGCAAGGTCGGCCGCGTCAACGGCCACCTGATCGCATTGCTGACACTGATGAAATCGCAGCCGCTGGCGTACAACAAGGACAATCAGGAAGACAAAGAGCCGCTGTTCGACACCGTCGACACGCTGGTGCAGACCTTGACCATCTACGCCGACATGATGCGCGGCATCACCGTCAAGCCGGATGCAATGCGCGCCGCAGTACAGCAGGGTTTTGCCACTGCCACCGATCTGGCGGATTACCTGGTGAAACGCGGCCTGCCGTTCCGCGATGCGCACGAAGCCGTGGCGCTGGCGGTGCGTTTCGCCGAAGGCCAGCGCTGCGATATCGGCGACCTGAGCCTGGAGCAGTTGCGCCAGTTCTCTCCGCTGATCGAGCAGGATGTGTTCGAAGTGCTGACGCTGGAAGGTTCGCTCAACGCGCGTAACCACATCGGCGGCACCGCGCCGGTACAAGTGCGGGCAGCCATTGGCCGGGCAAGGGCGCGGCTGGGCTGAGTGCAGGCGAGACACGCGGTTGTGCCTGCAATCCAGTCTGGATGCGCCTTCCAGCCGGTCTGCGTGCCGCATCCAGAGCGGCGTGCAGCCTGGTCGATGATCGGATTCCGGGCGGGTCTGCCGCGCTGCCTAGCCCGGCAGACGTTCAGCGTCGATGCGATGCCGGGGAACGCCGGCGGTGCGCAGATGACGGCAGGCGGCTTTGACAAAGCCGGGCGGGCCGCTGACCAGAAAACGCACCCCGGCCAGCCCGGTCAGCGGTGCCAGCGCCTGCCAGTCGGGCAAGCCATCCTGGCTCAAGCGGGTGTACGGCGGCGGGCCGTTGCAGCTGCCCAGCAGCGGCAGGTAATCCAGCGTATCGAGCCCGGTGGTGAAATGCAGGATGGCCAGCGGGGCCGGCTGCCCGCTTTGCCGGCAATGCCACAGGCCAATGAACGGCGCAATGCCGACGCCACCGGCCAGCCACACCTGAGGCGCATCAAAGCGGGCCAGCCATTCGTGGTAGGGGCCGCGCAGGGCGATGTCGATCTGCGGCCCCGCCTGGCCCAGTGCGACCGTATCCAGCCCCGCCTGCCGGATCAGCAGGCGTAATACCGGCTCGCAGCGGCAGCTCGCCACCGAAAACGGATGCCATTGATGGCTGATCGACGGCAGCCCCAGCAGCCGCACCTGCACGATCTGACCGGCGCAGGGAGTGTGCGGCAGCGTGCTGGCGTCCAGCTCCAGCAGGGTGGTGCGGTCGCTTGGATGTAGCAGTCGGGCGCGGTAACGGCGGCCGGAAAATCGCGGCCACAGGCCGGGCGGCAGGTAGCGCAGCAGCCACGGCAGCGGCGCCAGGGCCAGCCAGGGCAACCAGACGCGGTGCGCGGGGCGGGCGGCCAGCCAGGCGTGTGCCAGAGCCAGGACAAAGGCTGCCAGCAGCAGCCAGTGGATACGCAACCAGTAGCGCCGCCGCCAGTGCGGGTAACGGCTGGCGGCCAGCAGCAGTGGCGGCAGGGCCAGTGCCGCCAGCCAGGCCGGTGGCAGGCTTCGATCGTGCCAGTCGAGCAACATCGCCCGGTCGTCGACCGGCAGACTGAGCCACTCGGTCAAGCCGTGTGTCAGCACCGCCAGCCCAGCCAGCCAGGCCAGCCGGTGGTGCAGGCGATACTGGCGCAGATAACCGCCGCACAGGCGGTCAATGCCCAGCCCGTCGGCAGCGCTGAGAAAGCTGAGCGCAAACAGCAGCAATGCGCCCAAAGCAGGCAGGTTGATGGTCATGCCGGCATGGTAGCGCGTTTTACCCGGCCTGGCAGGCTGCTTGCATCTACGCTGGCGCATGATTTTGTCCCGGCAGCCACAAATTATTCGTCTAAACTGAATGTCGCCCGTTCCGTAATCGCCGGCTTGCCCGGCCAGACGGACGCACCCAGGCATGTTCGTGCCTGGCCGGTTAAACGACGGTCTGGTTGCAGGCCGGCTTCTGACGCATGAATTCTGGCGCACGTCGCGCTTTTGAGGGGTGTACACAATGTCGTTGTCGCGAACGATCGGCAGGCTGTCGTTTTCTGCCAAATTCGGCTTGATCGGGTTGTTTTTCTTGGTACCGATAGTCATGATGGGCATTTCCGGCGCGATGCGATCCGTTGAGGCATTCGCGGTGCTGGAGAACGAGCTGGCTGGCGCTCGCACCAACGACACCGTGCGGGCAGTGCTGCAGCGGGTGCAGAAACATCGCGGCCTGACAGCCAGCTTTCTGGCCGGCAAGCAGGATGTACTGCCTGGCACCCAATTGCTCGCCGGCGAGATCGGCGGCCTGTTGCAGCAGCGTGGCGACGCTGTGCGCAGTGCCATGCAACAGTGGCAGCTGGGTAGCCAGTGGAGCCGCATCGAGCAGGATTGGCAAGCACTGGCGCGAGACTGGCAGCAACTGCCGGCGGCAGAAAACCTGCAGCGCCACAACGCCCTGGCGGCACAGTTACTGGTTATCAGCCGTTCGGTTGCCGAGGAAAGCCAGTTGACGCTCGATTCTGCTCCGGCCAGTTACTGGATTCAAAACCTGTTGTTCGAACGCCTGTTGCCGGTGACCGAGCATCTGGGGCAGGCGCGGGCATTTGGCGTAGGGATAGCGATGCGTCGGGAGGTTACCGTATCCGAGCGGGTGATGCTGGGCGGGCGGGTGGCGGTGCTGGAGGATGCCATGAGCGCCATCCGTGCCGGCCTGACCGCCACTTATCGCGCCAGTCCGGCTCTGGCGGCCACTTTGCGGGCCAGCAACGACAGTCTGCTGGCGCGTATCGAGCGAGCAAACGCTGTGATTTTGAATGACTTTGTCCGTTCCGAGCAGGTCGTCGTCGAGCCAACGGCTTATTTCGACGAGCTGACCCAAACCATTGACGCTTCGTATGCCCTGTACGACCAGTTGTCGGCTCAGTTGGGGCAGTTGCTGCAGCAGCGGCAGACCCGCCAGCGCCAGCAGGATGCGCTGATTGCGGGCGTGATTGCCCTGGCAGCCGGGCTGGCCTTGCTGCTGTTCTGGCTCACCTACCATACCATGCGGGAATCGGTGCACGATCTTCGTGACGTGGCTGCACAGCTGGCGGCAGGCGATCTAACCGTGCAGGCGAAGGTGGGCGGCAAGGATGAACTGAGCGAAATTGCCCGTTCGTTCAACGCACTGGCCGCGCACTGGCGTAGCCTGATCGGCGACATCAATGGCGCCGTGGGCCAGGTGCAGAGCTCGTCGGTGACCATGGCGCAGTCATCCGGAAGCATTGCCCGCAGTTCGCAGGAGCAAAGCGAATCGGCTGCTTCAATGGCTGCAGCGGTGGAACAAATGTCGGTCAGTGTGGCGCAGGTGGCCGACAACACCCGCGAGACTGACCGGGTGGCCAGCAGCACCCAGAATCTGGCTGTCGAGGCGCAGCAGATCGTGCTGGCTGCCGTGCGCGAAATGCAGCAGGTGGCACAGGCCGTTACCGACACGGCCCATACCATCAATGCCTTGAACGCCAGCTCGACGCAGATTTCCGAAGTCGTGGGTGTGATCAAGGAAATCGCCGACCAGACCAACCTGCTGGCGCTCAATGCGGCCATCGAAGCTGCGAGGGCTGGCGAAGTCGGGCGCGGGTTTGCCGTGGTGGCCGACGAGGTGCGCAAGCTGGCCGAGCGCACCAGCGTCGCCACTGCCCAGATTTCCGGCACTATCGGCCACATCCAGCGCGACACCGCCAATGCTGTGACATCCATGCATCAGGGTAACGACAAGGTCAGCGCCGGGGTGGAAATGATCCAGGAAGCAGGCAATGCGATGATGCGGATTCAAAACGGCACCAACGAGGTGAAGCACGCCATCAGCGATATTGCCAACGCATCCACCGAACAACGCAACGCCAGCCACGATATCGCCCGCAATGTCGAGCATATCGCGCAGATGGCCGAAACCAATGCCGCAGCGATCCAGCAGGCAGCGGCGGTGGCCGAGTCACTGGAGCAGGCTGCCGACCGCCTGCAGCAGACAATGGCCCGTTTCCGGGTTTGATCGGCGGCGATGGTTGCCCCCAGCAAAAAAGGGCCGAATGGCCCTTTTTTTCGTGTTCGCCTGCCGCGGCAGCTTACTTCCAGGCGGTGAACATCTTTTTCAGCAGGTAAGGCGTCAGTTTCAGCGAGCTGGCAATGTATTCACCCGGCGAGCGCGGAAAAGCAAAGCGCAGCGCGGCCAGCAGCGCGGTGTGGGTATCCTTGCCGAACGGGAACCACCACAGGTTGCGCTTGGCCGGCAGGATGTCCCAGTTGATTACCTTTGCGTGGGTCATCTCCTGCAGCCCGTGAGCGCCGTGGGTGCGGCCGATGCCGGACAGCTTCCAGCCCCCCCACGGAGTTTCCGACAGACCGTGGGTGTACAGGTGATCGTTGATCGCGGTGACGCCGGTTTCCAGTCGTGCGGCAATTGCCTTGCCCTGCGCCAGATTGCGGGTCCACACCGACGAGGTCAGCCCCAGATCGGAATCGTTGGCTTTACGGATGGCTTCTTCCAGATTATCGAACGGCACGACGGCCATGACCGGGCCGAAGGTTTCTTCCTTCATCGTCAGCATGTCGTCACTGACGTTGGTCAGCAGCGTGGCAGGATGGAAATAGCCGGGGGTAGGGCCTTTGGCCGTAGACTGGGCTTCGATGGTGGCGCCTTTGTCCAGCGCATCCTGCACATGCCGTTCTACGACTTTCAGCTGGTTGTGGGTGCTCATCGCGCCCATTTCTATTTCAAAGTCAGTGTCGATGCCGTGGCGCATCTTGCGTGTTTTGTCAGCCAGCAGGCGAACGAATTCCGGGTAAGCCTTGCGATCGACATAAATCCGCGCCACGCCGCCGCAGGACTGGCCGGCGTTCTGGAAGCCCGCCCAGGCGGCCCCGTTGGCCGCACGCTCGAGGTCGGCATCGGCCAGCACGATCATCGGATCGTTGCCGCCTAGCTCCAGTGACAGCGGGGTCAGGTTTTCCGCCGCCTGCGCCATCAGTTGCTTGCCGGTGGCCACCGAGCCGGTGAAAAACAGCTTGTTGATGCCGTGCTTGAAAAACGCGGTGGAGATGGTGCCGCCACTGCCGACGATATGGTGGAACAGTCCTGCCGGCAAATCACCTGCCGCCACGATCTTTTCAATCGCCTTGCCCACCAGCGGCGTTTGCGCCGCCACCTTGAGCAGAATGGCGTTACCGGCCATCAACCCCATCACCAGCTCGCCGAACGGGATCGATAGCGGGTAATTCCACGGGCTGATGATACCCACCACGCCCAGTGGTACGTGCATCACCTGCGAGCGCTTGTTGAAGAACAGGATGCTGGACACGCCCAGCCCCTTGGGCTTGAGCACCTTGGCTGCATTTTTCATGTACCAGCTGCACGCCAGCGCGCAGGGCAGCACTTCGGTAGCCAGCGCATCCACCCGCGATTTGCCGTTGTCGCGGGCTACGATGCTGGCCAGTTCTTCGGCATTGGCAACAATGTAGTCGCGCATTTTCTTGATATGGCGCGCCCGTTCGGCGAACGATTTCTGCGCCCACAGTGCTTGCGCTGCCCGTGCTGCGGCAAAGATCGCTGGCAGCTGGGTCAGATCGGTATTGTCGACATGCCCCAGTTTTTCCAGCGTGGCCGGGTTGATCGATACAGTGATGCGTTCGGCTTCGCTACGTGCCTGAGCGGCACGGTCCAGCAAGGTTTGATCGCCCATGGGCAGCTCCCGTCGGTTCGAGTAATTGCTCAGGACTATAGCGCATTGAACTCTGGCCGGGGAGTGATATTTGTAATGGATGACCGATGGTCAGTAACGCTGTGGCCGGCCTCAGCGGGCCATTTGTCTACAATGAGCCAGATCGGGAGGAAAAACAGATGGCAATCGTCGATTGGCCGGCCGGTGAGCGGCCACGGGAAAAATTGCTCCAGCGCGGGCCGGATGCACTGTCGGACGCCGAATTGCTGGCCATCTTTCTGCGCACTGGCATTCCCGGCAAAAGCGCAGTGGATCTGGCGCGCGAGATGCTGGGTGCGTTTGGCAGCCTGACCGCGCTGATTGCCGCCGACGAGGCCGCCTTCTGCGCGCTGCCCGGCATGGGGCCGGCCAAGTTCGTGCAGCTGAAGGCAGTGGTGGAAATGGCGCGGCGGGCACTGGGCGAGCAGTTGTCGGCCGGCAATGTATTCAGCTCGCCGGCCGTGGTACGCCAGTATCTGCAGCTCAAGCTGCGCAGCCTGCCGCACGAGGTTTTCATGGCGCTGTTCGTCGATGCGCAGAATCGGTTGATTGCCGCCGAGGAGCTGTTTCGCGGCACCCTGACCCAGACCAGCGTCTACCCGCGTGAGGTGGTCAAACGTTCGCTGCAGCACAACGCCGCCGCCGTGGTGCTGGCACACAACCACCCCAGCGGCGAAACCCAGCCCAGCCAGGCCGATATCCAGCTGACCGAGGTGCTCAGGCAGGCACTGGCGCTGGTGGATGTCAGGGTGCTGGATCATTTCATCGTTGGCAGCGGCCGGATTCTGTCTTTCGCCGAGCAGGGCATGTTGTAATCTCTCGGCTGGAACGGATATTGCATGGGTGTGGGGCATGAATGCACATCGGAAGCAGACGTCAATCAAAGCTCGGCAACAAGGTGTGGCGCTGCTGGTCATGCTGATTGTGCTGATGGGGGCCATGGCTGCCGCCGCAGTCAGTCTGCTGGGCAGCCGGGTGCCGGCCCAGCGGCGGGCGCAGGAAGTACAGGCCAGCCTGGCGCAGGCCAGGGAGGCGCTGGTGGCGTGGAGCATTGCCCATCCTGTGCCGCTGGCTGGCTCCCGTAATCGCCCCGGCGGTTTTCCCTGTCCGGACAATCACCCTCCCGGCGACCCGAACGAGGGCACCGAAACCTACCCCTGCGCCGCGCCAGGCGCCATTGGCCGGCTGCCGTGGCAAACGCTGGGCATCCCGCGGCCTGCTGATGAGCACGGCAATACGCTCTGGTACGCGCTGGGCGGCAATTTCCGCGACATGCCCAATGTCGCGATCCATTCCGACACCGTCGCGCAGTATCAGGTCTACGCCGCTGACGGTGCGACGTTGCTTACCCAGGCCGGCAAGGAGGCTGTGGCCGCAGTGTTTGCGCCGGGGGCGCCGGTGGCAGGCCAGGTACGCGATGCTGCCAACGTCAACTGCCCGTCGCTGGGCGGCTCCCGGCCACGCCATGTGTGTCCGGACAACTATCTGGAGGCCACCGCCGGCCGCAACAACGCTTCGCGCACCGGGCCTTACGTGGCCGGCGACGCCAGCGATACCTTTAACGACCGGCTGCTGTTCATCACCAAGACCGATTTCATGCGCCAGGTCGAAACCCGCGTTGCCCGCGAGGTGTTGTACTGCCTGACCACCTACTCGCGTGATCCGCTCAACCAGGGGCATCTGTCCTGGCTGGCGCCACTGGATGGCACCGCGCCTCCAGCGTTCAACGACGCCAGCGGGGTGCGCTTTGGCCGGATGCCCGACCCCGGCGCAGCGGCGCTGGCCAATACGTTGACCGATTCCGGTGGCGCGATGAACCCGCTGTGGCCGAACGCCTGCCTGACCCGGTTGAACGCTGCCACTCAGTGGTGGGCAGGGTGGAAGGAGCGGGTGTTCGTCGGCGTGGCCAGGGTCAATCAACCCAGCCTGGCGCTGCCGGCGCTGTTGCCTTGGACGGCTGCCCAGTGCGCAGCGGCCGGCGATTGCCTGACGGTGTGTACGCCCGGTGCCCCTTGTCTGGCCGGGCCACCCGCAGACAAGCGGGTGGTAGTGATCGTGGCAGGGGCCACGCTGGCCGGGCAGAGCCGCGCCAGCAACGCGGACAAGGGCCTGATCAGCAATTATCTGGAAGGCGAGAACGCCAGCACCGGCGACGATCGTTTCGAATCGCGGGTGCCGGGCAGCAATTTCAACGACGTAGTGGTTTGGCAATGAAGGCAGGTAAGCGCTCATGACGATGCAAACACAACCCTTTACCGGCCTGCTGCGGCGTGGCCTGCGCCCGGCTGGCGGTTTTACGCTGGTCGAGCTGGCAGTGGTGCTGGTGGTGGTGGGGCTGTTGATGGCCTTGCTTCTGGGGCCGCTGGTGGCGCAGCAGCAGCAAAAGCAGATTGGCGACACCCGGCGCCAGCTCGAAGACATCAAGGAGTCGCTGCTCGGCTTTGCCATGGCCAATGGCCGCCTGCCTTGCCCGGCCAGTACCACGTCGGCCACCGGTGCCGAAGATTGCGCAATCAGGATTGGTGTGCTGCCCTGGAGTGTACTTGGCCTGCGTGAGAACGACGCCTGGGGGCATCGCTTTACCTACGCCGTCACCCCGTATTTTGCCGATGCCATTGCCGCCTGTACCTACAGCCTGGCGACCGCAGTCGCACCGGATTGCCCCAACGCCCCGACCCAGGCTTCGTTCAGCCTGGCCGCAGCCGGCGACCTCACCCTTCGCGACGGAACCGGCGGTGGCGCCAATACGCTGGCAACCAGTCTGCCGGTGCTGGTGATCTCGCACGGCCCGACCGGCCATGGCGCCTACCTGGCGACCGGCGTGCAGATTCCGGGATCGACTGCCGACGAGGCCGAAAATGCTGACGCTGATCTTGTCTTCGTCAGCCGCAACTACGACGATACAGCCGGCAATGATTTCGGCCATCTGGTCGCCTGGTTGCCGGTGACCACCCTGACCAATCGCGTGGTTACGGCGGGCCGCCTGCCGTGAGTGCCGGCAAGCGTCAATCCTGCTGCCGGATGCGAAACACCACGGCGCCCGGCTGGTTTTCTTCTAGCCGCAGGCGGTAGCCGATCTCTTCGGCCAGTTGTGCCGCCTGATACAGCCCCACACCCATCCCGGTCTGTGAACTGACCGGCTCGTTCAGCAGCTTCTGCGCCGTGGCCGGGCTCACCTCGCTGCCGCTGTCGCGGATCTCCAGGCAAATGCCCTGTTGCCAGAATACTCGCACGCTGATGGCAATACCCGGTTCGCGGTTACGTTTTTCCAGCGCATTCTGCAGCAGGTTGTCGACGATGCTGTCCATCGCCTCAGCCGGCAGGCTGTCGGCATCGCGCAGCTTGCTGCTGCTGAATTCCATGTTCAACAACTGGTAGCGGCGCTGCAACTGGGCAAACCACAGGTTGGCCGGCGCGTGTTCAGCCGTCGCCTGGGTGGGTACCTGCAGTTTGAGCAACGTGGCTTCCAGCCGCTGACTGATTTGCGGCAACTGGCGCCGGATCAGCGCCGCCACCGCCTGCGGGTCGTCAGTATCGGCCTGGTCGGCAATGTCGCACAGGGCTCGCAGGGTTTGCAGCAGGTTTTTGATGTCGTGCGTCAGCCGGGCGCCGGTCTCGTGGATGGCCTGGGTGTAGCTGTTCATCTGCTGCATCTGTTCGCGCCGCTTGGCCAGATAATATTCGCTCAGCACCTGCGCCAGCAGTTTGCCATGCAGCAGCAGCACCGGGCTGATGTGGCCGTGGCTGTACAGGGTCAGGCTCAGCGGCGGAAAACTGTAGTCGGCAACAAAAGCCGTCTGCCTGCCCAATTGGCCCTCGCATTCTGTGGCCGACCAGCGGCAGCCGGCCAGCCAGGGTAGCGCCATCAGCTCGTGGCAGGCCTGTTGCAGAAAATCATCTGGCGCCGACCGGCTGCGCGCCAGCGCCCCCAAGTGGCTGACCCACGCCTCAAATGGCGTGCCCAGATTGAGCAGGTAGCTGGAAAACAGGATGCTGATTCCCTGAAAGCCGGCATGCGGCCGCCACAGCCAGCTCAACACCAGAATGGTCAGCCCGGCCAGCAATACCATCCGGCTCAGCCCGGCAAAGTAGTTCACCTGCCATGCCAGACTGTAGGCAATGCTGCCCAGCAGGATGAACGCCAGCAGCAGGAACAGTAGCAGGCTGTAGACAAAATCCAGTGCCCGCTCCTGCGCATCGGTCGCCTGATGGCGCAACAGTGTGCAGACCAGCAACACGGCGGGCAAGCCGAAGCGGGTAATCGACTGCAGCGGCGCAGGGATCGTGGCGTGCGCCATCTGCGGCCCGACCCAGAGCAACAGTTGGCCCAGCAGATAGATCAGCACGGCAGCGCGGAACACACTGCCGTCGCGCTTGCTCAGCATCCGGCCACCGAACAGCGCCAGCAGACCACCCAGCCAGGCAGCCATCAGCCACCAGTCGAGTGCCCAACTGGTCAGCGCCGCCAATAGCAGTCCCGCCACGGTCTCACGTAGCCTGAGCTTGCGTTCGGTACTGACAATCGGCTGCCAGAGCAGGAACAGCCCGACATGCGTCAGGAACAACGCCTTGCCCTCGATGCTGCCCAGATCGAGCAGCGCAGCATGCAGTGGGATCAGCATGACAACAATGGAAAATTGCGGGCGCTGTTGCAGCCACAACGGGATAGACAGCTTCAAGCGGAGAGACTCACAGTAATCTGGCTGTCTTCATTGTAGGCGCTGCGGTGGGCCGTCTGGTGTCGAAATCCTGACAGTGTTGGCAGATTGCCGACAGGAGGGCGGGGCGGCTCGCCAGCCAGAACCGTCGGTTTTGCAGCTTCGACGGTGAAAGCTGACCAGTAAAGCGCTACGGATAAGATAATTAGCATTTGTTGATATTCTGGCACGTTGTTTGCATCAGGTAGCCCAAGACGGCCGGAGGGTCGGTTGCCGCCAGGCTGGGCAACAGAGACACCGGGCAAGCAAACGGTTGGCATCTCAAATTCTGTGACAGGAGTAACGACATATGAAAAAGCAGCAAAGCGGTTTTACCCTGGTCGAACTGGCGATCGTGCTGGTGGTGATCGGCCTGATTCTCGGCATGGCGTTCAAGGGCAAAGACCTGATCGACGGCGCCAAGGTGAAGAATCTTGCCGCGCAGTACAACAAGGTCATTGCCGCCTCCAATACTTTTTACGAGAAATATGGCTTCTATCCGGGGGATGGTTGCCCGAACCAGGCAAATCCGACCGTTCAGCAATGCCTGCAGTCCGGTCTGGCGCGTGATGGCCGTTTGGCCGGCGGTGGCGAGGCCGCAGCGTTCTGGACCTTGCTGGTCAACCAGACCAATATCCTGACTGCTGCCGATCGTCGCAGCGTGTTTGGCCAGGACTGGACTATTTTCTCCGGTACTGCCAACGGCCGGAACGCTGACTACCTCGATTTTCCTGGTGGCCCGCAGGCTGATCCGCGCTATGTTTGTGCTCTGGATCGCATGATTGATGACGGCGTCTGGAATACCGGCGTGGTCATGACCAATGCCAACACTTACAACGCAACTACTGATTGCTGGGGCTTGAACGGACAGATCGATCTGTGGATCCGCGTCCTGCCTTGATGTTTCCTCTGTGTGTGGTGTGTTGAGGGCGACTCCGGCCGCCCTTTTTTTATTCCTGTGCCGTCGCACTTGCACAGTACCCGGCCCCGGCCCCGGCCCCGGCTTCGCGCAGCCTGTGCGTATGCTCGGTACTTACGATCGGCTGCCAGAGCATGAACAGCCCGGCATGCCTCTGGAACGGTGCTGTATGGCAACGATGGGCATGGCTGCTGGTGTCGAAATCCTGACAGTGTTGGCAGATTGCCGACAGGAGGGCGGGGCGGCTCGCCAGCCAGAACCGTCGGTTTTGCAGCTTCGACGGTGAAAGCTGACCAGTAAAGCGCTACGGATAAGATAATTAGCATTTGTTGATATTCTGGCACGTTGTTTGCATCAGGTAGCCCAAGACGGCCGGAGGGTCGGTTGCCGCCAGGCTGGGCAACAGAGACACCGGGCAAGCAAACGGTTGGCATCTCAAATTCTGTGACAGGAGTAACGACATATGAAAAAGCAGCAAAGCGGTTTTACCCTGGTCGAACTGGCGATCGTGCTGGTGGTGATCGGCCTGATTCTCGGCATGGCGTTCAAGGGCAAAGACCTGATCGACGGCGCCAAGGTGAAGAATCTTGCCGCGCAGTACAACAAGGTCATTGCCGCCTCCAATACTTTTTACGAGAAATATGGCTTCTATCCGGGGGATGGTTGCCCGAACCAGGCAAATCCGACCGTTCAGCAATGCCTGCAGTCCGGTCTGGCGCGTGATGGCCGTTTGGCCGGCGGTGGCGAGGCCGCAGCGTTCTGGACCTTGCTGGTCAACCAGACCAATATCCTGACTGCTGCCGATCGTCGCAGCGTGTTTGGCCAGGACTGGACTATTTTCTCCGGTACTGCCAACGGCCGGAACGCTGACTACCTCGATTTTCCTGGTGGCCCGCAGGCTGATCCGCGCTATGTTTGTGCTCTGGATCGCATGATTGATGACGGCGTCTGGAATACCGGCGTGGTCATGACCAATGCCAACACTTACAACGCAACTACTGATTGCTGGGGCTTGAACGGACAGATCGATCTGTGGATCCGCGTCCTGCCTTGATGTTTCCTCTGTGTGTGGTGTGTTGAGGGCGACTCCGGTCGCCCTTTTTTTATTCCTGTTGATAATCTTGTGCTGGAGCCTAGTAGCCAGTCACGTTGAAACACGAGGATAAAGACGAGCGAGTTTGCGTCGG
>CAZBWH010000043.1:0-26537 GCA_964495595.1 uncultured Burkholderiales bacterium | reverse complement strand
CGCGCCGAAATCGAAGGCGAGATGGGCGAGGTTCAGCCCGGCCTGCAGGCCAGGACCAGAGCGGTCTGCCGGCCGGTTTGTTTCAGCCGCATTTACCCGGCATGCCGCAGCCGGAGCAGGTCGAGCAGCCGCCGGATGCTGCCCTTCCGGTGGCTTTTTTCAGCCAGAAGCGCCGGGTGAGAAAGCCGGCGGCGCCGGCGACCAGCAAACCTGCGATGATTTCCTGCCACATGGTCTGATTGTCTCCGTTTAGTGGAATGCGGCGCTGGCGAGGGTATGGGTCAGCCACGCGGCGAGATAGGCCAGCGCAAACAGGTAGCCGACGAACAGCCCGGTGGTGCGCCAGGAGTTGGTTTCGCGTTTGACCACGGCAATGGTCGACAGACACTGCGGGGCGTAGACGAACCAGGCGAGGTAGGCCAGCGCCACGGGCAGGCTCCAGGCCTGGGCGAGGGTGGTGGCCAGCTGCGGGCTGGCTTCGCCGCCGCCGGCGATGGCGTAGACGGTGGCCAGCGCGCTGACGGCGACTTCGCGTGCACCCATCGCCGGGATCAGTGCGATACACATCTGCCAGTTGAAGCCGAGCGGGGCGAACAGCGGTTGCATGAACTGGCCGAGCCGGCCGGCAAAGCTGTATTCGATCGCCGGCGCGGTGGCGTCCAGCGGCGCGGCCGGGTAGCTGGCCAGGAACCACAGCAGGATCGACAAGGCGAGAATGATGGTGCCGACGCGGCGCAGGAAGATCCAGATGCGCTCCCACAGGCCGCGCAGCAGGTTGAGCGGATCGGGCCAGCGGTAACTCGGCAGCTCCAGCAGCAGCGGAAACGTTTCCGCCGCGCCGTGGCGGCGCATGATCCAGGCGACGATCGCGGCGCTGACGATGCCGGCGGCGTACAGCGCGAACAACACCAGCCCCTGCAGGTTGAACAGGCCGTAAACCGTCTGGCGCGGAATGAAGGCGGCGATGATCACCGCGTATACCGGCAGCCGGGCCGAGCAGGTCATCAGGGGGGCGATCATGATGGTGATCAGCCGCTCTTTCGGGTCCTGGATGGTGCGGGTGGCCATGATGCCGGGCACGGCGCAGGCAAAACTCGACAGCAGCGGGATGAACGAACGGCCGGAGAGGCCGACGCCGCGCATCAGCCGGTCGAGCAGGAAGGCGCCGCGCGGCAGGTAGCCCGAGTCTTCCAGCGCCAGGATGAAGGCAAACAGGATCACGATCTGCGGCAGGAATACCAGCACGCCGCCGGCACCGGCAACAATGCCGTCGACCAGCAGGTTGCGCAGCACCCCTTCGCTCATCTGCGCGCCGATCCAGCCGCCCAGCGCCTGGGTGGCGCCGTCGATGGCATCGACCAGCGGTGCGGCCCAGGCGAATACCGCCTGGAACATCAGCAGCAGGATCGTCAGCAGGATGCCGCAGCCGAGCACCGGGTGCATCACCAGTGCATCGAGCCGGTCCTGCCATGGCGGCAGGTCGACCGGTGCGGCCACACAGTCGGCCAGCAGGGTTTCGATACGGGCGTAGAGGGCTTCGACGCTTTCGCTGCGGTGCAGCTGTGCCGGCTGCACCGCGCCGGGCTCGACGCCGGCCGCCAGTTGTTGCAATTGCAGTTGCAGATCGTTCACGCCGTTGCGGCGGATGGCGACGGTTTCCACTACCGGGATGCCAAGCCGCTGCGACAGTTGTGCCGTGTCGACGCGGATGCCACGCTGCTGCGCCGCATCGGCCAGGTTCAGCGCCAGCATCATCGGCCGCCCGAGTTGCTGCAGCTCCAGCACCAGGCGCAGGCCAAGCCGCAGATTGGTGGCGTCGACCACGGCGATCAGGGCATCCGGCGGCAGTTCATCCTGCATCCGGCCGAGTAACACGTTGCGGGTGACCTGTTCGTCGGGCGAGGTGACAAACAGGCTGTAGGTGCCGGGCAGGTCGATCAGTTCCGCCGGGCGCGGCAGGCCGCCCAGCGGGCCGGAGCGTTTTTCCACCGTTACGCCGGCGTAATTGGCCACCTTGGCACGGGCGCCGGTCAGCCGGTTGAACAGCGCGGTCTTGCCGCAATTGGGATTGCCCACCAGGGCAAAACGGATCGGGGCGGCGGCTTGCATCAATCGTCTTTCGGGCGCCGGCAGCGCGGCCGGTTATTCGTCAATTGCTTCGGTGAGAATCTTGCGCGCTTCGGCACGGCGCAAGGCGAACTTGGTGCCGTTGACATGCACCGCAATCGGGTCGTGGCCGAACAGGCCGAAGCCGATCACGCGCAACCGGGCGCCGGGCAGGAACCCCAGCTCCTTCAGCCGCTGGGTGACCAGGGTATCGTTGCTGCCGAATCCGCCGTGGTTGTCGATGCCGACGATCCGTGCCACGCAGCCCTTCGCCAGCCGATCCAGCGACTGGAAATCCGGGGTGGCAGACAAGGGCAGATCGGTGGGCAGAGCCAAGGCATTTGACATGATCGGCGAACCTGTGCAATCGCAACGTTAATGAGAATGGTTATCGAATGATAACGGTGCGGCCAGTGGCGGGTCAATCCATTGCTAGAGAAAAGTGTCAAATACTTGTGGCAAATCAAATTCCTGTCTGGTCGTCTGCCGGGCTCAGGGCGCGCCCAGCGTAAACTCGGCGCGGGCCGGGCTGGCGCCGGTGGGCGGGGTGGCGGGCTTGCGGAAGACGATGAACAGCCGTTTTTCCTCGATCTTGCCACTTTGCAGCAACGCCTGCTTCGCAGCAAAGGCGCGTTGGGTGGCCAGTTGTTGCAGATCATCTGGCTGGATGACGATCTGTTGCAGCAGCGCGTGTTCCATGTCGGCCAGCGGCAGCGGCTTGGGCTGGCCAATCAGGTTGCGCGGCTTGGGAAAATCCTCGGCCAGATAAACCGCCTGCAGCAGCGCCGGGTATTCCTGCGTACTGACCGTGGCTGCGTCATCGCCCGTGCGCCCTTGCTGCGTTTGTTGCCGCGCCTTGAACGCCCGCACTTTCTGCTGCAGCCACTGCTGTTGCAGTCCGGCGCTGTCGGTGGCGGCGTCGGCGTGGCCGGCAATCTCCAGCTTCAGCGCCGGCCGGTCTTGCAGGGCGGTGGCCAGCGCCTCCAGTCGTGCGTGTGCGGTCGGGGTCAGGGTGCTGCTGCCGGCGGGAAAGTCGATGAACGACAGTTCCTGCCCGCCGCCGCCCGTCAGCAGCGCGAACGGCGCCGTGGCGGCTTTTTCCAGCAGGTTTTTCAGTACCTGGACAATTACCCGGCCGATTTTGAATTGCGGGTCGTCCAGGCTGCCCTCGATGGGCAGGTTGAGGTCGATTTCACCCCGGCGATTCTGCAGCAGCGACAACGCCAGCCGGACCGGCAGGGCGGTGGCATCGGGGCTGTCGACCTTGTCGCCCAGCGTCAGTTGGTCGAGGAACAGATGGTTCTGCGCCTTGAGCTGGTTCTGGTCGACGAAATAGCTGATTTCCATCGACAGCTTGCCCTTGTCGATGCCGTAACCGGCATATTTGCCGGCATACGGCGAAGTGGGCGTCATTTCAAAGCCCTTGATCGCGGCCTTGATATCGAGGAACAACGGTTGCGCCAGCGGGTTGAGGTGCCCGGCCAGACTGAATTGCGCGTTCTGGTTCACACTGCCGGCCAGATCGATGCTGGCGCGGGTGCCAGCGGTGGACGACAGTCCGCTGATGCTGCCACCGATGCCAGTCATGTTGGCGCTGTAATTGGGGCGGATGAAATAGTCGCTGAAGGCGACGTTGCCCCCGGACAGCAGCACCTTGCCGAACTGCACCGGGTAAGGCTGGGCCGGTGGGGTGGCCGGGGCGCTCAGTTGTGGCGCAATGCCGGCCGGGCGGTCGTCGGCAGCGACGATGTCGAGCAGGTTCAGCCGGCCATCCGGGTTGACCAGCAGCCGGGAATAAAACCGGGCCAGCGTCAGCCGGTCGATCTGCAGCCGTTCGGTGCCGGCCCGCAGGCCGTCAAGCCGCAGGCTGTGCCAGTTGAGAAAATCAGCCTGGTTCAGCTTGTCGATGCTTGCCAGCCGGTCGATCGACAGATTGCCGCTGAATTCGGCGCTCAGCTTGGGCTGGGTGGCCAACTGCAGCTGGCCGCTTCCGCCAAGCAGACCGCTGGTCAGCATGATATTCAGCCGGTGGCCGAAATACGGTTGCAGCGGTGTGAGCTCGATCTGGCTGGCACCCACCTTCAGCCGGCCCTGTAGCGGCTGTGGCTGCAGGGAGCCGCTCAACCGCAACTGGCCGCGCCGGTTGATGCGGCTGGCCAGCTCGACCGTCGCCGGCTGGTCGGGCCGCAAGCCGCGTACCTGCAGGCGCAGGCCGGCCAGCGCCAGATGGGCGTCTTCGATCGGGGCTTCGTCGAACCAGTCGAGCCCGTAGTTGCTCAGTTGCAGCTCGTTCACCTGCCAGCGCCACGCCGGACCGGCCGGGGTGGCGGGCGCTGTGGCCGGGTCGATGCCAAGCCATTGCAGCAGGTCGATCTGTCCTTGCTGGTTGCGGCGCACTTGTACCTGCAGCCCCTGGCTGTCGATACGGCCCAGCAGCAGCCGCCGCTGCGCCAGATCGAGTTCGCTGCCGTAGAGCTGCAGGCGCTGCAAAGCCAGGAACGGGCGCTTGCCTTGCGGTGGCAGTAACTGCAGACCGTCGAGCGTGGCGCCGGCCTGCTGCAGCCGCAGTCCCTGTGCGTCGTAATGCAGGCGCACGTCGGCATCAAACCGGCCGCTGACCGGGCGGATGGCGAGATACGGACGGTAATACGGCGCGTAGCCGGGCAGATCGAGTCGGGTCAGTTGCAGCCGGGTGGCCAGGCTCAACGGCTGGAACGTCACTTGCCCGTCCGCCCGGAGCTGTTCTTGCCGCTCGCTGGCGAATTGCAACTGGAAGCGCAGCGGCTGGCTGGCTGGCAGCGCAAGCTGCTGCAACTGCAGCGTGATCGGGGTCAGTGTGCTGCTGAAGCCGGTGCGCCGGTCGAGCCAGTGCAGCCGGCCCTGCTGCAGGGTGAGGCGGGTCAGGTTAAGTTGCAGCGGCGATGGCGGGCGAGCGGAGTGTGTCGGGGTAGCTGTCGGCACGGCAAACGCCTGTTGCAGATTGAGGCGGCCATCGGCAAGGCGTTGCAGCACCAGCTCTGGCTGGTCGATCTGCAGGCTGGCCAGCCAGTAACGCTGCAACAGCGGCTCGATTCGCCCCAGTTGCAGTTCGGCGCGCTGCCAGGCAAGCAACGGCGAGCCATCCGGCTGCTGCAGCCGGACATTGCGCAGCACCAGCGTGCCACCCAGCGCGAGTGTGGGCGCCTGGGCGGGCTGCTGGGCAACATCCAGTGTCAGCCGGCTGTCGAGCCGTGCCGATTGCAGGCGGACATTCAGCGCCTGCGGCAGGTAAGCGAGGAAATGGCTCAGGTCGATGTCGTCCAGCTGCAGCGTCAGCCTGGCCTGCCGGGTGGCGCTGAACGGCCTGGCCTGCGCGCTGGAGGCAAACCGGGCACCGTTCAGCCGGCCGGAGAGCCCCGGTTGTACCGGGTCGTCAACAAAATAGGGCAGGTTGGATACGAAAGGCAGGCTCACTTGTAACTGGTCGATCTGCTGCCGGTGGCTGGCAGGCCGATCGTCGAACACAATCCGTCCCTGGTGCAGGCTGAGGTTGTTGAGCGAAAAACGACTTGGGTTGTGGTCGTCCGGCTGGTTGAGAAACCGGTCCAGCAGGTCGGAGATGTTGTATCGGTTGGCGCCAGTGCGGGCCAGGTACAGGTCGGGCGCAACCAGGCTGATCGAGTCGATCACCCAGCCACGGTGGCGCAGCGATCCCCACAGATTGGCGTCGATCTCCAGCCGGGCAAAGGCCAGTTGCTGCTCGCCACTGAGGGTGGCCAGCTTTACTCCGTCTGCCTGCAGGGTCAGGGTCAGCGGGTTGAGGCTGAGGCGGGCGATGGTCACCTGGCGCTGCAGTAATGCGCCGAGCTGCTGTTCGGCCACGCTGCGCAATAACGGCGCCGTCGCCCACAGCAGCAGTTCAATGAGCAGTAGCGCGATCAGGGCGAATGTCAGGCGTGTGCGCCAGGGGGAACGGGCAGGGGCGGTCATGGTGGCTCGGATGGTATTTCAGCGCATTTTACCGTGTTGCCGGTGGCTTGGCCGGCCGCGATATAATGGCCGCTGGATCTGAATCGGGATGGGGGCAGAGGTGAGCAACAACAGCATCAGGCTGGCAGTGGCCGGCGCCTTACTGGCCGGCGCAATCGGCGCCGGGGTTTATGTCGCAGGCCGCCATCAGCCGGCGCCGCAGGTTACGTTCCAGACCTTGCAGCAGCAGTCGTTCAGCCTGACCCAGTGGCGTGGCAGGGTGGTGCTGGTGAATTTCTGGGCTACCAGTTGCCCAAGCTGCATCCGCGAAATGCCGGCCATGGCCGACACCTGGCGCAAATATCACCACCGTGGCTTCGAGCTGGTGGCGGTGGCCATGGAATACGATCCGCCCGAGTACGTGATGAACTATGCTCAAAGCAACCCGTTGCCGTTTACCGTCGCGCTTGACCGACAGGGCGATATCGCCAGAGCGTTCGGCGGCATCCTCGGCACCCCGGCCAGTTTCGTCATCGACAAACAGGGGCGCATCGTCCAGCGCTATCTGGGCGAGCCCGATTTCCGGCAGTTGCATCAGCTGATCGAAGCCAGACTACAGGAGAGCTGAAGCAACCCGCCGGCCGGACAGGAGGTCATCATGTTCAGCTGGAAAAAGCACTTTCTGTATCAAATCGATTATCAGCACTGGGCCAACGACCGGCTGTTCGAGGCGCTGGCCCATCTCACCGACCCGGCGTTGCATCGCGCCGACGCGCCAGCGGTGGGCAGCCTGCTGCAACTGCTGGCGCGCCAGCACGCCGATCTGCAGCATGGTTGGGCGCATCTTTGCAATCAGCCGGTGCCGGCTGCCACCGAGGCTGGCGACTTCCGTGCCGCCTGCCAGGCGCTGCGACAGGATATCCGCGGCCTGCAGCACTGGCTGGAACAACTGCCGGATGAGTTCTTCGATTCCCAGATCGCTTATCACACCCGCCATCATCAGTCATGCAGCGACTGGAGCCGCGACCTGCTGAGCCAGCTGTTGCAGCAACTGGCCTTCCGGCGTGGCCAGATGGTCGCCCTGGCCGCTGTGCTGGGCGCGCCGGTGGTGGACATGGACTTCATCGACTACAAGCGCGATGTGCGCACCGCACTGGATCATCTGGCCCACCCACCCGCCCAGCCATGACCTTGTGCCGCAGATGGTTTTTCGATCGTGGCCACCTATATTGGAACCATTGGCTGCAGATAAACAGGGATGAACCGTGCCGATGCATTTTCGCAGTATTGGTTTTCGGCTCAATGTGCTGCTGATTCTGGTGGTGACGGCGGTGCTGGCGGTGTCCGGCATCTATTCTTATCGCAGCCTGCAATCCGAGCTTGAGTCGCGCTTTATCGCCCAGCAGCGGGAGGTGTCCGGCCGGCTGCAGCTTGGGCTGGCTGCAGCATTGTGGGAATTGAACGACATTCAGACTGGAGCATTGCTTGATGCCGAGCTGAAAGCCCCAGAGGTGCTGGCGATTGCGGTTTATCTTCGGCACGATCCGGTGAGGCCTTTTCTGCTGCGGGACAAACGCTCGCCAGGCGTGGCCGGGGCGGCAGGCGCTGCCGGCGATAAACTGGCGCTGCGATTGCCGATCACCTGGCGCACTCATGGTCTGGGCCGCAGCAATCCGTACAGCGAAATCGGCCATGCGGTGGTGCGATTTTCGCGGGCCGGCATTGACGAACTGTTGTGGCGCCAGCTGTCAGCAAAAGTTGCAGAAATCCTCTTGCTGAACATCCTGTTGTCGGTGCTGCTTTCGCTGACCATCGGCCGGGTGGTGCTGCGCCCGCTGCGCCAGCTGGTTCAGGCATTTACCCAGCTGGCGGAGGAGGCGGAAGTCACTACGCTGAAAGCCCAGCGCCAGGATGAGTTCGGCTCAGTGGTGCATGCCTTTAACCGGATTGAAACCAAGCTGGTTTCGGATATCGAGCGCCGCAAGCAGGCTGAGGCCGAGCTGCGGCGCGAACATGCCAAATCCACCTATGCGTTTCAGGAACTGCAACGCACACAGGCCAGTCTGGTGCAGGCAGAAAAAATGGCTTCGCTCGGCGGGCTGGTGGCCGGTGTGGCGCACGAAATCAATACTCCGGTGGGCATCGCGGTAACCAGTGCGTCGTTCTTGCTGGAAGAGAGCCGCAAGCTGGACACCGAACTGGCTGCCGGCCAGATCCGCAAGTCCGCCGTGACCCAGTTCATTGCCACCGCGCTGGAGAGCTCGCAACTGGTATTGAGCAATCTGGAGCGCGCAGCCAATCTGGTGCAGGGCTTCAAGCAGGTGGCGGTGGACGAAACCAGCGATTCGCGTCGGGTGTTCGACCTGCAGCAATACATCGGCGAGGTGCTGGCCAGCCTGCGGCCACGGTTCAAGAAAACTGCGATTACAGTGCAGCTCGAGTGCGCGGCCAATATCGCCATGGACACCTTTCCCGGCAGCCTGGCACAGGTGTTGACCAATCTGCTGATGAACTCGCTGATCCATGCCTTTGATGCCGATGACAGTGGCACCATCACCATCAAGGCAGCGCGCGACGGCGACCGGGTCTGGATCGAGTGTTGCGACAATGGCAAGGGGATCAGCCCCGAGCACCTGCCGCAGATTTTTGATCCATTCTTTACTACCAAACGTGGCCACGGCGGCACTGGTCTGGGGCTGCATATTGTTTACAACATCGTGACCCAACGGCTGGGCGGCGATATCCAGGTTGCCAGTCAGCCTGGTTCGGGCACCTGTTTCACGATCCGGTTACCGGTGGTTGCACCGGCTGCCAGCGGCGAGGAGGCAAAGCATGAATGATGCAGTACAGGGAGAAGATTGGCTGATTGACGATACCGCTCAGCCAGCAGTGTTGGGAGAAAGCCTGGACCGGCCGTGGAAGGTGTTGATCATCGACGATGAGCAGGATGTGCATTCGGTGACGCAGATGGCTTTGCGCAACGTCATGTTCCGCGGCCGCGGGCTGCAGATGTTGTCGGCGTATTCAGCCGCCAGCGGGTTCGAGTTGCTGCAGCAGCATCCGGACACCGCCATCGTGCTGCTGGACGTCGTGATGGAAACCGACGATGCCGGCCTGCAACTGGTGCAGCGTATTCGCAACGAACTGGACAACGCGCTGGTGCGGATCGTGTTGCGCACCGGCCAGCCAGGGCAGGCGCCAGAGCAGAAAGTGATCGTCGATTACGATATCAACGATTACAAGGCCAAAACCGAGCTGACGACGCAAAAGCTGTTCACCACCGTGATTGCCTCATTGCGCACCTACGAAAGCCTGCTGACCATCGAAATGTCGCGCCAGGGGCTGGGCAAGATACTCGAAGGCGCGGCCAATCTGTACCAGTATCATTCCTTGCAGGATTTTGCCTCCGGCGTGCTGGCGCAGATCAGTGCCATCCTCAATGTCGGCGCCGACGGCGTGTTGTGCGCCCAGCAACGTGACCGCGACAACCGTCTGCAGCGCCACCTGATCGCCGGTACCGGCCAGTACGCCGGGTTGATCGCCGACGGGCGGATGACCGACAGTCACGCACTGGCGCCGCTGATGCAGCGGGCGTTTGATAGCCAGCACAGCTTTTTCGACCACCCTTACGACGTGTTGTATATCCCCGCGCAGAAAAAGCACGAATTCGTGATCCTGTTTTCACCCCCATGGCCACTGGCCGAGTATCAGAAAGACCTGCTCGACGTATTCTGCAACCGGATTGCCGCAGCGCTGGACAATCTGTATCTCTACCAGCAGCTGAAAGCTTCCCACGAGGCCACGGTCGTGGCGTTGGCCGATCTGGCGGAACACCGCGATGAAACCACCGGCAATCATATCTTGCGAGTGCAGCGCCTGACCGAAGCGGTGGCGCATCGCTTGCGCGCCAGCGGCCACTTTGCAGACGAACTGACTGATTCTTTTTTGTCGATGGTGGGCACTGCCGCCATCCTGCACGATGTCGGCAAGGTCGCTACGCCAGATCACATTCTGCTCAAGCCGGGCAGGCATGATGACGAGGAGCGCCGCATCATGCAAAAGCATGCAGCCCAAGGGCAGGCAGTTCTGGCGCGCGCAGCAAAAATGGTCGACGGTGACAGCTATCTGAGCTTTGGCGCCCAGATTGCGGGCGGCCATCATGAGTGTTTTGATGGATCGGGCTACCCCAGTGGTTTGCGTGCCAACCAGATCCCGCTGGCTGCCAAGATCGTCGCCGTGGTCGATGTGTTCGATGCCCTGGTGCACCGCCGCCCCTACAAGCAACCCTGGCCGATCAATGAGGCGCTGACTTTCATCCGGGACCGCGCCGGTAGCCAGTTCGACCCGTATGTGGTGAAAGCTTTTCTGGATGTGGTGGCGAAAGATCCATCCGACTGGATTGATCTGAGCGAGCTGTAAGCTGCCATCAAGGCGAACCGGGGCGTCGCCGTTGGTCGGCCTTGCGGCGCCAGTTCACCGCCCGAATTCAATGCAGATCCGTACCTGCTAAGGGCCTGGAATTCGGGCGGAACCATAGCTCAGGGTCGTTGAGCGGGGTTGCTTCAGGCAGCTCCGGGTTCGGGATTTCAATAATTTGCCGCTGCGCCAGCCTGGCAAGCTTAATCGCATGCCCGTTGTATTTTTCAAATATTCGATCAAATGACCCATCCTTGAGCATAAACCGCAGCCCCTTTTCGATCCTGGCGGCAAGCAATGGCTCGCTTGGGCTGACAAAAAAGTAGAATGGGTATGGATAATGCAATAGCAGGTTCTGCTCAATTGCGATGGCAGGCAATTCTGCGTTAAATTCATCGTACTCCAGAAATACCTCGTTGATGCCACGTGAGAAAATATGGAATCGCTTACTGGCAAGCATCTTGAACAGGCTTTCGTAGTTTGCTGTGACAATCGGAATGCCGGCTTTTTGGTAAATGGGGACGTCGCCCCACCCCCTGCCAAGGCCGAAGCTATATTTCCTGAGATCATCCAGTGATTTTATCTGGCCAAGCATGTGTTGATTGTCTTTGTGGATCAGCGCGATGCGATACCCAAGAATGCCCTTCCCCAGCGGTATCCTCACGGGTAGCAAGTTGCGTTCATTGTCTCGCGTCGCTGCGCTCCAGACTACATTGACTAACTTTCCGCTCCTGGCTTCGGCCAGATAACGGTCTTCATTCATGGATACCGATGCCGGTTTCAATACATATGGGCCATGGCTAGCGATGGTTTTATCAAGCGCTGTACGCAATGTTTCCAGGTATTCAGCAAACCTGAATTCATCCCCTGGGTAAATGACGATGGGTACAGGACTGCCTGCAAACGCAATTCGAACGAAGCAAATAAGTAATAAGGATATAAATGTGCGCACGTTTGCCCTTTCACTAATCAAAAAGCCATCTTTTTCTGTGGTATAGTGCAACCCGCTCTTGTTTCCAATAGCCTTGCCCTCCTGCTGCGATGTGATGCAGCTAATAATGCAGAGCCCTTCGTTCTGATTGCCCTATGTTTGACCAGCCAACTGTATTTGTCGACCTGGAAACCACCGGCGGCAGCATTGTCCATGACCGCATTACCGAAATCGGCATTATCGAAGTAGGTCCTGCCGGCGTCAGTGAATGGTCGACACTGGTCAATCCTTGGCAGCGCATTCCGCCGTTTATTGAAAAGCTGACAGGTATCAGCAACCAGATGGTGAGTGACGCACCGGGTTTTGCCGATCTGGCCAGTGAGGTGTTGCAACGACTGGCTGGCAGGCTGTTTGTGGCGCACAACGCCCGTTTCGATTACGGCTTTTTGAAGAACGAGTTCAAGCGCGTCGGCATTACCTTTCACGCCACGGTAGCCTGTAGCGTCAAGCTGTCACGGCGACTGTTTCCGGGGGAGTTCAAGCACAATCTCGATTCGATCATCGCCCGGCACCAGCTGCCAATGGTTTCGCGCCATCGGGCGCTGGCCGATGCGCGTGCCGTGTGGTTGTTCGTCGAGAAAATGCAGCGCGAGCAGCCCGTGCTGTTGCAGCAGGCGTTCGCGGAGCAGGTTCTGCGGCCCAGTTTGCCAGAGGGGCTGGATGCAGACTCGGTGGATGCATTGCCTGAGTTACCCGGTGTCTATCTGTTTTACGCTGACAATGATGTGCCGCTGTATGTGGGCAAGAGCGTCAATCTGCGCCGGCGAGTGCTGCAGCACTTCAGGGCGGATCTGACCGACGACCGGGAGCGTGAACTGGCCAGGCAGGTAACGCGCCTTGACTGGATAGAAACTGCAGGTGAACTCGGTGCCCTGCTGCAGGAAATCCGCCTGATCCGGCAGTTACAGCCCGTGCAGAACCGCAGGCTCAGAGGTCTGCCCGAGGGGTGCAGTTGGCAGCTGGTAATGCAGCAAGATGGCTTTCTGCTGCCTTGTCGCTTGCCGACAGCCGACCCGGCTTTTGCTTCGCTGCAAGAGTGCTACGGGTTGTATGCTTCGGCTAGAGAGGCCAGCAATACCTTGCGCAAGCTGGCTGATCTTCATCAGCTATGCCTGATCCGCCTGGGGTTGGAAGCTGCTAACCGTAGCCAGCCACGCCCCTGCTCAGCCTGTCAGCTCAAGCGATGTCGTGGCACATGTATTGGCCACGAGCCGGCCGAGTCGTTCAATAGCCGCTTGCTGGCGGCGATCGGCCGCTTGCGCCTCAGGCCGTGGCCATTCCCGGGGCCGATCGGCATTCGTGAAACCGATGCATTGGGTAGCCGTACCGATCTTCATCTGCTCGATCGCTGGTGTTACCTGGGCAGTGTCAGTGATGAGGCCGCGGTTTTCGAGGTGCTCAGGCACGCTGGGCCGCCCGCATTTGATGCCGATGTCTATCGGTTGTTGAACAGGCAGGGCAAATGGCTTGATGGTGACCGGATCGTGTCGCTCGGCGGCAAGGTACCGGCTTGAACCGGATAAAAAAAGCGCATCGCCAACCGACGATGCGCTTTGTACGGCAGTCGCTGCCGGTCAGGCCGCGGTCTTGCGGGGCGCCCTGTTGGCTTTCACCCAGCGATCCAGATCTTCCAGCGTTTGATCGAGCGATTGCAGCGGGGTCTTGGTGCGTTTCTGGTCTTCATCGCGCAAAGCCTCGCGAACACCGGCCGCCAGATGGCGTTCGCGGTCGCGCAACACATCCATCCGCAAGCGAATGCCGTGCTTCTCGAAAATCGGCTGCAGTTCATCGGCACGGCTAAGCAATTCCTGCCGTGTGCGCTGATAGGCGTGCTCCGAAATCTTGTTGCGTTCGGCGTAGCTGAACACGTTGGCGAAGAACATCTCGGCATCGGCATGGCTGGGTTCGAACAGCACCACATCCGCGTGCTTGTACTGCGAGCTGTATTTCGACAGCCCTACCTTCATCCGTGAATGAATGATGGCGCGGAAGGTTTGCGACAGCACTACCGGCAGTCCGCCGTTCTTCAGTTTCTCGTGTTGAACCACACCGATTTTCGGATACAGCTTGGCATCGTAAGGCACCAAAGGATTCAGACAGATGACAAAGTCAGCACCTTCATCCAGCGATACGGATGCATGCATGGTTTTCACCAGTGCACCGTCCACGAAATACTCGCCATCAATCTCCACTGGCGGATAGAGTCCCGGCAAGGCACAGCTGGCTTCCACTGCACGTGAAATCGGCACGTGATCACGTCCTTTGCCACCAAACTTGACCGAGCGGCCGGAGTCGAGATCGGTTGCAATCACATACAATTTCTTGTTCAGGTCGCGGAAATCATTGCTGCGGCCCGCGGCACCGAACACACCCTCCAGCATCATGGCGATCTGGTCACCATCGAAAACACCCGTCGGAATGGCGCGGCCCAGTATGGAAAAAGCGCCTTTCAGACTGATGTTGCCCGGATCGGCAAGAAATGTCATGAAGGCTTCCATGACCAGTCGGGGCACACTACGCGCCCGCAGGCTGTATTCACGGAACGCCGGGCGCATGAACACTTCCGGCTGAAACGAATACTCCGCCGAACGATGGCCGATCATGATGCGGTACAGCGACTCGGGAGTGATGCCGTTGGCCAGCGAGGCAGCGACCAAGCTGCCGACGCTGACCCCGACATACACGTCCAGTTCGTTGAAATCGATGCCTTCGAGTGATTCCTTGAGGGCACACAAGGCACCGATTTCATACATGCCGCCCAGCGGACCCCCACCGGCCAGATTCAGGCCGATACGGCTCTTTTTGCCTGTCGCGGGCGGCGGTGGGTCTGCAAGACGCAGGGTAGTCATGATTCACCTATCCGATCAGGCTTGCGGCTTGGCGTCGGCGGCGGGCTTGGCTTCAACTGCTTTGGCCGGTGCCGCTGCCTTGGGTTTGGCAGCAACCTTGTCCTTCTTGACCAATTCGCTTACTGCGCCGCTCAGGCTCTCGATGCGCTCGCTCAGCGACTTGATGTCTTCGCTGGAAGGTACACCGAGGCGGTTCAGCGACTTGGCGACACGTTCCTGGAAAACCTGTTCCAGCTTGTCCCAAGTTTCGCTGGCCTTGCCGGCAACGGCGTCAACTTTTTCTTCGGCAACACGCTTGCCGGTGTTTTCGATTTCCTTGCCTGCTTCAACCAAGGTATCGAACACTTTGGTGCCTTCTACCTGGGCGCGGGCGAATGCCCCCAAACCTGCCAGCCAGATCTGGTTGGCAGATTCCAGGATCACCGAAGTCAGTTGTTTTTCTTGCGATGCATTCTTTTTCAGAGCTTTCATTTAATTCCTCCTAGACTTAAAACGCGTGATATCTCGAAACCTCGCCCCATTACCAACCTGGCTGGGTCGTTGACTGGATGGTCTTTGCGGGTACTGAGGCAAAGCCATTCACTCTTATTGTCAATCTAGTCCAAAGTGCTGTTTGATGGCTTGACTCAAGTCAAACGAATGTTTGAATTTCTGCGGGGTGTTCGCGGTACAATCCTGTTCGATGGCCCCCCAAAAATGCCAGCGTCCTGATTATATGCGCCTCTTATGACAAAAGACACCGTTTTTCAAATGGATGATGCACTGGCTGCGTCGCCGTTCGTGATGCCGGGCCACCCGCAGCGGATGCTGCTGGCGCAGTGGCAAAGCGAGCGGCTGGCGGTCACTTATGCCGATTTGCTGGCCAGTGCGCGTTATGAAGCGCCCGCCCGGTATTTTCTGTCTGATCTGTACGGCGCCCGTGACTACACGCTGCGCGACAACCAGATTGAGCGGGTGCACAACAAGGCCCGCAAGCTGCTGCCTGAGCACATGGTCAAGCCCCTTGCCGATGCGTTGGCGATGAATCAGTTGTCGCAGGTGCTGGATATCCGTCTGTGCATCGAGTTGTTCGAGCAGATGCAGGTGACGGTGATCGATACGGCTTGCTATGTTGAGGCGTACCGCCGGTGTGACAATTATCTGTTGCGCTGTGAGCAGATCCGTTTGGTCCAGTCGATCGGCCATGAGCTGGATGGCGTGGTGCGCAAGCCTTTGGTCGGTACCCTGCTGCGCATGTCGCGCGGGCCGGCACATCTGGCCGGGCTCGGCGAATTGCAGGCGGCACTGGAGCGCGGTTTTGCCGCTTTTCGCGACATGCGCGGTGCCGATGAATTTGTCGGTATTATCGTCGAGCGCGAGCAGCGGATTCTGGATCGCATTTACGCAGGCGATGACCAGCCGTTCGAGCCGGACGATGAGCGTACGGCAACCTGAACCGGTGGGTGCTGGTTCAGCCAAAGTTTTCGTCCAGAAACTTGTGGATCTCGCGTTCGATTCTCGGTTTGAGTGCCAGCAGCAGGAAAGACAGCTTGGCGTCGATTTCCACCCGGTCCGGTTCGACCATCAGCCGACCGTGTACGCCGGATCGCTCGAAGTGCAGCATGTCACCGTCCCAGCGGGAGGTGAAGCCGAATTCGTCGGACATCTCGGTGGCGACCCGCTCGGCCAGTCTTCTGGCTTCGTCGTGTGGCTTGTCGTGGCTGCGTTCAATATGGATGTGAGACATGCAGGTATTCCTCTTGATGATGCCGCGGACCGGCCGCAGGATGCAGTCTGCCATATGTACGATGGCACATTGATTATCGCATCTAGCGGCCCCGCTGTAATGGGTATTCTAACCAGTCATGACATGGTCATGTCGTGACATATGACATATGCAAATGCTGTGCGAAGTATGCGAGAATGATTCAAGATGCCGATTGGAGTCAATACTCCAGGCTGGGGCTATAATTTGTGGCTGCCGGTGGCGTGGCCGGTATTTGGGATTCAGGACAAGCAGGGAGATGTGGCAATGAGTGACAAACTGGTGCCCGGGGTGATGCAGTTGATGGATGGGGTCAGGACGATCTGGGATGTGGGTACGGGGCACCGGGAAGGCGTGTCGAGCGTCGATACGGCGTGGTTGCGGATGGATCGGCGGACCAATCTGATGATGATTGTCGGGGTGCTGATGTTCGAGGCGCCAATGGATCGCGAGCGGATGATCCAGGTGATCGAGGAGCGCTTCCTGCACTTTGACCGTTTCAAGCAGCGGGTAGTAAAACTCGGTCCGTCACACTTCTGGGAAGATGATGAACAGTTTTCGCTCGATAATCATTTTGAAACAATCGCCTTGCCGGGGCGGGCAGGCAAGGTCGAGCTGGAGAACCTGGTCAGCGATCTGAGCAGCACTGCGCTCGATACTTCGCGACCGCTGTGGCATTTCCATCTGGTGGAAAACTACAACGGTGGCAGTGCGCTGGTGGCGCGCATCCATCATTGCTACGCTGACGGGATTTCGCTGATCCGGGTGTTGCTGTCGATGACCGATGGCTCTCCCCGCCCTGAAAAGAAAAAGCGCCATCGCGCCGAGCACCTGGAGTCACACCACCACGATGAATATGATTATCTGACCCGACTTTACCGGCCAGTGGCATCTGCGGTGAACAAGGCGATGAAGACTTACTGGGATGTGGTTGAAGGGGCGGTGGATATTGCCCGCAAGCCGTCCAGGCTGATGAAATACTCCAACCATGGCATCGGGATGGCGGGCGATCTGGCGCGGGTTCTGACCATGCCCAACGATCCGAAGACGCATTTCAAGGGCCGGCTGACCTCGCGCAAGCGCTGTGTGTGGGCCGAGCCGATTTCGCTGCCCGAAGTCAAGCACATCGGCAAGGCACTGGGGTGCACCATCAACGATGTGCTGGTGTCGTGCGTGGCCGGTGCGTTGCGTGGCTATCTGCTGGACAAGGGCGAGCAGGTGAATGGCCTGGAGATCCGTGCCACGGTTCCGGTCAACATGCGACCAGAACACAAGATGGACTCGCTGGGTAATTACTTCGGCCTGGTGTTCCTGTCGCTGCCGATCGGCATCGAAAACCCGTTCGAGCGGCTGTATGAAATCCAGCGCCGGATGGGCGAGCTGAAAAACTCCTATGAGGCGGTGCTGGCGCTGGGCCTGCTGGCAGTATGCGGCATGGCGCCGAATGTGGTTGAGCAGACCGCCCTCAATCTGTTGACCGCCAAGGCGACAGCCGTGATGACCAATGTGCCGGGGCCGAAAGACGCCATTTATCTTGCCGGCAACAAGGTGTGCGACTGCATGTTCTGGGTGCCGCAATCGGGCGATATCGGCATGGGAATCAGCATTCTGTCGTATAACGATCATATCCAGTTCGGGTTGGTGACCGATGCCAATCTGGTTCCCGATCCGGAGCAGATCATCGGCCGCTTCAAGGGCGAATTTGACAAGTTGCTGTTTACGACCCTGATGGAGCCTTGGGATGAACCGTTTGACCCGAAAAAGGTCGAGCGGGATATCGAGTGGATATCGGCGCAGTTTTCCGAGCAGATCGATGAGGTTGCAATCCTCTGACCGACGCTGCCTCCCGTTGCGTTGCGGGCGTTCTCCGGGATACGGGGAATGCCCGTTTTGCTTCTGGCAGCCTGCCGGACTTGAGTGATCATCGCGAGCCGAGTGGTAGAAACGGCGCAGTAGATCCGTCTTGAGTCCGAGAGGCCGTGGCGTGGCGATTTTTTCAAGGAGTATCAAAGTGCCGGTTACCCCTTTTCATTTTGGCCCCGGGCTTGCCTTCAAGGGTGTGCTGGGACAACGATTCAGCCTGGCGGCGTTTGTGGTGGCCAATGTCGCGATTGATCTCGAACCGGCGTACTACCTTTGGGTCGACCAAGACCCGCTGCACCGGGAACTGCACACCTGGCTGGGGGCCAGCCTGCTGGCGCTGGTGCTATGTCTGCTCTGGTCGCTGGCGCGCCGGTTGCTGTCCCGGCTGCCGGTGATCCGGCGCTGGCATTGGCTGGCGGCCTTGGGTGCCGTGCCGGTGCTGGCGGTGGGTTCGGGGTTGTTGCTGGGGGTCTGGAGCCATATCGCGCTCGACAGCGTCATGCACGCCGATATGATGCCGTTTGCTCCTTTTCGCGGTGATAACCCCTGGTGGGGGCAGGTGCCTCTGGAACCGTTGCACTGGCTGTGTATCATGACGGGCATTGCCGGGGTGCCGCTGGTATTCCTGCGCCGTTGAGCCAGCACCGCTGGCGTTTTATATCTCGCACGTTTTTCGTTACAAGGAAATGACCATGAAAGAATCGATCGTCATCGTATCGGCCGCTCGCACCCCGATGGGCGGGTTTCAGGGCGATTTCAGCAGCGTCAGCGCCAGCGAGCTGGGAGCCGTGGCCGTGCGCGAGGTCGTGAGCCGCGCCGGGATTGCACCCGAGCAGGTCGACGAATTGCTGTTCGGCAATTGCCTGATGGCCGGTCAGGGCCAGGCGCCGGCAAGGCAGGCTGCGCTCAAGGGAGGGCTACCGGCATCGGTTAACTGCACCACCTTGTCGAAAATGTGTGGCTCGGGCATGAAAACCATCATGCTTGGCCATGACATGCTGAAAGCTGGCAACAACTGCATGGTAATTGCCGGCGGCATGGAAAGCATGACCAACGCGCCTTATCTCCTGCCCAAAGCCCGGGGAGGGTATCGTCTGGGCCATGGCGAGCTGAAAGATCATATGTTTCTCGACGGACTGGAGGATGCCTACCACCCCGGCCGGCTGATGGGCACCTACGCCGAAGATACCGCCAGCCACTACGGCTTTACCCGTGGTCAGCAGGATGAATTTGCCATGACTTCGCTGGCGCGGGCCCAGGCGGCGATCAAGCAAGGGCGGTTCAAGGCCGAAATCGTTCCGGTTACGGTATCTGGTCGCAAGGGCGATATGGTCATCGCCGACGACGAGCAGCCGGGCAAGGCCAACCCCGACAAGATTCCACAACTGAAACCGGCGTTTCGCAAGGATGGAACCGTTACTCCGGCAAATTCCAGCTCGATTTCCGACGGCGCTGCTGCGGTGCTGCTGATGCGCGAAAGCGATGCCCTGGCAGCGGGCATCAAGCCGCTGGCCCGGATCATTGCCCACACCACTCACGCCCAGGAGCCGGCCTGGTTCACTACGGCACCGGTTGGCGCCATTCAGAAGCTGTTGGACAAGACCGGCTGGTCGGTGGCCGATATCGACCTGTTTGAAATCAACGAAGCGTTTGCCGTAGTGACCATGGCGGCGATGCGTGAACTGGCCATTCCGCACGACAAGGTCAATATCCACGGCGGTGCCTGCGCGCTGGGCCACCCGATTGGCGCCTCCGGTGCCCGGATCGTGGTGTCCCTGATTTACGCACTGCAGCAATATGGCAAGCAGCGTGGCGTGGCCAGTCTGTGTATCGGCGGCGGAGAGGCAACCGCTATCGGTATCGAGCTGATTTGATCCTTGCTGGCCTGCAGGCCAGCACCAGAGCGGCCTGCAGCCTGGCTGGATGCCGCTCTGGTATGGGTCTGCAGCCCGGCCGTTAATTTACCTGCCCTGAGGGAGCCAGACCATGCGCGACTTGCCCGCCCATGTCCAGCAATACAGCCACAGCCCGGTGTTCAGCCCTTCCACCATGCCAGCCGGACTGAACCATGATCACAACACCCAGCCCGATGTCTGGGCCAGAATTGTCGTGCTGGCCGGCAGCCTGCGCTACCGCATCGCCGAAGGCCCATTGGCCGGGCAATGCTACGACCTGAGCCCTGACCGGCCTGGCGTGGTCGAACCCATGATCCGCCATTACATCGAGTGCCTGAGCGACGACACCCGGTTTTTGCTGGAGTTTTATCGGTAACTCTTGTTGTCAATGGCTGGGTGCGCCCTGCTCGCCGAACCAATCCGTATTTTCTTAATGGAAATCCCGGCTGCGAGGGTTTAGCGCCCCCAGCCAGTGGCTGAAATCGACCAGTCGCCGGGCCTGCAGGTGGATGACAGTACCTTGGCGCTGGACGATGCCGTAGACCGCCAGCAGGGTGGCGCTGAGCAGTTCGCGGCGCTGCCGCTGGGCCAGATCGGGCCAGATGATGACGTTGGTGTTGCCGGTTTCGTCTTCGAGGGTCACGAACACCACGCCGCTGGCGCTGGCGGGGCGTTGGCGGCTGGCGACGATGCCGGCGCAACGGGCGAGGCTGGCGTGTGGCAATTGCCGTAGCGCTGCGGCGCTGAGCAGTCGCTGGCGGGTGAGCCGGCTGCGCAGCAACGACAAGGGGTGTGGGCCGAGGGTCAGCCCCAGGCTCGCGTAGTCGGCCACGATGGCCTCTCCCTGGCTGAGCCCGGGCAGGTCAGGGGTGGCATCGGCTGGAAGGACACCGGCAATCAGCCCGGTGCCGGGGTCGATTCCGCGAACCTGCCACCAGGCTGCTCGCCGCGAACCTGCCAGTGAGGCCAGTGCATCGGCCTGGGCGAGCAGAGACAGCTCACGCTGGGATGCCTGGCTGCGCTGCTGAAGCTCTTCGGTCGAGCGGTAGCCGTTTGCCGGCCGGCCGCTGGCCAGTTGTTCGCCACTGCGCTGGTTCAAGCCGTTGATCATCAGTAAACCGAGCCGGATTGCCGGCTGTGCCTTGCCGATATCTTCCAGTGTGCATTGCCACTGACTGTGCTGGATGTCGACCGGCAAGATGCTGACTCCGTGGCGCTGGATGTCCTGAATCAGTTGTGACGCTGAGTAAAAGCCCATTGGCTGGCTGTTGAGCAGCGCGCAGCAGAAGGCGGCCGGTTCGTGACACTTGAGCCAGGCCGATGCGTAGGTGAGCAGCGCAAAACTCGCCGCATGTGATTCCGGAAAGCCGTACTCGGAAAACCCCTCGATCTGCGCAAAAATCTGCGCTGCGAACTCGGCGCTGTAGCCGCGCTCGGTCATGCCGTTGTGCAGCCGCTCGCGGAAATACTGCATCTTGCCGGTACGGCGCCATGCCGCCATCGAACGCCGCAGTTGATCGGATTCGCCTGCCGTGAAGCCTGCGGCGACAACGGCCAGTTGCATGACCTGTTCCTGAAATATCGGTACCCCCAGCGTGCGTTCCAGCACACTGCGTACCGCTTCACTCGGGTAGGTGATTGCCTCTTTGCCGGCGCGGCGCTTGAGGTAAGGATGCACCATTTTGCCCTGAATCGGACCGGGGCGCACCAGTGCGACCTCAATGGTCAGGTCGTAGTAATTGGCTGGCCTGAGTCGTGGCAACATGCTCATCTGCGCACGCGATTCGACCTGGAACACGCCCACCGTGTCGGCCCGTTGCAGCATCGCATACACCGCCGGATCTTCGGCGGGAATCTCCTGCAGCGTGAACGGACGCTGGTCACGCTGCGTCAGCAAATCCAGCGTGCGGCGGATCGCGGTCAGCATGCCCAGGGCCAGCACATCGATCTTCAGCAGGCCGACCGCGTCCAGATCGTCCTTGTCCCACTGGATCACCGTGCGACCCGGCATCGCGGCATTCTCGATTGGTACCAGCCGCGACAACGGCCCCTGGGAGATGACAAAGCCACCGACATGCTGGGACAGATGGCGGGGAAAGCCCCGTAACTGCTCTACCAGCCACAACAGCAATTCAGTCTGCCGGCTGGCCGGATCGAAGCCGGCCTCGATCAGCCGTTGCGGCAAGTCGGCGTGGCTGTCCCACCAGGCCAGCGTCTGGCCGAGCCGGTCCAGTTGGGCGTCGTCTATTCCCAGTGCCCGGCCGACATCCCGCAAGGCGCTGCGCCTGCGGTAGCGGATGACGGTGGCCGTCAATGCGGCGCGGTCGCGGCCGAAGCGGTGGTAGATGTACTGAATGACTTCTTCGCGCCGTTCGTGCTCGAAATCGACGTCGATATCCGGTGGCTCATTCCGCTCGCGTGAGATGAAACGCTCGAACAGCATCGACATGCGTGACGGGTCAACTTCAGTGATGTGCAGTGCATAGCACACTACTGAATTGGCGGCCGAGCCCCGCCCCTGACACAGTATGTGCTGACTGCGAGCCCAGGCAACGATGTCGTACACCGTCAGAAAATACGGCTCGTACCCCAGTTCGGCAATCAGCCCCAGTTCCTTGTCAGCCAGCTTGCGCACTGGCTGCGGTATCCCGTCCGGAAACCGCCGTTGCAGGCCGCTTGTAGTGAGTTGTGCCAGATACTGGCTCGTTGTCTGGCCGGCCGGTACGACCTCTTGCGGGTACTCGTAGCGCAATTCATCAAGTGAGAACGTGCAACGTTCGGCAATCCGCACCGTCTCGGCCAGCAGCGCGGGCGGATACAGCGTGGCCAGTGTCTGGCGCATGCGCAGGTGGCGTTCGCCATTGGCAAATAGCGCCAACCCGCAATGTCGCACTGGTGTCCCGGTGCGGATCGCGACCAGCGTATCCTGCAAGGCCCGGCGTGAGCGTACGTGCATGTGCACGTCTCCAGCAGCGACCAGCGGCAGGCCGGCGAGGCGACTGAGTGCAGTCAGGCTTGCCAGTCGGGATGGATCATTTTGTGCCAGCAGCAATTCGACGGCGATCCAGCACCGCCCATCAAAAATGGCGCGTAGCCAGCCCGCGTCATCGAGCGCCGGGGCGGCCGGAGGCAGCCAGATGGCCAGCAGATGACGGCTGAAACGCACAATGTCGTCACGACAGAGTTGGTAGCTGCCCTTGGCCGCCTGGCGCCGGCCGAGCGTGATCAGCTCCGACAGATCGGCATAGGCATCGCGATCCGGTGCCAGCAACACCAGGCTCAGGCCGTCATCAAGCGTGATCTCGCTGCCGACGATCAGCTTCAGCCCATGTTCCCTGGCTGCCGCATGGGCGCGCACGATGCCGGCCAGCGAGCATTCGTCGGTGATCGCCAGCGCCTGGTAGCCCAGGGCGTGGGCCCGCTCAACCAGCTCTTCGGCGTGTGATGCGCCACGGAGAAAGGTGAAATTGCTTACACAATGCAGTTCGGCGTAGCCGGGTAGCGGGAGCATGCCCGGTGCCTCTCAGTCAAACCAGCCATGCAAAAACCATTCGCCGCTACCTCGATCCTGAAACACCCAGTAACGGCGCCCGGATTCACCCTGACCGATCCAGTAATCGCGGGTGACGCGCTGGCCATCCCACCAGCCGGTTTCCAGCCGTTCCGGTTGGCCCTGACAGGCAATGGTTTCGCTGTGCCACGGGTGGCCGTGACGAATCGGCAAGGGTCTGGGAGTCGGCAGCAGCCAGCCAGGGCGGGCGGCACGGGTTGGCTCCAGCGCGTGGGCACGGCTGGTACCGATATCCCATGCCCGCTCCGGCCGGTGATCGGCCACCGTGGTGACTTGCTTTACCGCCGCATCGCCCAGGCGTGCCCGTAGCCGGGCATGCAGCAAAGGGGTATTCGTCTGGCTGCCGGCGTTACCGAACAGATCTGGCGATGTGCTGCACAGCCGGTGCAGTTGCCCGGCCTGCAGGGTCACGGCTTCGACCGGTGCAGGCAGTTCGAGGCGGGCCAGTGCTTCCCGCAGGACTGCGACCAGCTCGTCGGCCTGACGGGTCGGCGTGCTGTAACCTACCCGCAACGGCGTACTGCGCCCGTCGCCGTGTTCCAGCCGGTACTCCACCTGCTGCACTCCCTGCCCCCGGGCCCGCAGAAACCCTGCCAGGGTGATCGATAACTGGCGGCCAATGAACAGCAGCGCATCGTAGCGATCAATTGACCAGGCCAGCTCAAGCCGCTGGCAGAAGGTTTGCGGTGGCACAAACACTGCTTGCGGATCGGCTATCCGCCCTCGTGCGCGATCCAGCAACCTTAGCAAATCGCTACCGAAACGGCGCGCCAACCCCTGTCGCGGCAGTGCATCAAGCTGGCCGAGGGTGCGTATCCCCAGCCGCAGCAGATCTTGCCCCGTAGCGGGAGCCAGAGGCAGCAGGCTTACCGGCAGTGGCGCCAGCGCGGATTCAAGCCGTGCCGGGTCGGTACAGGGCTGATCCACTCCGCACCGGGCCAGCCAGAGCGCGGCCAGCGGTGTGGGTGCACAGCCCGACTTTACGGTGTAGCCCTGTGCCGCGACCCCTTCATGCACGCTTTGCTGCAGCCGTGTCAGTCCGTGGAAATAATCAAGACAGCCGCCGATCTCCAGCAACAGCGACCGGGGAGGGTGCAGCGCAACGGTCGGGGTGAACTGCTGGGCCCAGATCGCCAGCCCTTGCAGCACCGATTGCTCCAGATCCGGCCGGCGGCGGATGAATTGCAGGCCGGCGGCCAGTGCCGCAGCGGTCGATTGCGCCATTCCCGGTGCAGCACCGGCTGCCAGTGCGGCTGGATTGCAGGCCGTTACCCGTCCGGCATGTCCTGCCGAATCGATGACCGCCCGCGGCCCGGTCGCTGGCTGCACGAGGGCGAACACCTCCAGCGGCAGGCAGGGCAGATCCAGCGCCAGCCACAGAGTCTGCATGACTCAATCCTCCGCTGGCACCGTGGCAGCGCGATCCGCCGGGCTAACTGCGCCTGCCGGTTGCCAGCCTTGCTTTACGGCCTCGGCTGGCCGGTTGATCAGGATCGGTGACTCAAGCGGCGGTCCTCGCCGTTTCAGTATCCGGACCCGGACGCCGGACGGCGCAGGCGTCAGCGCAAGCCGTAGCCCGAACGGGGTACCGCCACCGGCCGGCTGGGCCTGCCGCAGCAGCAGGCCAAGGCCACCGCCCTGTTCTGCCGCCAGTTGCAGCCGCCGGCAGGATTTGTCTGTCGGCGCCTTGTCGAACCAGCCCAGCCAGGCGTTACCGGGCTCGCGCAGGATTTGTTCGCCGGACCACAAGCCTTGGCGTTCGTCGTGCAGTGCAAGCCAGTACACCTGCTGCAGGTTCACGCCCGCAGCGGCCCAGGCCGGCGCATAGGGCAAGGCCGGTGGCTGCAGCAGATACACCCGCCGGCCCTGCCCGGTCAGCGAGGCGAGCAAGGGCAGCAATAACGTCAGCTCGCCGCTACCCGGTTGTGGCAGCAGCAACTCCGATACCGCACCCAGCGGCCAGCCGCCGTGTGGTAAAACCGCGTCCAGCTGCGGAAAGCCGCTGCTTTGCGTGGGATGGGCGCGCAGCGCCACGCCACTCCCCAGGCGAATCGCCGGATGCTGCAGCAAGGTAGCAAGAGAACGGGGCATGACAAGCCATCGCTTTCGATACGTTAACTGTGTATATTTACAGTATATGGATCGGCACAATGAATGCAATACTGTATATCAGGCGGACTTACCCCGATCCCGCCCAATCATGCAACAGGTTTGATCGACGTTGTTTCGCTGCCGTGCAACGTCAGCGTAACCCCGGAAAAACACAGCCAGATGTGCCCGTCGTCGCCACTGGCACCGCAGATCGGCTTCAAATCCGACAGGCTGTCAGTTTTCCCGCTTCTTTCCTGGCATGGCTGGAACTGACTCGCAAACCATTGGAGAACCTCAGATGGACTTGTGCAACAGAGCCGGAGGCGTAGACCAGACGCCTCATCACCCCCCGCTGACCGATGCCCGCAAGACGCTGGGCGCTACCGCCGTCCTGGCAATGGCCCTGCAGCAACCCCCAACGGACATCGCGCTGCTCGATGCCGACGCCACGCTGCGTATTGGCCCCGGCTGGACCCTGATGGCTGCGCTGCAATGGCTGACCGGCAGCAAGGCCCGGGCTGTACTGGATGGGCTGCTCGACCAAGGAACCTACACCGGGTTGAGCAAGGCTCGGATGCAGGCGCTTGCGCAACTGGCCAGCCGTACCTGTGCCGACGGCTTTGCCGGCGGCGACGCCCATGCCGCGTTGGCCCTGTTGCGATCATTGCACAGCGAAACCATCGCCAGCGATCCGCTCCCCGGAGCTGCCTGATCCGGCAGCGCGGCCGCTTAGTCCGCCAGCGCTACCCAGCCCGGATGCTGGAAATGCCGGCCGTAGCCATTGACCGCTGCCACTGCCTGCCGGGCGCCCTGCACGGCCTGGTGCGCGCTGCGTGCCTGCTGCATGGCGCTGGCGCTGGCTTGCAGCGCGGCGATCACTCGATGCAGCATCGCGTCGGCCTTGGTATCCAGCTTGCAATTAGCGACGATTTCAGCTACCTGCTGCTCGATCTGTCGGCCCAGTTGCGCTGCCGTGGCTGCGGGCAGGGTGTGCTGGCGGATCGCACCCAGCTGCGGCTGCAGCAGCTCATGCAGCCGCGTCATTCCCTGGCGCAGCGCGGCA
>CAZBWH010000042.1:22531-26574 GCA_964495595.1 uncultured Burkholderiales bacterium | reverse complement strand
GCATCAATTGAGCGCACTATTTGACTGATACGGTAACGATGTTCGTCGGGTGACTGTTGAAAAAGGCCTCCAGCGCGCGCGGCTCCATTGGCCTGGCAAAGTAAAACCCCTGGCATTCGGCACATCCGGCCCCCGCCAGAAACCCGGCCTGGGTAGCGGTTTCGACGCCTTCGGCAATCACCCGCAACTGCAATGCCCCTGCCAGCTGGATAATGGCGTTGACAATGGCGATGTCGCTGTCGTCTGCGGGCACATCCTGGATAAACGACCGGTCGATCTTCAGTTTGTGAATCGGAAAGCGCTTGAGATAGCCAAGGCTGGAATAGCCAGTACCAAAATCGTCGATGGCCAGCGCTACCCCAAGATCGGCCAGCGACTGTAACCGCTTCAGCGCATCGTCAGCATCACGAACCAGGATCGATTCGGTCAACTCCAGCTCCAGCAACGATGGAGGCAACGCCGACCGGCAAAGCGTCTGCGCAACCCGGGTAACGAAATCGGCCTGCTCGAACTGCAGCGCCGACACATTGACGGCCACCCTGACCGCCCGACCCGCCTGCTGCCAGTGGGCAGCCTGACGCACGGCTTGCTCAAGCACCCAGTTGCCGATCGGCACAATCGCCCCGTTTTCTTCAGCCAACGGAATGAACTGGGCCGGCGCAACATCCCCCAGCTCCGGATCGTGCCAGCGCAACAGTGCCTCGACCCCCATCAACTGGCCGCTGGCCAGATCAATCTGCGGCTGGTAGACCAGCCTGAAATGGCTGTTTTGCAAGGCCACCCGCATGGCATGATCCAGCTTCATGCGCGACAGCAGATCGATGTTCATTTGCCGCTGGTAAAAGCGGAATCCCGCCCGGCCACGTTCCTTGACGTAATACATGGCGCTGTCGGCATTCTTGACCAGATCGTCCATGGTACGACCGTCCTCCGGGTACAACGCGATACCGATGCTGCCGCTGAGGCTGAAGGTCATGTCGTCCATCATGAACGGGCGGGACACCGCCTCCAGAACCCGCTGTGCAGCGATCTCTGCACCGCGGGTATCCGTCTGGTTCAACAGCAGGACGAATTCATCACCGCCCAGCCGGGCAGCGGTATCGACCTGTCGCACACACTGCCCCAGCCGTTCTGCCACCTCGACCAGCACCCGGTCGCCAAACAAGTGACCGAGCGAGTCGTTGATGTGCTTGAAGCGATCCAGATCAAGAAACAGCAAGGCAAAGAGGCTCTGGTTCCGCTCGGCCAGCGCGATGGCCTGGTTCAGCCGTTCGGAAAGCAACAGCCGGTTGGGCAGGCCGGTCAAGGCATCGTTGTAGGCCAGCTCCTCGATCCGGCGCTTGGCCGAGAACGATTCGGTCAGATCCTTGAAAAAGCCGATGTAGTGCCGGGTCAGGCCCGATTCGTCCGCCACCCTGACGATCGACACCATGCACGGATACACGCTACCATTCTGGCGCCGGTTCCACAGCTCGCCTTCCCAGAAATCGTTGTCCACCAGGTGAGCGGCAAGTTCGTCGAACGATCCGGGATCGTGACGGCTGGAAAGGAATTCGTGCGGTCGGCTGCCGATCAGCGCCTGCTGGGAATAACCGGTCAGACGCTCGCAACTGGGGTTGGCCGCAAGAATGCAGAATTGGGCATCGGTGACAAAAATGGCCTCTCTGCTGGCCTCGAATACCTTCGAGGCAATCTGCAACCGCTGCTCGTCCTTCAGCCGCTTCGAGATGTCGCGGAACGAGTACACCCGTCCAACTGGCCGGCCACAAACATACTGCGGCAAAGTGACGCGCTCCAGCACCAGCCCCGCTTTAAGAACGACCGTATCGGCCGCTTCCAGCAAGGGTGAGCGGCTGATCTCGCGCAGCCGGGCCGAGTAATGATCGGCATCGACCACGGCGGCATCCATCCAGCCGTAGATGGCAGCATCGTCCCGCTGCGACAGCAGGTCGGCCGGCAGCGACCACAGCTCGGCAAAGCGCTGGTTACACACCCGTATCGACCCATTCAGGTCGGTCACCAGAATGCCGTCGGCCGTGGATTCGAGCGTTGCACGCAACTCGGCCACCAGCGTTTCCAGCTCGGTTTCCACCCGCCGCTGGGCGCTCAGGTCGCGCACGGCCACGACGAACAGGCTTTGCCCTTCATCAAGCCGGATCCGCGACACGCGCCGTTCGACCTGGAGCACCGAGCCGTCGGTGTGGCATAACAGGGAATCCGACAGGATGGATTCCGACAATCCTGCCGCAACATCTTCCCAGAAATAGAGATCTTCCGGCGTAAAGGCCAGATCGACAGCCGGGCGCCCCACCAGTGATCCCGCGGGCACGCCAAGCAGCCTTTCGGCTGCGCCATTGGCCGCCAGGATGCGCAGGTTCAGTGAATCAACCAGCCAGACCGCATCAAGCATGCCTTCGATCAGTGAACGCCAGTCTGCGCCCATCATGAGCCGGACTCCTCACCCAGATCGCGGGCCCGATCGAAGAAATAGCACAGACGCTTGCGCGGCGAGAGGTAGTCCAGCACGGCCTTGGGCAACTGGAGAGGCTTGAAGCTGGTCTTGATCGACAGCGCAGGCTCTTGCTCCAGGTTGAGCAGCGGCGCCTCTTCCTTGTCAAACCGTGGATCGTGTACCACCACCCACGGTTTGAGCGGCCGGGAAGAATTGACCGAGGCCACCAGTGCATAGCGGCCATCGCTCAACTGCACCGCCGACCCGGGTGGATACACACCCATCATCCGGATGAACAAGGCCAGAATGGCCTTGTCAAAGCGCGTTTTCATCTGCACAAACAGCGTGGACAAGGCTTCGTGCGGTGTCAGCGCGAGTGCTGGATTCGACGGATTGCAGGCGTTGTCATAACGATTGACCAGCGCGACGATCCGGCCGGGTACACTCATGCGGTCGTTGGCCAGTTGCCGCGGGAATCCGCTGCCATCGGCCAGCTCGTGGTGCTGGGCGATCACCAGCAAGGCAGTCGGCGACAAGCGCATCCGGCGGCCGAGCTCGACGCCATGGGCGACATGCTCCCGGTACAGTTGCCGTTCGGCCAGGGAACCTTGCTCGTCCTGCCACCGCAGCCGGTCAGGAAGCTCCAGCTTACCGATATCGTGCAGCAGTGCCCCGACACCAAGCTCCCGCATTTCATCCGCACTCAGCCCTGCCGCCCGCCCCAGCAACAGCGAAATAATGGTGACATTCAATGCATGCAGCGTGTTGTCATCGCCGGATTTTTCGGACAGCAGACGAATGGCGCACTCCTGCTCAGCCAGCATCTCGCCGACAAAACCGTCGATCAACGCAGCAGCCTGTTCGCGGCAGCCTTCAGGCTGGGCATGCGCCTGGCGGAAAATCTGCCGGAATACCCGAGCCGCTTCACCAAACCGCCGCTCACACCGTTGCAGGCTGGCACGTTGATCGGCCAGCCACTGGCGGCGGGCGGCCAGTTCGTCGACCCCACCGTCTTGGGCTGGTGGCCGGGGGATCGCTTCGCCGGGCAGGGAATCCTCTAGCCTACACGCCGTTTGCCAGACGTCCGGATCACTCTTTTCCGGGCAACAGCGCACCTGTCGGACACCCAGCGATCGCAGGGTGTCGATCTGGTCTTGCGAGCGGATCTTGAAGCTGTTGAGCGAAAAGGGGTGATCCATCCAGCCCAGATCGAGGTGAATGAACAGGCCGATACTCAGTCGGGATACGTCGAGATATACAGTTTGGCTGGCAGCCATCAGACAGGCGGCTCGCGGCAGGAAAATATGCTTCTGTATATGCCCTGAAATGCCGCAAATCAAGCCACGACGCGCTCTGGAGGCCGATTGCCATCAAATATTCACAGTTGGGCGACAATCTGCGCCGCCAGCAGATCAGCCGCTGCCGGGCAAAATCGCAGGAACAGCTCCGGCTCGATCAGCTCCAGCTCCATCAACCGCAAGCGCCCCGCCGGATCGCGAACCATGTCCACCCGGGCATAAGCCGGGGTCACGACACAGGCTGCAACGGTGCGCTCGGCAAAATGGATTTCATCCGGCGCCGGCCAGTAAGC
>CAZBWH010000042.1:0-22521 GCA_964495595.1 uncultured Burkholderiales bacterium | reverse complement strand
GTAAGCATGAATGCTGCCGCCATGATCGTCCTGCACCCGGAAGTCACCAGGACGAGGCATCTTGCGAATGGCGTGGCTGACCAGGCCACCGATTACCACCAACGACAGCTCACCCTGCATGGTAATGGCGGGCATGAAAGGCTGAAGCAGCATCGGCCCTGCCTGCAAAGCCTCTTGTAGCCACGGCTGCGCCGCATCCGCCTCGCCCGGCAATACCCGCCTTACCCCGCTCGCCCCGGCGCCGATCACCGGCTTGATCACCAGATCGTCCCAGCCAAAGCGCTGAGTCAGGCCAGACAGATCGACCGGCTCTGCGCGGTCGAGAAACATGGTCGGAATGATCGCCACATCCTGCTCGGCCAGATCGCGCAGGTATCGCTTGTCCATGTTCCAGCGCAACAGGTCGTAACGGTTGCACAGCCGGGTTTGCCGTGCAGTACGATCGAGCCAGGATTCGAAGGCAGCCAGCTGCCCGACATAGTTCCAGGTGCTGCGCAATACAGCCATCCGCCAGCGGGGCGCATCCTGCTGTGGCTGATCCCAGGCGACGCGCTCGACCGACACCCCCAGCCTGTGCAAGGCACTGGCCAGCAACGCCTCTTCCAGGGCAATCTGGCAATGGTAGACATCCAGCGGATCCAGCGGCAGGAATCGGGATTCGGTCAACAGGGCAACGTCAGGCATCAGACAATTCAATCCGGCAAAAAGTTCAGGTACGGTCTCGGCGATAAAGCCACCATTGCAGGCGCAGATCATCCCAGATGGGTACGATCGCCAGCGCAATCAGCCAAAGCGCCAGCGGAATGGTGGCAGAATAGCCGATATGCTTGAAGCCGAGCGCTCCCAGCAAGCCTCCGACAAAGAAACAGCCCACCAGTTGCAGATGCAGCCTCAGCTTGCCACGGTTGGCAATCACCCTTTCTTCATCCGGGTTGCGGTTGATGTAGAACAGCTTGCCCAGCTCGATGCCAATATCGGTGATCAATCCCGTCAGATGGGTCGTACGGATCTCCGCGCTGGACACCTTGGTAATGATCGCGTTCTGCAACCCCATGATGTAACAAAGCAAGACGACCGTGAACGGCACCAGCAGCTCATCGATCATGGTCAGGTACGCACCGGCAATCCCGAACACCAGTAACAATATGGCTTCCAGCATCAGGCTGAGCGCGTAGCGACTGCGCAGCTTGCGCCGGCGCGCCCAGTTGTACTGGATCGACGAAGTGGCCGCACCGGCCACAAAGGCACACACCGCCACCATGGCGGCCATGGCAAGCAGCAGATTACCCAGCGCCAGATGATCTGCCATCGCCGATACCAGTCCGGTCATGTGTGAAGTGTACTGTCCGACAGCCAGCAATCCCCCTGCATTGATCGCACCGGCAATGAATGCCAGCGACCAACCCAGATGAAGATTGCCGCGCCGCTGCCGCTGGTGGCCACCCAGTTCGCGCAGATAATCAGCGGGCACCTGCTGTCCCCTCCGGCAATTGTCGCAGCCTGGTCTCCTGACGGTACACGCCGGGCGTCACACCGGTCCACTTCTTGAACGCCCGATGAAACGCGCTCGGCTCGGAAAAACCCAGCAGCCCGGCAATCTCATCCATCGGCAATTCAGGCCGCGAAAGCCAGTAAACCGCAGCATCGCGACGCAGGTTATCCTTGATCTGCTGATAAGAGCTGCCTTCTTCCTTCAATCTCCTGCGCAGCGTTTGCGCGGTCATGTGCAGCTCTGCCGCAATCTGCTCGAATTCCGGATAGGCCGCCCGCTGACGCAACAGCGCCCTGATCCGGCCACCCAGGCTGTCGTCATTCTTGGGTTTCACCAGCAAGTCAGCCGGGGAAGTCCTCAGGAAAGCCTTCAGGGTATGTTCGTTCTGGATCACCGGCAGATCAAGGTACGCCAGCGGAAAGCTGATTGCTGTTCGCGTTGCATCAAAGCGGGTGTGCCGGGCAAAAAACATACGCCGGTACTCGTCGGTATGCGACGGCTGCGGATAGGCAAATTCGGCGCTGACAATCGGAATCCGCTTGCCGATCAGCCAGCAGGCAAAACCATGCCAGATCACCAGCCAGCATTCGGTAATGAAATGATCCGGGTCATCCAGCGCCAGGTTTTCAAACCATAAAGTCGCATGGTCAGACTGAATCCGCAGGCTGACGCGAAACGCATCGGTCAGCAAGCCGTAAAAACGCATGCCCCGCCGCAGCGCCCGTTGCAACGATCCACAATGGATCGCCGTGTAACACATCATGGCAAAGGTACCGATCTTGCTCGGCCCCGAGGGGCAAAAGCCGAGAAACTCATCCTGCATACGCACCCAGAGCGCCTGAATGAAAACCGTATACTGCCCGGTGGACACCCTCGCCTGCGGCACCTGCAGCAGATCCGGGGCGATGCCCGCTGCAAGCAGCACCGGATCGGCATCGATCCCTCTCTCCCGCGCATGCCGCAACGCAGCCACCACAAAATGAATCGGGATCGTATGTTTGCGACTTTCACTGACCGGGCTTGGCAAAAGGGACACGGCTTGAGCATCAGGAACGACAAACGGGCTATGGTAGCAGAATTGGCCATTCATTCCGGACAAGCAAAATGAATAACGGCGTCATTGGCGCCCCCGGCTGTCTGACCTAGCCTGAGAGCCCCTCTTTATGGAGATCATCCATCATGCAACGCATTCACTTCGATCAGGAGCACAACATCTTCCGCGCAAGCTTTTGCGACTTTCTGCAGCGTGAAGTCGTCCCTCACCAGCAAGACTGGGAAGACGCGGGAATCGTCTCTCGGGAAGCCTGGCAGAAAGCAGGCGCCGCAGGCTTTCTCGTGCCGTTTGCCGATGAACGATACGGCGGCGCCGGTGTGCGCGATTTCCGCTACGACCAGATCATTTGCGAAGAACTGGCCTACATCAACGAACCTGGATTCATCCTGCCGCTGCACTCGTCGCTGTGCGCCCCCTACCTCGATACCTTTGGCAACGAAAAACAGAAAGATCGCTGGATGCCCGACATCGTCGCCGGCAAAAAAATAATGGCTGTCGCCATGACCGAACCCGGCGCCGGCTCTGACCTGGCCGGCATGCGCACTCATGCCGAAAAGAAGGGGGATCACTGGCTGCTTAACGGCTCGAAGATATACATCTCCAATGGCATCCTGGCCGATCTGATCATCGTCGCAGCCAAAACCGATCCCGCCAATCCGCATGCCATGACACTATTCATGGTCGAAGCCGGCATGCCTGGCTTCGAACGCGGCCGCAACCTCAAAAAGCTGGGAATGAAATCCCAAGATACTGCCGAGCTGTTTTTCAACGACGTAAAAGTACCGGAGCACAACATTCTCGGCCAGGCGGGATTCGGCTTTTACTACCTGATGCAGATGCTGGCACAGGAAAGGCTAACCAATGCATGTTGCGCCATCGCCGGTGCCCGCGCCGCATACGATGTCACCAAGGCATTTGTTCTGGAGCGCAAAGCCTTCGGTAGAGAAATCGCCAAATTCCAGAACACCCGCTTCAAGATGGCAGACATGAAAACCGAAATCGACATCGGCCAGGTATTTGTCGATCGCTGCGTGATGGATCACAACGCCGGAAAACTGAAGGACGATATTGCTGCCGAGGCAAAATTATGGACTACCGAACTGCTCTGCAAGGTGGTCGACCAATGCGTGCAACTGCATGGCGGCGCGGGCTACATGTGGGAGTACCCGATTACCCGCATGTATGCCAACGCCCGCATCCAGCGCATCTTTGCCGGCACCAGCGAGATCATGAAGGAAATCATTGGCCGCGCTGAAGGGCTGGCATGAAAACGATGATTCAAAAATCGACGATGAACGACTACATTGTCTGAATGAACGAATTTTTTCTTCAGGGAGCTTAAACCATGCGCATCGCCGGCAATGTCACCGAACTGATCGGCAACACCCCCCTGGTTCGGCTGAACCGGATGACCGCTGGCTGTGTGGCCACAGTTGCGGCCAAGCTGGAATTTTTCAACCCGGCTCACAGCGTCAAGGACCGGATTGGTGCGGCCATGATCGAGGCCGCCGAACAAGCCGGGCTGATTCATCCGGGCACGACGATTGTCGAGCCGACTTCCGGCAATACCGGTATTGCCCTGGCCATGGTCTGTGCCGCAAAGGGCTACAAGTGCATTCTTACCATGCCGGAAACCATGTCCAAGGAGCGCCGCCTGTTGCTGCGGGCCTACGGTGCCGATCTGGTGCTCACCCCAGGCCCGGACGGCATGACTGGCGCCATTCGCAAGGCCGAGGAGATCGTTGCGCTCGACCCGCAAAAGTATTTTATGCCTCAGCAATTCAATAACCCGGCCAACCCGGCCATCCACCGCAAGACCACTGCAGAAGAAATCTGGAACGACACGGATGGCACGGTTGACATCATCGTGGCCGGAGTCGGCACGGGCGGCACCATCACCGGCACCGCCGAGGCCCTCAAACCGCGCCGTCCAGGATTGCAGGTGGTCGCAGTCGAGCCAGATGCCAGCCCAATCCTGTCTGGCGGCCAGAAAGGCCCGCATATGATTCAGGGCCTGGGCGCAGGATTCATCCCTGGCGTTTTGAACACGGAGTGTTACGACGAAGTTATCCGTGTGAAAAACGACGACGCATTCGAATTTGCCCGCCGCATGGCCCGCGAAGAGGGGCTGCTGGTGGGCATTTCGTCCGGGGCGGCTGTCTGGTCGGCCATTCAGGTTGCCAAGCGCCCTGAGAATGCCGGCAAGTTGGTGGTGGTGATCATTCCCTCTTTCGGCGAACGCTATCTTTCGACCGCGCTCTTTGCCAATCTCGCCGAATGAAACCAAACCCGAATGGCCCACTGGCTGGGTTGAAGGTGCTGGATTTTTCCACCCTGCTTCCCGGCCCGTTTGCCACGCTCTATCTGGCCGATCTGGGGGCCAAGGTAGTGCGGGTGGAGTCCCCCACCCGCCCGGATCTGGTTCGCATGCTGCCTCCCTATGATGACGGTGTGTCTACTGCCCATGCCTGGCTCAATCGCAACAAACGCTCACTTGCGCTGGATCTCAAGCAGGCAGCATCGATTGACATCGTCAGGCAACTGATAGGCGACTACGACATTGTGGTCGAGCAGTTCCGCCCAGGAGTAATGGATCGGCTGGGCATCGGCTATCAGGCTCTGCGTGCGATCAACCCGCGGTTGATCTACTGTGCGATTACCGGCTACGGCCAGACCGGACCGCTTAGCCAGCGCGCTGGCCACGATATTAACTACCTGGCCTTGGCCGGCTGCGCCAGCCACACCGGCCGGCACGCCTCTGGCCCCCTACCGCTGGGCCTGCAGGTGGCCGACATCGCCGGAGGATCTCTGCATGCGGTCATTGGCATTCTCGCCGCCGTGTTGCAGCGCCAATCCACGGGCGAAGGCCAGTTAGTGGACATCAGCATGACCGACTGCGCCTTTGTGCTTAATGGCATGGCCGGTGCTGCTGCGCTGGCAGCCGGGGTAGAGCCGGAGCCGGAAGCAGGGATGCTGAATGGCGGCAGTTTTTATGACTATTACCGTACTGCCGACGGGCGCTACCTGTCGGTTGGCAGCCTGGAACCGCAGTTCATGCAGGCATTGGCTGCTGCGATTGGACGTCCCGAACTCGCTGGCCTTGGGCTAGCCCAGGACGCAGCCGTTCAGCGAAACCTGAAAGCCAGTCTGCAAACCATCTTTCTGACCCGTACCTTGGCAGAGTGGCAAGCCGTGTTTGCCGGGATCGATGCCTGTGTCGAGCCGGTGTTGACATTGACCGAAGCCATCAACCAACCGCAAGCCAAGGCAAGAGGCTGGGTCGTGGCCGTGCCGCGACCAAACGGGCAGCCACAAGCGCAGATGGCTTGCCCGATTCATTTTTCTGCCGCGACAATGTGTTATCGGCACACCGGACCGGAAACGGGAGAGCACAATGCACAGATTCTGGCCGCTCTGAAAACCGATCGAAACGTGCGCCCCGGTTGACTGCGGTCTTGCACGGCAATGCCATTCGATTACAGCGATATCGCGCACACAAGCCAAAATATGTAAAATACATAAAATTGATCCGTAATACATTGAAACAGCACAGCAGAAGCCTGCCCTGCAGGCAAGTGACCAATAAACGATCAATCGAAAAATAGTTTTTGCGACACCGGCCTATGCCATATACGACATCCGCATGTAACCGTCACCGTTTACCCTCGCATGCTCGTCCGGCAAGGCTTTTCAGGCATTCAGGACCGCTTTAAGTTTTCCCAAGGAGATGACCATGATCCCATCCATTATCAGTGATGCCGTATTTGCCAAGGGCATGGGCACCATCATGCGTGGCGCTGGCTATGTCACACGCTTTCTGCCCCTGCCCCAGCCCACGCTGCTGGTCGGTCCGGGGTCCAGCGCCCGCCTCGGCCAGGCGATTGCAGGCTTTGGCCACCACAAGTTGCTAATCGTTACCGACAGCATGATTTCCAAACTCGGCCTGCTGACCTCGCTCACCGATGCATTGACTGCAGGCGGGGCCGACTACGCCGTGTTCGATGAAATCACCCCTGACGCACCTATTCCACTGATCGAAAAAGGCATTGCCTGCTACGACAGCAACAGTTGTGACGCCATTGTCGCCGTGGGTGGCGGCTCAGCCATGGATGCAGCCAAGGCCATTGCTCTCGCGGTTGCCAACGACAAGCCGCTGCACAAGCTTGCCGGCTACTTCCGCGGGTTGCGCAACCCGGTGCGCATCTATGCCGTTCCGACTACGGCGGGCACAGGCTCCGAAGTGACCATTGCCGCAGTGATCTCCGACCCGGAAAACCACAAGAAAATGGTGATGGTCGATCCGCGCCTGGTGCCCAAAATGGCCGCCCTCGATCCTGTACTGATGACCGGCCTGCCGCCCCATATCACCGCAGCCACCGGAATCGATGCACTGACCCATGCGATTGAATCGTTTGTCGGTAACTGGGCCAGCCCGCAGTCAGACGGCCTGGCACTGTCTGCCGTCGGCCTGATCTTCGAGAACCTGCGCAAGGCCTTTCACGACGGCAAGGATTTGCAGGCACGCGAAAACATGGCTCTGGCCTCGACTTATGCCGGCCTGGCCTTCACCCGCGCCAATGTCGGCTATGTACATGCCATTGCGCACCAGCTGGGCGGCAAGTATCACACACCGCACGGCCTGGCCAATGCCATCGTATTGCCGCATGTACTGAAATACTCGCAGCCCGCCATCATCTCGCGGCTGGCCAAGCTGGCTGTGCGTGCCAACCTGGGCTCGGCTGAGGAAAACGAGGATACTCTGGCGCAGAAGTTTCTTGATGGCGTCGATCAGCTCAACCACGATCTGGGCATCCCCACACATCTGGAAGCACTGAGTGAAGAAGACATCCCCGAGCTCGCCGCGGGTGCCTGCCGCGAAGCTCATGTCGACATGATTTACCCGGTACCGCGCTACATGAACCAGGCAACTTGCGAAGCGCTGTTGCGCGATCTGCTCCCGCCGGGAAGCGAGCCGGAAGCCAGCTCAGGTAAAAGCAGCCGCAAACGCAAGGCGGCGACCGCTGACGCCGAATGAACGCCAGAACAGGCGATTCCTTTTCAATCAACTAAATTGAGTACGCGACATGAAAAAGGTTATTGGAGTCACACTCGGCTCATCCCAGAAAGACTTTGAATTCACCTCTGATTTTCTTGGTCAGGAATATTCGATCAAGCGGGTCGGAACCGACGGCGACACGGCGAAAGCCTGGGAGCTGATGCGCCGCTATCAGGCCCGTGGCGATGCGATCGGCCTGGGTGAAGTCACCGACCACTACCACGTTGGTGTGCGGACAATCGAAAACAAAACCGCCAAGGAACTGATGCACGTCGTCACCCGCGTACCGGTCACCACTGGCGCCATGCTGCGCCGGCTACTGCAGGTGCGGGCAGTACGTTATGTACAAAAAGAGCTGGGCCACTACTTCAACAACAACCTGGTGTTGTTTCTTTCCGGCATGCGCAACTACGACCTGGCGGTTGCCATGTCCGAATACACCCAGAATCTGACTTTTGCCGATCCAGTGTTTCAGACCGGCTCACTTCTGATGCTGAATTCGATCAGCCAGCTGGAACTCTACGCTCGCGGTAGCGAACTGCTGTTGAACAACATGCCGGGCCAGATCCTGGAATCTGCGCTATCCAACCTGAAAAACAAGCGTGTTGCTGCAGAAGTGGCCAAATCGCACGTCATCGTTGGTACGTTCAGTGAAATCAAAGCCGTATCGAATGCCAAAAACCTGAAGGGCAAAACCCTGATCACATCGGCGATTGATGATGAGCGGCTGGAATATTTCAAGCAGCACGAAGTCAACCTGGTGATCGACGTTTCACCCAAGCTGTTCGACAACGTCCTGGGCACCTACATGCTGGAAGCGATGATTCTCGCCAAGCTGGGCAAGGATTCCCACGAAGTGTCGGAAGACGACCTGAACGAGATCATCACCGAACTCGACATCAAGCCGCGCTTGCTGCACCCTACCGGTAAATTCCGCAACATCCGTCGCTTTGCCTTCGTGATCCACCCGCTGAGCCAGGAATTCATCAAAAAAGGCACGCCGCTGCCGAAGTACACCCCGGCATTCATCATGGACCGGGTTGAACGGCTCGCCGCGCATCTGCCTCCATTCGTGTATTGCAAGATGGAAAACATCGTCTCGCCTACCGGGGCCGAAGCAGAAGGCTGGTTGATTACCGTCGGCGGCACCCCGAAGGAAATGCTGGCCCACCGCCCGGAATTTACTTACCGTCGCCTGCTGGCAGCAGCCGAAATGGCCGAGAAAATGGGCGCCCAGATCATGGGTCTGGGCGCGTTCACCAAGGTAGTGGGCGACGCCGGCGTGACCGTAGCCCGTCGCGCCAATCTACCGATTACCACAGGCAACAGCTATTCCGCATCGGGTGCCCTGTGGGCAGCTGCCGACGCCATGCGGCGCATGGGACTGGTTCACATTGATCCTAAAACCAAGAAAGTCGCAGCGAAAACCATGGTGGTCGGCGCCAGTGGCTCGATCGGCTCGGTCAGTGCCCGCCTGCTGGCCATGGCCTTCGACGAGGTATACCTTGCCGGCCGCAGCCTCGACAAGCTGGAAGAGCTGAAAGCGTCGATCCTGGAGGACACGCCCGATGCCAAGGTCTTTACCTCCATCGACTACAACGACCTGCTGGCCGACATGGACATGATCGTCACCAGCACCTCCGGCGCCGGCAAGTCTATTCTCGACATTACCAAGGTCAAACCGGGTTGCGTGATTACCGACGTCGCCCGCCCACTGGATCTGCCGCCGGAAGATGTCGCCAAGCGCCCGGACGTACTGGTCATCGAATCCGGTGAAATCGAATTGCCGACCAAGGTCAAAGGTCTGAAAGACATTGGCCTGCCGCCGAACGTCGTGTACGCCTGCCTGGCGGAAACCATCGTCCTGGCGCTGGAAGGCCGGTTCGAAGTGTTTACCATCGGCCGCGACACCGAATGGGAAAAGGTCAAGGAAATCTACAAGCTGGGCCTCAAGCATGGCATGAAGCTATCCGCCATCTCCGGCGTAAACGGCGTATTTTCCGACGAGGACATCGCCCGCGTGGTCAAACTGGCTAAAGAAGCGCGCAAGCACTGGAAAGGCGGCATCGCCCAGAAGCCGGCAGCACGCAAGGGCAAATCGGCCAGCACCGGCGAAACCAGCGAGCAGCTTGCAGATGAAGAACTGACTGCGGACACCAAGCCGCGCAAATCAGCGTCGCGCAAGCCCTCCAACGGCAAGGATGATTCTGCAGATAGCATTCAACACACCGCAGCGCAAGAAGAAACCAGCCCGGTTTCCTTAACCGCAGCAACCCAGGCATCGCCATCGGCAGAAGTAAAAACAGCCGACTGACGCCCCCACTGCCCACAGCGCAGCGGCCTGCCCGTTCATCGGTGCAGGCCGTTTTTCATCCAGCCTGCAAGCCGTGCCCAGATTGGCATCCAGACCGCCCGGACACCGCACCCAGAGCGGATTCCAGCCCACATCCAGCAGACTGGAGAGCGAAGCTGTCTGGTCTGGCTGAACGTGGCGAGCCCGGCTCAAAAGCCAAGCCGGGTGCCCCAGCCTTCATGGCCAAATACAGGCCGTTGCACCAGGGATGTGCTGATTTATCCGGCGAGCGGGATGAAGCGCAAGGATCCCGGCGAACAGAAAGTTAGACATATCATGGAGATAGGCGAACCTTCGAGCACCGCGCGACGCAGCGATTCGCCCGCGCAGCCAATAAATCAGCGCATCCCTAGGAACTCGTGCATGGCCGGGGGTCTGCTTTCCGCTGGCGCAGCAAATCAATCTCAAGTCCGGCAGCCTGCTAAAATGCTCTTGATGCAGCCCCTACACCAAGGCAGACAATGGAAAGAATTGGATTCATCGGTATTGGCCTGATGGGCCAGCGAATGGGTAAACGCCTACTGGCAGCAGGCCATCCTCTGACCGTCTGGAACCGTTCAGCCGGCAAATGTACCGAGCTGCTCAGTCTGGGAGCCACCGAAGCGACCGATATCAGCACACTGGTTGGCCGATCAGACATGGTCATGCTGTGTGTGTCCGACACGGCAGCAGTCGAACAGGTAGTGTTCGACAATGGCGGCATTGCCGATAGCGCCCGGCCTGGCCAGCTGCTGGTTGACTTCTCCAGCATCGACCCTACCGCAACCCGGCGGTTTGCAACAAGGCTGCGGCAGCTCAGTGGTACGCACTGGGTCGATGCCCCCGTGTCTGGCGGCGTTGGCGGAGCCGAATCGGGCAAGCTGGTCATCATGGCGGGGGGCGACGAAGACGACATCGAGCGCCTGCGCCCCGTAGCCAGCGCACTGTCGCAGCGACTGACCCGAATGGGCCCGACAGGCAGCGGCCAGGCCACCAAGGTATGCAATCAATTGATCGTCGCGGCCAACGCGATGCTGATCGCCGAAGCCGTCGCACTGGCCGAACGTTCCGGCGTCGATGCCGGCCTGCTGGCCCCGGCGCTGGCCGGCGGCTTTGCCGATTCACTGCCGTTACAGATTCTTGCCCCGCGCATGGCCAGCCGCCAGTTTGCCCCCGTCCAGTGGAAAGTCGCCACACTGCTGAAAGACCTAGACAACGCCGCTGCTCTGGCGCGTGAATGTGGAACCGCCACGCCGCTGGCGGCATTGGCCAATCAACGACTGCGAATGCACGCAACAGGCGACAACGCCCAGCGTGACCTCGCCAGCATCATCGAGTTATTCCAACCATGAATCGACCGACCCCCTTGCAAAAAAGGAGCACCATCGTGCAGGACAAACTAATCAAGATCATCCCCGTCGCTGTTATTGGCCTGCTGGGCCTGAGTGTCCTGTCCGGCAGTTTTTACACCGTCAACTCCGGCCAGCGAGCCATCGTGCTTCGTTTTGGCCAGATCCAGGCGGTTGAAGCCGAAGGGCTGCACATGAAGATACCATTCGTCGACAGCACCGTCATGGTAGACGTCCGCACACTCAAGGCAGAAAGCCCGGCCGATGCCGGCACCCGCGACCTGCAGCGAGTGCACGCCAAGGTTGCGCTGAACTACCATCTGAAGGCTGAAGCGCTGCGCGACACATATAGCCGCGTGGGCCTGAACGTCGAAGACAAGGTGATTGACCCGCGAATCCAGGAAGTCATCAAGGCTGTCGTAGCACGTTACAGCGCCGAAGAATTGCTCGCCAAACGCGACGACGTAAAGCGCGATGCCGAAACCGCCTTGCGTAACCAGCTGGCCACCTACAACATCGTTGTCGAAGCGATCCAGATCACCAACTTCCAGTTCAGCCAGGCATTTGACCAAGCGATCGAAGCCAAGCAGACGGCCGAACAGAACGCGCTGAAAGCCAAGAACGATCTGGAAAGGATCAAAATCGAAGCTGAACAGAAAATCGCCATGGCCAAGGCCGAGGCCGAAACCATCCGCATACAGGCCGACGCAATCCGGGCCCAGGGTGGAACCGAATATGTACAACTCAAAGCCATCGAAAAATGGGATGGGCAACTGCCCCAGGTCAGCAGCGCCGCCACCCCATTCATCTCACTGCCGGCCGCAGGAAAATAAGCCTTGTATCAACCCGCACCCACCCCGATCAGCACCACGCTGATTACCGGATTCCTCGGGGTGGGCAAAACCACCGCAATCCGCCACCTGCTGGCCAACAAGCCAGCCGGCCAACGCTGGGCTGTCCTGGTCAACGAATTCGGCGAAATCGGCATCGACGGCGCGGTGCTGTCCGATGAAAGCGGCGTAACCGTACGCGAAATCGCTGGTGGCTGCATCTGCTGCAGCCAAGGCCCCACGTTAAGGGTAGCGCTCACTCGCCTGGTGCGCGAACGCCCCGACCGGCTATTGATTGAACCCACCGGCCTTGGCCACCCCGCCGGCATCATTGACTGCCTGCGGGAGCCTGGGCTGGCCATGGCCGTACACGTGAATGCAGTCATCACACTGGTCGACCCAATACAATACCTTGACCCTCGCTATCATCAGCACCCGGTGTACGCCGACCAGATCCACCTGGCCGACATTCTGGTCGCCAACAAGGGGGACCGCGCCGATGCCACCACCCTGGCCCAATTCCATCAATCCGCCAATCAACTCTACCCCCCGAAACAACACATCGCCGTCACCGAACAAGGCCGACTCGACCCGGCCTGGCTGGATTGGAGCCCCCTACCGACACGTCAAGCCACCCGGCCCGACGCCCATCAGCGCCCACGGCAATCCCCACAGAAATGGCCACTTGAAACGCCAGAGCCAACCGACCCCGTGACACGCCGAATCGCCCAGGGCGACGGCAGCAGCAGTTGCGGCTGGCTGTACCGCAGCGACATCCAGTTCAATTTACGCGGTCTGAAATACTGGGCCGACTCACTGTCCGACCTTGCCGCCCAACAACAGATCGCCCTCTCCCGAGCCAAAGGCGTATTTCGTTGTGGCCATCGCTGGTGGTGGCTTAACTGGACGCCAGACCAGCACAACTGGCAGTCCATAGCCTGGCGCCGCGACAGCCGCTGCGAGCTGATCGCCGCAAGCAACGCCATCGACTGGCAGCCGTTTGAACACAGCTTGCAGCAACACGTCGTCGCTACTGATCAGTAGTTGGGGCAATATCGCGGCGGGGGGGTGCCTGGAGAGCAAAAAATATTCCAAACAGCGCTACCCCCCTCATTCGATCATCTGCTCGAAACAGTCAAGTCGACTGCCTGACTGACTGAAGAATAGTTTGGTTGCCCTTGATCTCGATGGTCGCATCCAATCTAACCGGCTTTTTACCGCTCATGAGACGAAGTCTCGTCGCTTCGGTTAAAGCATCGAGCTTCTTTTTCGCCTCCTCGCCAGAAATTTGAGCCTTACCTCCATCTTCCGCCACAACACTCAGGCTGGACTTTCCCTTGTCCCAGCTCGCCTTGGCTCCACACCAAACCGTTATCTCTTGCTTGACGCCGGCCTCCTCAAGCTCTTGCCGGTCTTTTTCCGCTTTCTGCGCCTGAGCGGCCTTATCACTGGTCATTCGCCCATATCCTGCCGCCGTTTTTGCGCCTGCACCGACATAAAGCAATGCCTGCCCGAGCTGGCGCAGGGCCTCTGCAACATCTGCGCGAGTCTGCAGATCTTGCTCTGAACTACCCACTAAGCGCGGCGCGATCATGAAACGGAAGGTAGCCTTGCGCACCACCAGAAACGGCACCGGAACCGGGCTGTGCCAGTCGGCGGGTGCCGTAGTGGCGTAATCCTGTTCGGTGATGGTTTCGCCTTGCTCGTACCACTTACCCATATGCGGCGTCATCACATCACAGGCAAGTTCGACGGGCGCAACGGGCAAGGCATCAAAGAAAATCAGGTTACCGGCGACACCCTCCTCTTCGCCCGCAAACGTGCCAAACCAGCGAACAATCAGAGCCTTCTTCTGTGGTTCGTCGGCATGTTCCATCCAGGCATCCACCCAACCGCGCAGCAAGCCCTTCACACCGGATGCGGGCAGGTAGGGCAGGCCCAGCGTGTGATGCCAGGTAAAGCCATTTTCGACCGGGTGAGAGATGCCAAGACCGGTGGCCAAATGCCATTGGGTGGTAAAATCATCGCACTCAGCGCCAAGTGCCTTGGCCAGCGACTCGGTGCGTGTTTTCAACCGATCGAACTCGGCGCTCATCTCATGCCGTCCGGCTACTTGAGTGATCCAACCGCTTTTTCCGTCTTCCGGTACAGTCCAGTCGTGATCAAAAGCATTGTAGAAACGATTGAACCACAGGCCGAGATTGGTACCGACATTGGGTTTCTGCTGTCCAGCGGGATGAGAATATCGATAAATTGGCTGAGCCATTCCAGTCTCCCTCAGAGATACGCCTTGGCAAATTTTTTCACCCAGTCCATGTACTGCATGGCCTCCGCCTGTGCCGCCCGGTAAATGTGGAAGTCGGATTTGACAATGGCAGCCATCAAATCGTCTTGGCCAGCGTAAGGGCGGCCTTGGCTGGTTAGCCAATCAGCAAGGATCCGATACAAGTGGTCATAGCCATCCTTGTTCCCCTTGCTACGAAAAAAAGCGGCAGCCTGGCCAAGGCCGTTGGCATGGATCATGAATGGTAATTCCGATGCCCGGCTCTTGAGCTTATCGCCCTCTTTCAGCTCCACCAGCCCCTGAACTTTGGCCAGCGCCTGCTTGGCTCGCTGTTGCTGCAAGGTCTGCATGATCAGCCCTCCACCTTCTGCACTCGGCACCAGCCCATGCCCACCGTTTCATTACCACCCAATTGCAGATAAGGTTTTTCTGCCGGGAACAGGCTTAAGGCATGCTGCAGCACCTTGCTGGCGGACATTTCTGCCTTGCCGCTTCGTGCTGCACTGGCCAGCAGGCTGACGTAAAGCACAGTTTCGGGTGGCAGCGTTTCTTCATACCAAAACGCACCGCCGATGACGGTTTTGCGGGTGTTATCAATGGCGACGTGCGGCGTCACTGGTGTGGTGTATTGCGCCAGATGGGCGAAGATATCGTCATTGACGATTACCAGTTGCGCCTGCAGGCGTTCGGCAAAGTCTGCTTCGGCAACAAACCCTGCCAGCCATGCAATGATTCCGGTGAGATCTGTCTTTTCGGGTTTGAAGTGGAACTCCTCCAGAAACAGGCTGGAAGCGTCTCCCGCCACCAAAGCCACCTCATCTCCGATGGTTTTAGGCAAAGCCAGCGCCGGCGCACTGACCCCGTTTCGTGCTGAATCGCGAGCGGCGCGCGCCAGTAGAGCCGGGCAGGTCACCCACTTGAAGTGAGTCGTCAGCGACCTTACCGGCAACAGCAACAAACGCGCATCCCCCACCGACAATGCACCGGCGTGCTCACTGGCATTTTTGGTATCCGGGCCAAACACATCCTTCAGCCAGTCTTTGGCTTCCGGGGTCTGATCGGCGCGACAGCGCAAAGCTCCTTTCACCGCCGAGCCGTATACGCATGGCCAGCCGGTGTGTGCCTCGCGCATGATCGGCAAATCGATGACCCCGGCTGATTTACCGGCCCCAGCATGAATCGACGTTTCGGCCAGCAGGCCAATCAAAGCATGTTGCATCTGTACTCCCCTTATCCTTTTGTCCAGTAACCCACGGCGATCTGGCCACGTCCCAGTTCCTGTTCCTGCCCAATCTGCTTGCCATGCAACTGGCGGGCCGCTTCGTGCAGGTTTGCACCTTCAGCCAGTTCGACGAAATAACAGCTGCCTGCCGGTACTAGCGAAGCCAGTGGCCGCGGCGCATGGTTTGCCATATCCCAACCACCCTCGCGCACCGGTTTGCCGGCCACCGAGCACACCACGCGCAGACCGACGGCATGCAGCTCGCCTGCCCAGACAGTCAGCGAGTTCTCGGCCGTAGAGCGGGCCAACCCATCCGGCAGCCAACCGTCGCGGAACAACGCAGGCGTCAGCAACAGCAGGATCAGCCCGGCTGCCTTGGCTGGAGGCACCGGCAAAGGCGGCACCTCACTGGCCGGAGCTGTCGAAAAATGGGCAAAACGACCCTCTGCCCCCAAGCGGACACCCCCCCCATCGGCAGCGGGTGGCGCACCCTTCACCTCGATCTCGACGGCCAACCCAGGTGCCGGGCGAATATGGCGGGTCTGGTACAACAGGCCGTCGCCGGTAACCCGGCGGGCGTTGTCACGCGCAATCCCCAGCCGCTCTTCGGAGTGAAACAGCGCCGGCTGGCTGCGTTCTCCGTTAGCCTTGAACATCTGGCCCGGCTCAGGGTGACCGCCGGCCAGAATGGCCTGCAAGCCCGCAGCATTGACAAACGCCCCCTCCAGCGGCTTGGCCCCAGCGACAGCGGGCACCATTTGCGGAAGCCTCACGTAACCCAGATCGGTATGTGCCGGCTCACCAGGCTGCAAGCGGGCCGAGCCCGATTCAGCAGCAAGCAAGACCAACGGCACCGAATACAGCCTTTCACCATGCAGCGACAGCCAGGGGCCGGCGAATGACAACGGGCCGAGCGAATCCGGTGTGCCGATGGCATCGCGAACCGGATGGCTGACATCTTTGCGGCAGGCTTCTTTGTATCCATGCCAATCGCCGCCCATCTGGTCGCCAATGGCGGTGCGAATGGCACCGATCAGAGTGCGTGCCGGTGGAGGAAACTGACTGCCCAGTTGTGATGCGCCAACGCTCTCGATTGGCCGCGACTCCTTGAAAAACAGCGTATCTGCCGCCTCAAAGCGCCATGTGATTGCGCTCATGCATCGACTCCCTTCTGCGCCAGAAACCTCACCAGCAAAGCACCATCCACTTTCAGTCCGGCACCGGCCTGAATCGCCGGTGCAGCCCCGCTCACCCGCCGATGCGGCGTACACTGCTCAAGAAGCGGCTTGATCTCAACTTCCGCTCTGGCCATGTCCACCCGCTTGCGGTTTTCGGCACTGTTCACATAATCCACCGCCAGCAAGCGCTGACAATCTTCCCGCGACAGCACCGCGCCTTCGGCGCCCGCAGTCAGAAAATCAAACCGCTCGCGAATCCGGTAGAAAAACTTGCTCGACACCGTGCCCCCATGCTCACCGGGCAAATCGCTACGGAATGCCAATGCCAACCGTTCCAGCACCAACGGGCTGCCGGATTCCGCTGCCGCTGGTTGGGCGAGTTCTTTTAGCGCCACGGCCCAAGGCTGAGCCCATTCCAGACTCATGCCACCCGGCTTCCATACCCGCACTGCCAGTGCATCTCGGCCGGCGCCGTCCTTGGCCACCCGATCGAGCAAATCATGCGCATCACCCAGCACCTTGCCCAATGGCATCTTCACATGGGCAAATTCGATGGCCGCCGAAACGGTGGTATCGATCCCCGTGCCGGCAAAGCACTCCAGATAATGCCCACGCACACGGGCCGCACAACCCAGCGCATCTTCCAGCGGCAGGATCGCCAACACATCATCGCCCCCGGCATACACCAGAAAACCATTGTGGCTTTCCACCCGTTCGCGCACGCCACGGGTAAATTTCTCCAGCGAAGCGGCAATCGGCTGCTGCTTTTGCGGATCAGCCATGTGCTTGCCCAAGGAGTCACCGTCCATCAACAAAATGGCGTAGAAAGGTGACAACGGCTCGGCAAAATCATGATTGCGCTTTACCTTCCTGATCTCATCGCGCAATTGTTTCAGCGCATCGGGCTCATAACCGTAAGCTTTTGGATTGTCGTGCACGTGATCGAAAAACAGATTGCCATCCAGCGACAACAGATTGCGCTTCAGTTTTTCATACCCCTTGTCGTTCCAGCACTTCACCAGACAAGCGATCCGGGTTGACCACTCGTCACGGCTCGGATTGACCGCCTCAGCAGCATCAGCGATGGCTTGCAGCTCATCCCGGCTGGCCAGATTGACCAACTGCTCCAGCCAGTGCACCGCCGCCATATAGCTAACCGACGGCATACCCGGTTCCAGCTTCCAGCCGCGAATAGACAAGCCTGTCGGCAACGTGGCCGACAGGCCGGCAAAATGCCTGACAAAGCGGCGCTTGACATACGCCAGCGCACACAGATGCTCGCCTTCCAGCAAATCGTGCTGCATGGCCCGGCGCTCGCGCAGCTTTTTCCAGAAAACCTCAATATCGCCACGGTTGGGCGTTGGCACACCCGACAGCTCCTGCCAGCCGTCCATCACCATGCACTTCACACCCGGCTCGGCAGCTGCATGATGGCTGCGCCAGTTCTTGCGACGATCCAGCAGGTTGCTGGCATGCTCATCACCTGTCAGCGCCCATGCAATTTCCCAGAAAGCGTAATGCTGGCGATCCCAGATTTCTCTGGTCGAGGCTCCTGCCACCTCATCCAGCCCGTCCTGCTGCCAAACCTGCCCGGCCAGCGCCAGCCATGCCGAACGTACCGCCTGCTCAACCAACTCAGGCTGGAAGGTCGCATTCACCTGCGCCTTGAAGCGGTTGGGGATCGCCCCCTGGCGCGGCGCCTCACCCGTATCCAGCGCACCGGTAATCCAGTCCAGATATCCGACTGGCGGAGTAGGAAAGCGGATCGCGCCACGACCACACTGGCGTTCCACCTCAGCCATGGCCACGCCCGACAGCCAAGACAACAAAAATGACCCTGCCCAGAAATCGCGCGTTCGCCGCGCCTGGGCCACAAACCCCTGCACCGGACCAAGGGTGAAATGGAAATAGTTATTAGCCATTGATACTTACCTCAATACCATGGGCCTTCACCCGATCCAGATAATTATTGAGCACTGACCAATCTGCAGGAGGCGCGACATTCTGAGATCGCCGGCCAGATGACATGGTGATTCGAGCGCTATCAGTGGGCAAAAATCTGGCTGTCATCAGACAATGCACAGCGACGACATTTCCATCAGGAAACTCATGCAGATGAAGCATCAGCGGACTGGCGCGCCGCTTGTCTGCGTAATTGATGGTTATATCTCCAGCATTCGACAAACGAACAGGGTGCGGCAACCCAAACATCACTCGCTGGGGCGATCCTGTCTGATTGCCATTAGCGAAGCGATAAAGCAGTTCATGATCGTCCCAGCAAGGCATTTCACCTGGCTTTGTAGGGTCCATTTGCGCATTGTCCAGTACACGGCGCATGCCGGGACTGCGATCGTTTGATCGGCCATTGCTACGGTAATAAACAAGCTCTCGCCCTACCGCACCCAATACCGCCAGCCACTCTTTACCCATTCCGTTTTTGTCAAACACAATACGGGCTTGCTTTGACAATGCGCTAAATGGCGGCAATCCATCCGGCATCGCCGATAACAATCCGGCCAGGTATTGCTGGAGCTCTTGTAGCGAGCCATGGGCTTTGATCGCCCCATCGGGTTTGCCGTCAATTAACAGCTTTTGCAAAGCAATACTGCCCCATCCATGGCGCGCCCTTGAGCCCAATGCGCCAAGTGATCCCATCAACTGGATGGCCTTAGCAATACCGAGGACGTCTGATTCACTTGTTTGGGGGCGAAAAATCAAGTCAACCACAAAATCCTGGCCGGGGCATAACGCCGACCTTGAGTATTTATTAGGATTTTGCCGATTGCCCATCTCGCCCAGAGCCATATTCAGTAAATAAATATGCGCCTGCAAAGGAGGATGTGTCGTCGACAACCTCGCGCCATCCGCCAGGCTATAACTCGAGCCTTTCGCAGGACGACAAGTCAGCAAAAACACCCCCTGCCCTCCCTTCTTGTCCCCAGCAGCCAAGCCAAACAGCCGTGCCTCATGTTCATGCAAGGCTCGCAATGCCAGCACTTCGTTGCCATTGTTCTCAAGCAGCACACGCCCCCAATTCAGCGCCCGCCACCAGAACCGTAGCGCCCCCTTGACACTCGGCGAGCGGATATCCACCGCATTTTTATCCTGCCCCCCCAGAAACATCGGCGTCACAATCCGGAATGTCGCCTCCAGCCTTTTCATCGCCACGTCATCTCCCTCTTTAGCAGCCAACGCCAGTCAGACATCGGGTTGGCCTGGTCAAAATATCAACCACACACCCGGCAGTGTATCCGGGCCGAACGTCTTCGCACGGCACGGCAAGCTTGCCGCAGACATGCCGCCTGGCAGCCTGTCATTCCGCATCCAAGCCAAAGCATATGGCCACGCATGCCACATTGCCAGCCCACCAAGGAATCAGGTAGCTCAACTGGAACAGCGCCGGCCCGGTGCCGATGGATCAACCCGCGGCAGCCCCGCATAAGACTGCAGCCACCTGATCAGCTTCGGCTTGAGCGACACCAGCTCCGATGCAGCCGCCAGGGCGATACCGTGCCAGTCGGCGCGGGCGCGGTCGTTACCGCTGACCTGCGCCAGCGATGCCAGCAAGGCCTCGGCATCCAGCCCTGCCTGTGAAGTCAGGCTATCCAGTTTGTAAATCGACTGCAGCGGCGGTGTGGTTATCGACATGCCGGTTTTGCATTCGACAATGAACAAGGCATTATTGAACAGAATGGCGATATCGAACTCGCAACGGGCACCGTTCTCTGCCTGCAGGCGCAGGCCCAGCGCCGCATCCTGCAGCGGCAACTGCAGCGCCACCTCCTGCAGCTCCATCAGCACATAATGTTCCAGCCAGCCGCCAGAAAGAAACCCCACCGCATCCGCCCGGATCAGACGCAAGCAGCCATCCGGCATCTGCTCAACCATGCCGGCATCCACCAGCGAACCCAGCAGTTGCTTGATCTCATTGTCCAGCGAGCCTGGCAACAAATCGCCGCACGCCTTGCCCTGCAGCATACGGCGCAACGCTGACACATTCTCGGGCAAACGCAGCACCATGCTCAGCCAACGCCGCAAAAAGCCGTCCATCTGCGCATCACGCGAATGCAAACGCCCGCCGGTCGAGATCACCTCAATGCCAAAGGTATTGAAATAGCCCTCCAGCGTCAGCCGGTCGGCCACATTAAAACTCTGGAAATGCGCCGGCGCATGCAGCCACAGCAACTGATCCGTATCCGGCTGCACCACAAACACCGGCACCTCAGCATCCCGCGCCCAAGCCAGCGCATACGCCGCCTGAGCCACATTCGCCCCCGACAGATTCAGCGCCATCTCACCCTCTGCCAGCGCCAGCGCCGCCTCCAGCGCCGACACCACCTGCTGCCGGTTCCAGCCATCGGCCAGATCGATCACCTGCGTCTGCACCCTGGCATCAGCCGCCACCTCCGCCATGCGCAGCAGCGCCGCCTCATCGGCACCCGTCGCCAGCATCACGCACCGGCTCACCGCAAACCGCGGATCCAGCAACGGCGTCAGCACATCAATATCCGGCCCGGCCACAAACACCCCATGCGTCTTGATCGTCAGCACCACTCCCCCTCCTGCCCCACAGGCAAAAAATCACATCTACCAGCCGTTCGCCAGCCAGCCACCGCCCGGCCGCCGCCGATTTACACCCCTGCGACCCGATTCATGGCCGCCCCATCGCAACCCGGCTGCTCGCCATCCAGACGACAGCCCTGCAGACCAATACCAGAGCTGCGTCCAGCCCTCTCCCGTCCAGGGAGAGGAGGAACGGCGGTGGGTTTGTCGATCCATCGGCCTGCAGACCAATACCAAAGCGACACTCAGGCCGGCCTGCAAGCCGCTCTGGTATTGGCCCGCAGCCCGATGATCCGATAAACCCCACCACAACGCCCCTTGACTGAGGGTGGTTACCGATAGTGCGGGGGGTAGCCTGCCACCCTCCCGGCAGACCAGCGTTGAATGCACCGTCTGCGACACATCCCGGCCCGACGTCCAATCGTCATCCATCCCACTCCACCCCTCGTCAGCCAGTGCAGCCCCTGAACCGGCCCATCCTGCCCGTCAGGCGCATCCCACCCGCCTGCCGCCTCCAGGCGATCTTCCGCCTCAGCCTCGGCCGCCTCATCCAGCCAATCCCCCGTCGCAGCCTCCTCAGGCAGCCCCCCAACCCTGGCCCTGCCAACGGTTTTCCCACGCCCATTCTTCCCTCCTTGTTCCACACCGCCCCCGGCCGGCCCGCACAGCACGCTGCCCCCCCCCAAATCAGCATACACAACGCACACCCCATCCACCGACACCCGGACAAGGCAGCGATCAAGCGCAGCGAAAAAACCAGGGAAGCAAAGCAGCCGAAAGGATGGGGCACACGCATCGTGCATTGGCCGGGGCGGGGGATAGATTTGATCCCCTTACGAAAGGCGGGGCAAGAGAACCGGTGAAAGTGCCGGTGGTGACGCCTTCATGTAAGTCTTAATCCCCTTACGAAAGGCGGGGCAAGAGAACAGGCCACGTTCAATGACTTCAACGACGGCCGCGGTCTTAATCCCCTTACGAAAGGCGGGGCAAGAGAACCGTAGGGCTTCTTCTGATCGCGGCCTTACTATGTCTTAATCCCCTTACGAAAGGCGGGGCAAGAGAACTCTACGTAACCAACGAACCACGTTGTTTCACAGTCTTAATCCCCTTACGAAAGGCGGGGCAAGAGAACCCTATGTAACGGCAACAGTAACAATGACG
>CAZBWH010000041.1:0-27366 GCA_964495595.1 uncultured Burkholderiales bacterium | reverse complement strand
AGCTCCAGATTGACCATGACACCCTGAGAAGGATTCAGGACACTGACCCCGAACATGCCATTACCCGTACTTCCGCCTGTATTAGGGAAGCTCCAGTTCAGCCCACCAGTCCCACCGACCGCAGCTCCGCCAGCCAGTGATGCAGACGTTGCCACATCACCTGCAAATGCGGTCTTGGTGCCATTCTTGATGTTCTGCCCCTGAATCCCGAATCGGGCCCCCAGTTCTTTAGAGAAGTTCTCGCCAGCTGACACAATGCGGGCTTCAATCAATACCTGGCGGGTAGGCACATCAATTTTGGTCAGGATGGCACGAATCTCTTCCAGCTTCGATGGAATATCCTGAATGAACAGCATATTCGAACGCGCATCGATGACGGCACTACCCCGCTTCGACAGCATGCGATCCGGGCCGGCACCAGAAGACAGCAGCACCTGCAACTTGGTGGCGTCATGGTAACGCACCTGGAACACCTCGGTACGCAACGGCTCCAGTTCAGCAACCTGCTGACGCGCCTCCAGTTCCTGCTTTTCCTTGAATGCCAGCTCGTCACGCGGAGCTATCCAGACCACGTTGCCATTCTTGCGCTGATCCAGTCCCTTGGCTTGCAGGATGATATCCAAGGCCTGATCCCAAGGCACATCCTTCAGGCGCAGTGTAAGGTTCCCGGACACAGTGTCGCTAGTGATGATATTCATGCCGGTAAATTCGGCAATCACTTGCAGCACGGTGCGCACTTCCACATTCTGGAAATTCAGCGACAGCTTATCGCCGCGATAACCAAACTTGGAGCCTTGGGTCAGCTTGGTCGGATCTTCAACCAGCTGCTTGATTTCAACCACGAACTGGCTATCTGTCTGATAAGCAGAGTATTCCCACGTTCCCTTTGGCTCAATCACCATCCGGGCATTGCCACCTTGGGTAAAAGCATCAACTTTCTGTACCGGAGTCCCAAAATCGGAAACGTCCAAGCGTTTCTGCAGCTCCTTGGGCAACCCAATCCGGGCAAAATCGACAACCAGATTCCGGCCCTGCTGGCGGATATCGATCCCGGTGGCATTGGACGGCAAATCAACCAGTATTTTGCCTTCTCCATTCTTGCCACGGCGGAAGTCAATGCCCTTTACAGAGGCTGGCGCACCACTCGAAGCGGCTGGCGCGGCGGCAAATTGCGTCGTGACATTACTGCTGCCCGCCGTTTCGGAGCCCGCTGTCGCCAAGGTGAGCATCAACACATTGCCCTCAACCCTGGTTTCATAGGTTGCGGCACGCTCCATGTTGAGCACCACCCGGGTACGGCCAGAGACTTCAACCACGTTGACACTCCGCAGCGCACCACCGGCACTGATATTGAAGTTGGTCTTTCCGGTTCCATTGGTCGTATTGGGGAAATCCAGCGCGATTCTCGGTGGGTTATTGACCGTAAAGCTGGCCGGCACCGGAGCCTTGTCTGCCAGTGAAAACTTCACCAGCACTTTGTCACCCGTCTGTGCGGAAACATCAATGGCCTTGATGGCATTCGCAAGCGCCTGATCAGCGGCGACAGCCCCCATGGACAGACTCAGCACTGCCAACGACAGCAACCAACGATATACAAGCGTAATCAGCCGAAAATTAGTTGCGGTCATTTCTTCTGCTCCTGTTGATGCTCATTGAGCACAATAGCACTCGTCCTCTCCACCCAGTCACCATTGCTGTCTTCCACAATTTCTTTCAATTTGACCTCGGTTTCCGTGATTTCCGTTATCAGCCCGAAATTCTGGCCGATATAGTTCCCCGCCTTGACCCGATACATGCTGTTCTCAGGTGTCTTGATCAGAGCGTAAACCACTTTCGCACGCTCCAGTGTGCCCACCATCTGCAGTTTTTCCAGATCATAGGCTTCCAGTGGCTCTTTGGGCCTGTTCGCATTGGGGGCAAGCACCCCGTTTGCCGGCCGCTCGACCTTGAGCTTCAGCTCACTGAAGGGCTCGGTCAATTCAAATGCGGCATAGACATAGGGAACATATGGCTTCACCTGCGGCATCGGATCCACCTTGCCATGCAATCCCCTGGCGTTCTCATCCATCCACGCTTTGAGATCATCATGCTCGCCACCACCACAGGCAATCAGGGCCAATGGCAAGCCGGCAATACCGACAAACCGCGCTGCGAACCTGAACGTGCGCATCATTTGCCTCCCGCCTTCTTGTCTTTTTCCTTATTGGCTTTTTTCACTGCCAACGCCTCTTCCGCATCCAGATAGCGGTACGTCCGAGCAGTAGTGCCCAGCAACATGCCGAACTCTTTATCAGGCTCCAAGCTCATGTCGCCAAGAGTGACAATCCTCGACAACTGTGCCACATCGCTGGTGAAGGCAGCCAAGTCATGATATGAACCTGCAATCTTGATCGACACCGGCAACTCGGCAGTCTCCGTCTTCATCTCTTCCGGCCCGGGCTTGAACAACTGGAAATGAAGGCCACGCCCCAAACCCACCTGATTGATCTCGGTCAACAGTGCATCTACCTCGGATTTTTTTGGCAACTGCTTGAGCATGGCACCGAAACTCTGCTCAATCTCCAGCAACTGTTGCTTATAGGCATCCAGATTGACCGCCCTGGCTTTTTTATCCAGATAGACCTGCTTCAGCTCCTCTTCCTTGGCCTTACCAGCATCAATCTGTTCCAGCTGTGGCGCCCATATCTGGAAATATCCCAAACCGATCAACAAGCCCATCACAATCAGCAACACACCAATCTGTACCGGCAGCGGCCAGCTACCGATCTGCTTCGGGTCAAGCTGCCGCATTTCGTCAAGAGTCATAGCCATGATTGCATCCGTTTATTTTGTGGCCGGTGGTGCGGCAGGCTTGTCGGCCTTGTCCGTCGCTTCTTCCACTACACGAGTCAGCGGCACATCCAGAATGAATTCGCTTAATCGCAAATCCCCTTGTTTGACCGCCTTGATCTCTACCAGCACCGGCATGTCAAACGCGGGAGAATCATTAAGGCTACGCATAAAAGTGGAAATCCGCGCGTTGGACAACGACCTTCCCAACAAACGCACCGTGGTCTCGGGATTGCCCGTCTTCTGATCCTTTAGATTGGCACCGTGCTTGAGGCTGATCAAATAGATACCCTCAGGGGTTTGCCGGGTCAATTGATCGAGCATGCGCACCATCTCACCGCGATTTGCCTGCAGTTTCTCAACCACCTGCTTGCGATCCAGCAAGTCCTTACGCTTGGTACGCAGCACTTCAATCTCGGCGATCTGCTTGTCAAGCTGATCGATTTCCGCTTTGAGAAAAGCGTTGCGGCTTTCCTGGGTGGCAATGCGTTGTTCGAGCACGCTGTATCCCACCGCGACAACAAACAGCGCCGCAGCAGCAGAAATGCCAGCTACCACATAAAAACGGATCTGTTGCGCCTTGCGTCGTTCCTCGCGATGGGGCAGCAGGTTAATTCGAATCATTCGTCAAACCTCCGCATGGCCAAACCACAAGCGATCAGCAACGATGGAGCATCCACCAGTAACTGTCGAGGCTTGATACGGCTCGACTGGGTCATATTAAGAAACGGGTTCGCAATCATGGTGCCGACTTGGGTACGATTGGCCACCACCTCATCCAGTCCGTTGATACCCCCACACCCACCCGCCAGCAGAATGTGATCCACCTTATTGAATTGGGTTGAAGTGTAAAAAAACTGCAGCGCACGGGAGACCTCCAGTGCCAGACCGTCCATAAATGGCTGCAGCACCTCAGCCTCGTAGTTTTCCGGAAGCCCCCCGCTGCGCTTGGCAGCCTCGGCCTCTTCGGACGAGAGATTGTAGCGGCGCTGGATATCCTGTGTGAGCTGATTTCCGCCAAAAGCCTGCTCCCGAAAATACACCTGATGCCCATTGCGCAAGACATTGATGTGCATCATGGTGGCACCGATATCGACCACGGCCACCACCTGGTTTGCCCCCTCGCCGGGCAATTGCTTCTGGATCAACTCAAAGGCTGTCAGTGTCGCAAACGACTCAACATCCATTACCAGCGCCTTCAACCCGGCGGATTCGGCAGCGGCAACACGATCTTCAACCTTTTCCTTTCGGGACGCAGCCACCAACACCTCGACCTCATCCGGAGAAGCGGGCGAAGGGCCAATCACCTGGAAGTCGAGATTGACCTCGTCCAATGCGAACGGAATGTACTGGTTGGCCTCGGCCTCGACCTGAGTCTCCATTTCATTCTCGGTCTGGCCGGCTGCTATGGTGATTTTCTTGGTGATGACTGCAGCTGCGGGCAAAGCCATTGCCACATTGCGCACCCTGGTTCCCATAAGACGCCAGGCACGCTTCAAAGCATCACCCACCGCCTCCAGGTTGGCAATATTGCCATCCACCACCGCATCTTTCGGCAGAGGCTCGATCACGTAACGCTCAATGCAATATGCCTTGCCGGTACTGCTCAGCTCCACCATCTTGACGGCAGAGGAACTGATGTCTACACCCAGCACGGGCGGCGTTTTGGGTTTAAGGAAATCCAGGATTTTCAAACCAATTTTCCTTTTAACAATAAGTTTTTAGCATCAGTTTATGCTAATCCTCGTTAAATTTAGCAGTAACAAAATGTCATGTAAAGGAAAGGCCGGTATCGCTTGCGACACTTTCAACCCTATAATTTCCCGACGCTTGTCCATGACATCTTCAATTTACCCCAAAAACTGTCTGAATAAATGAACAATCGCTGGCTCCTCTATCCCATCGCCGCCCTGCTGGGGCTACTTATACTGCTATCCGGCGCAGCGCTGGTTATGGTGATCGTCACGTATCCACGACTACCCTCTCTGGATACCATTACCGACTACCGGCCCAAGATCCCGCTACGGGTCTTTACACACGATGGTGTACAGATTGGCGAATTCGGTGAGGAGCGTCGTGCTTTCGTGCCAATCGACAATGTGCCGCAGCTAATGAAGCAGGCCATTCTTGCGGCCGAAGACGAGCGGTTTTACCAGCATGGTGGCGTGGACTACATCGGCATCATGCGAGCAGCGCTATCCAATGTGTTATCGAACCAGATGAAGCAGGGCGCAAGTACAATCACACAACAAGTTGCAAAAAACTTCTTCCTCAGCAACGAAAGAACGTTCTCGCGCAAGTTTCACGAAGCACTGCTGGCTTTCAAGATCGAGCACAATCTGCGCAAGGACAAAATCCTTGAGCTGTACATCAACCAGATATATCTCGGTCAACGCGCATACGGATTTGCAACGGCGGCACAGGTTTATTACGGCAAGCCACTGGAAAAGCTTTCGATCGCTGAAATGGCCATGCTGGCCGGCCTGCCCAAAGCGCCGTCTTCATACAATCCGGTAGCCAATCCCCGGCGGGCAGCACTGCGGCAGCAGTATGTACTCCGGCGCATGCACGAACTTGGATTCATCGACAAACAGCAACTCGCTTCAGCGATGAGTCAGCCGGGACAGGTACAGCGATCGCAAATTGGCTTTAACCCTTCAGCCCTGTATGTCGCGGAAATGGTTCGGCAATACATGTACGACAAACACAAGGAAGAGGCGTACACACAGGGATTCCGTGTATTTACCACTCTGTTCTCCAGCCATCAGGATGCAGCCTACGACGCCGTTCGCAAAGGCATGACCGACTACGACCGGCGACATGGCTACCGGGGTCCGGAAGGTTTTGTCGATCTGCCGGCGGATGTCACTGATGACTTGCTGGAAGACGAATTGCAAAAGTTCAGTGACGCTGGCGACATGCGACCGGCACTGGTATTGCAAGCCAGTGCCCGTAAGGTGTTGGCCCACATCAAGGGGGGCGACACGGTAGAAATCTCAGGTGGAGGTTTGCGGTTTGCTGCACGCAGCCTTGGAGAGCGCACCAATCCACAAAACCGCATTCGCCGGGGGGCCATTATCCGCGTTCAGCAAGTGAACCCCAGTGAATGGCAAATCAGTCAGGTTCCTGCCGTGCAGGCTGCGTTTGTCTCTGTGGATCCGGACAGCGGCAAGATTCTGTCACTGATCGGCGGTTTCGACTTCAATCACAATAGCTTCAATCATGTGACACAAGCCTGGCGGCAGCCTGGGTCCAGCTTTAAGCCCTTCATCTATTCTGCCGCCCTGGAACGGGGCATTACGCCATCGACGATGATCAACGACGCACCGCTTTCAATCGACCCGGCGACGATTGGCGGTCAGTCCTGGGACCCGAAGAACTACGACGGCAGCTATTCCGGCATGATGTCGATGCGCAATGCGCTGACCAAATCGAAAAATCTGGTTTCGATCCGGCTTCTGATGGCAATCACGCCACAGTATGCACAAGAGTACGTCACCCGCTTTGGCTTTGACGCCAGAAATCATCCTCCCTACCTGACCATGGCCCTCGGGGCCGGCTCGGTAACGCCGCTGCAGATTGCCGGCGGCTATGTCGTGTTTGCCAATGGAGGCTACCGGCTTACGCCGTATTTTATTGACCGGATAGAAGACGGTAAGGGACTGGTTCTGGCCAGAACGCAACCGGACGTGATCGGCAAGAATGCGCAACAGGTGATCGACCCGCGCAATGCGTTCATCATGACATCGATCATGGGAGACGTGGTACGCCGTGGCACCGCGGCCAAGGCTGCCGCTCTGGGACGCAGCGACCTCGCCGGAAAAACCGGCACGACCAATGACCAGTACGACGCATGGTTTGCCGGCTTTCAACGCCAGGTGGTTGCCGTCGCCTGGATGGGATATGACCAACCCCGCTCCCTGGGTAGCGCAGAGACAGGAGGACAGGCAGCACTCCCGATCTGGATCAGCTACATGGCAAAAGCACTCAGAGGTATTCCGGAGCACTCGGCCAGTATCCCGGAAGGCGTGGTGGTTCAACAGTCGGACTATGGTTTCGGGCCAGTCAACGAGTTCTACTACCAAGAATACACCCGCACCAACCCAGAACTGCAGCTTGATAACGGGGGCGGGCAAGGTTCCGGACAGGTTCAGGACGAAGTCAAGGACATGCTATTCTGATGGCATTACCTCGCCCGTGTGTGAACTCATGCCAAGAAACAAGGATCGAAACGGCCGCAGCGCAGCCGTTCGCGAATCGATTGCCCACATCGCGGCCCGGCTGATTGCCGTCGATGGCATTGAGGATTTCGCACTGGCCAAGCGCAAAGCAGCGCACCAGGCCGGCTGTACCGAAGGGCATGCGTTACCCACCAACGCAGAAATTGAAACAGCATTGAAGGTCTACCGCGACCTGTACTTCAAGGAGGACCACCGCCAACTGCTGGATAGCCTGCGCCGTGAGGCTCTGAATGTCATGCAGCAACTGGCGCCGTTCCACCCCTACCTGGCAGGCTCGGTACTCAGTGGCAATGCCGGGCGTTACTCGGATATCAATCTGCAGATATTCAGTGACAATGCGAAGGAAGTGGAATTGTTTCTGCTCAATCGCAAGATCGATTACCGGCACCTGCCAGCGCCCAGCGAGCGAGCAACCCTGAACATCGCCTTTTACAGCAATGACACCCCGGTCACCGTCACGGTCTATCCTGAACATGATGTTCGCCGCAGCCCTGCGAGACATGAAGGAGCGGCGCTGGAGCGAGCCCGGATTGACCAGCTACAGCAGCTGATTGACCAGCCAACATTGCCGGTAACCGCTGACCACGTTTAATGACGTTTTTTCACATACCATCATGAACCACACCAGCCACCATTCGCCAAAATCAATCCAGCCTCTGGACGACAGCAATGAGTACCTGCTGCGCTCACCGGTTGAAATCAACTTCGTACTCAGTGGACTGGCCCGCAAACACACAGCCATTTCGGCCTATTACGGCTCGACGGCAGATTTTGCGACGGTATCGATTATCCAGGTAGACCCCCGGGAACGTTTCCTGTACATCGACCCTAGCCCGGATGCCACAGCCAACCAGCAGCTGCTAGGCAGCAGCCAGATCATCTGTGTCACCACCCATGACAAGGTTAAGGTGCAATTCGATCTGGCAGGATTGGTGTCGGTAACTCATGAAGGCAGACCGGCTTTCCGGACCAGCATTCCAGAGCGCCTGTTGAAGCTGCAACGGCGGCACTACTACCGCTTGTCTGTGCCTTACAACCAGACGATCAAGTGCACGATTCCGCTGCCTGAGCAGGCGCCGATCCAGGTCGAGATCATGGACATCAGCCTCGGAGGGATTGGCATCATCGGCTACACCGCCGATGTCCATCTCGCGCCAGGAGAAGTGTACGAAAACTGCACCGTCAGCCTGCCCGGTTTCGGGCTGATTACTACCGGCTTGCAGATCCGCACCTGCTTCGATTTTGTCCTGCGCAGTGGCGCTCACACCCAGCGGGCGGGCTGCCTGTTCCTCAACCTGAGCAAGCAGGCAGAACCGTTGATCCAGCGTTACATTCTGGAACAAGAGCGCAAGTACCGATCCCGCCTGACAAACGATGAGGCCTGAATCAGCTGGCCAGCCACTCGGCAGCCTCCAGTGCAAAATAGGTCAGAATGCCGTCAGCCCCAGCCCGCTTGAACGCCAGCAGGGATTCGAGCACACACGCCTGTTCGTTGAGCCAGCCATTCTGCGCGGCTGCCTTGAGCATCGCATATTCGCCTGACACCTGATAAACCAGGGTCGGAGCACCGAACTCGTCTTTCACTCGCCGCACGATATCCAGATAAGGCATACCCGGCTTGACCATCACCATATCGGCCCCTTCCTGCAGATCCAGCGCCACCTCGCGCAATGCCTCGTTACTGTTGGCCGGATCCATCTGGTAGGTGTATTTGTTGCTCTTGCCCAGATTGCTGGCAGAGCCCACTGCATCGCGGAACGGGCCATAGAAACTCGAAGCATACTTGGCCGAATACGCAAGCATGCGCGTGTGAATGTGGCCGGCGCCATCCAAGGCGGTGCGGATGCTGCCGATCCGGCCATCCATCATGTCCGATGGGGCCACCACATCGGCCCCGGCGGCCGCATGGCACAAGGCCTGGCGGCACAGTACGGCAACGGTTTCGTCGTTCAGCACGTAGCCGTCTGCATCAATCAAGCCATCCTGGCCATGGCTGGTGTACGGATCCAGCGCGATATCGGTGATGATGCCCAGCTCGGGAAAACGGTGTTTCAGGGCACGAATGGCCCGGGGCACCAATCCTTCCGGATTGCAGGCCTCGGCAGCGTCGAGCGATTTGAGTGAAGGATCAATCACCGGAAACAGCGCCAGCGCCGGCACTCCGAGCCTGACCGCCCTTTCCGCCGTATCCAGCAGATGATCGATACTCTGCCTGACGACGCCGGGCATGGACGCCACCCATTCCTTGCGTTCTTCGCCATCGAGTACGAAAACCGGATAGATCAGATCGTTGGCGGACAGCCGGTGCTCGCGCATCAGGCTGCGGCTGAATTCGTCACGCCTCATGCGGCGCAGGCGGGTGGCGGGAAATGAACCGAAGATATTCATGAAGCGGCCTCGAAAGGGATCAGTCGGAGAGTGTGCTATGCTGCGCGGTTTCAAGTGAAATCAAACTGATGCAAGTCAAACCGATGCAGAAATTCTTCGCCCCTTGCCCACGCGGACTGGAAGCCGTGCTGGCTCAGGAACTGACCGGCATCGGTGCGTCGTACGTCGAACCAACCGACGGCGGCGTGCATTTTAGCGGCGACTGGCAGGTAGGTGCAAAAGCCAACCTGAAGAGCCGGATTGCCAGCCGCATCCTGTGGCGCATCCATGCCGGCGGCTATCGCAACGAACAGGATATCTACCGTCTGGCCCTCGATTGTGAATGGCCAACCCTGTTCAACCCGGAACGGACCATCCGGGTCAATGTCGCAGCGCAAAAATCGCCGGTCAAAAGCCTGGAATTTGTCACGCTGAAGATCAAGGACGCCATCTGCGACCGCTTCCGCGAAGAACGTGGCATCAGACCCAGTGTGGATACACGCACACCCGACGTACGGATCCAGGTTTTTCTCGACGAACGCATCTGTACCCTCTACCTCGACCTGTCTGGTGAACCCCTGTTCAAACGCGGCCTGCGGCAAAGCACCAATGAGGCACCGCTGCGTGAAAACCTGGCCGCGGGCATGCTCAAGCTGGCAGGCTGGGAACCCGGCACACCTTTGTTGGACCCGATGTGTGGCAGCGGCACCATTCTGCTGGAAGCCGTTCAGATGTCACTGGGAATTGACCCGGGCCTGGGGCGCAGCTTTGCACTGCAAAACCTCAATAATTTCCAGCGCAAGGCCTGGGAACAGCTCCTGGCCGAGAGCCAGTCCCGGCAACTGCCACGCCAGCCACTCCCCATCTGGGGCAGTGACAAATACGGCGACGCCCTCAAGTCGGCGCAGTTCAATTTGCATGAAGCCGGATTTGCCGACCTGGTAAAGCTCAAGCAAGCCGATTTTGTCAATCTGGGTGCACCGGCGCCTGAGGGCATCATCGTCACCAACCCACCCTACGGTGTGCGGCTGGACGAACTGGATCGCCTGGCTGCACTCTATCCGGAGATTGGCAACACACTGAAGCGTAACTTCGCCGGTTGGCGTGCCTATTTCCTGACCGGAGACCCCGCCCTGGCCAAACTGATCCGGCTCTCGGCGACAAAGCGCACGGTACTGTTCAATGGCGCGCTGGAATGCCGGCTGTTCGAGTTCAAGGTTGTTCCGGGCAGCAACCGGAAGCCCGCCACGCATGTGCAGCCGTAAATATTTTGCCGGCCGTCATTGGCGAATGAGGGTCGTTAAGCGGATAATTCTCGTTTAATCATTTATTACGGAACAGACTGACATGGTTCGCTCGGACGAAGCGTTCAACTTTTACTCTCACTTTGCCGGCATGATTGCAGCTGCCGTCGGGATGGTATTCCTGCTGGTTCGCACCAGCGGTTCGGCATCGCTTTTCGTCACCGCGCTGACGTATGGGTTGTCGACCACCTTTCTTTTCCTGGCCAGTTCGCTGTATCACGCATTCAAGAAGCAGGACAATGAATTGTCATTCTGGCGGCGGATGGATCGGTTTGCCATTTTCATCATGATCGCTGGCTCGTATACGCCGGTTTGTTATTTTTTCCTGAACGATGCCTGGCGGGTACCGATGATTGTGATCCAGTGGAGTCTGGTCGCGTTCGGCATCCTGTCTCAGGTTTTCTTTCCACGTGCGCCGCGAGTCGTATTTACCGCCATATACCTGACCATGGGCTGGCTGCTGCTCCTGCCGATCCAGCAAGTGCTGGCGGCAATGACGGCCACCCAGCAAACGCTGCTGTGGGGCGGCGGCGCGGCGTTCACGCTGGGCGCGTTGTTTTACGCCACCAAGCGTCCGCTGATGCGCCCGGGAAAATTCAGTTTTCATGAACTGTTTCACGTGATGGTACTGGTGGGAGCCTCTTGCCATTACGCGATGATTTACAGCGCATTCGATGCCGCCGGCGCTGCCTGAAGCCACCGCCGCGCTGCTGGCGCATGAACTGGCCCTGTTTGACAGGGACTACCGGCAGCACTTCCTCCACGGAGAAACCAAGCCGCCGGCCATTGGCCGGCCTTACCTGCTGCATTACCCGAATGCCCGTGCCGGCGTACTGCTGGTTCACGGCCTGATGGCCGCGCCGGAAGAAGTAGCGGAGTGGGCGCAAGACCTGTTTGCCCGTGGTTACACCGTCTTTGCGCCGCGCATGGCTGGCCATGGCACGTCTGCCGTCGATCTGGACTCGCGCAGTCCAGAAGAGTGGATTGCATCGGTAGATCGGGGGCACTCGCTGTTGCTTACCTGCTGTCAGCAGATCGTGATCGCAGGATTTTCTACCGGTGGTGCAGTGGCCTTACAGCAGGTCATCAGCAAGCCAGATGCTTTTGCCGCACTGATCAGCGTCAGTGCGCCGCTGAGTTTCAAGAAGTTCTCCGCCCGCTTTGCGCAGCCACTGGCCGGCTGGAATGAATGGGCCAGCCGTCTGGGACTGCACCGGCTGACGCATCGTTTCGTGACCAATCATGCCGACAACCCGCACATCAACTATCTGCGCTGCCCGGTAAGCAGCATCGCCCATATCCAGCGCATGATGGCCGGCCTGCGTGCACAACTGAGGACTGTGGCCGTTCCAGCGCTGGTTCTGCATGCGGACAATGATCCCAAGGTGGATGTCGCCAGCGGCCGGGAACTGCACCGCAGACTGGGAAGCCGGGTCAAGCGTTACCGGGAGATCCGGTTTGACTTACACGGCATTGTGCGCGGCGACATTGCCCGCGAAGTTTTTGCCGAAGTGGGCGATTTTCTGCGGCAGACGTTGACATACTGAACCGGCACACGGTGGCCACCCACGCAAGGTGGCCGTCGTGCCCAAAATCAGACCAGTTTGCCGTGGCACTGCTTGTACTTCTTGCCTGAGCCACACGGACAGGGGTCGTTGCGACCGACATGGCTGCCAGCGTAAGGATTGTTGTCGCTGGCAACGGCTTGCGGGCTGGACGCTGCCGTGGCCAATTCTTCCGGTGACGCATCGGAATCAATCGGGGCGTTGAACTCGGCGTGCTGGAAATTGACCTGCCCGGGCGCATGATTGGCCTCTTCCACGGCTTCGATGTCTTCTTGGCCACGGATTTGTACCGTCATCAGAATCTGGATCACATCATGCTTGATGCTTTCCAGCATCGCGGCAAACAGATCGAATGCCTCGCGTTTGTACTCCTGCTTGGGGTTTTTCTGCGCGTAGCCACGCAAATGAATGCCCTGGCGCAGATGGTCGAGTGAAGCCAGGTGCTCGCGCCAGTGGCTGTCGAGATTCTGCAGCATGACAGCCCGCTCGAACTGATGCATGTTTTCTGCGCCGACCAGTTCGACTTTGGCCTGATAGACACTGTGCGCCTCGGCGACCACTCGTTCGAGCAGGCGTTCGGCGTCAAGGTTGCTATCGGCAGCAAGCCACTGCTGTAGCGGCACCGGGAGTTGCAGCTCGGCAACAAGCGCTTTTTCCAGCGCCGGGACATCCCACTGTTCCTCGATGCTCTGCGGTGGAATGTACGTATCAAACACGCTCTGGATGACGCTCTCGCGCATCGCCTGCACGGTTTCGCTGATCTCCTGCGCTTCGAGCAGCTCGTTACGCTGGGCATAAATCACCTTGCGCTGATCGTTGGCAACATCGTCGTATTCGAGCAACTGCTTGCGAACGTCGAAGTTGCGGCCTTCCACCTTGCGCTGGGCGTTTTCGATCGCACGGGTCACCCAGGTGTGCTCGATCGCCTCGCCTTCGGGCATTTTCAGCCGGTCCATGATGGCCGCCACCCGGTCGCCGGCAAAAATACGTAGCAGCGGGTCTTCCAGCGACAGGTAGAACCGGCTGGACCCCGGGTCGCCCTGGCGGCCGGAGCGGCCGCGGAGCTGGTTGTCGATCCGGCGCGATTCGTGCCGTTCGGTACCGATGATGTGCAAGCCGCCGGCTGCCAGCACCTGATCGTGCAACGACTGCCATTCGCCCTTGAGCTGGGTGATGCGGGATTGCTTGTCGGCCTCGCTGAGGGTGTCGTCCTGCTCGGTAAAGGCGACCTGTTTTTCCAGATTGCCGCCCAGCACGATGTCAGTGCCGCGGCCGGCCATATTGGTGGCGATGGTGATCATGCCGGGGCGGCCGGCCTCGGCCACGATCTGTGCCTCGCGCTCGTGCTGCTTGGCATTCAGCACCTGGTGCGGCAGTTTCTCGGCATTCAGCAGGCCGGACAGGTATTCGGAGGCTTCGATAGAGGTCGTGCCGACCAGCACCGGCTGGCCGCGCTGATGACAATCGCGGATGTCGTTGATGACCGCCTTGAATTTTTCGGTCGCAGAGCGGTAGACCTGATCGAGCGTGTCCTTGCGGGCAATCGGCCGATGAGTTGGAATAACTACGGTTTCCAGGCCGTAGATCTGCTGGAATTCGTAGGCTTCGGTATCGGCGGTGCCGGTCATGCCGGACAGCTTGGCGTACATGCGGAAATAGTTCTGGAAGGTGATCGAGGCCAGGGTCTGGCTTTCCTTCTGGATCGACACGCCCTCTTTGGCTTCGACGGCCTGGTGCAGGCCATCCGACCAGCGACGGCCCGGCATCAGGCGACCGGTGAACTCGTCGACGATGATGATTTCGCCATCCTGCACCACGTAATGCTGATCCTTGTGGAACAGTGAATGGGCGCGCAATGCGGCGTACAGATGGTGCATCAGCGAAATGTTGGTGGCCGAATACAGGCTGTCGCCCTCGGCCAGCATGCCGGCCTGGGCCAGTAATTGCTCGGCATGCTCGTGCCCGGTTTCAGACAGCATCACCTGGTGAGCCTTTTCATCGACCCAGTAATCGCCCTCGCCGTCTTCGGTCTGCTGGCGGGTGAGCTTCGGCGCGACATCGTTCATCCGGTAATAGACATCGGTATTGTCATCCGCCTGGCCGGAGATGATCAGCGGGGTGCGCGCCTCGTCGATCAGGATCGAATCCACTTCGTCGACTACCGCAAAACTCAGCGGACGCTGCACCCGCTCACCAGCCGAATAGACCATGTTGTCGCGCAGGTAGTCGAAGCCAAATTCGTTGTTGGTGCCGTAGGTGATGTCGGCTGCATAGGCGGCCTGCTTGGTGTCGTGGTCCATCTGGCTGAGGTTGATGCCGACTGACAAGCCAAGGAAGTTGTACAGGCGGGCCATCCATTCGGCGTCGCGCCGGGCCAGGTAATCGTTGACGGTGACCACGTGGACACCCTTGCCGGCCAGTGCATTCAGGTAAACCGGCAGGGTTGCCACCAGCGTTTTGCCCTCGCCGGTGCGCATTTCGGCGATCTTGCCGTAGTGCAGCACCATGCCACCGATCATCTGGACATCGAAATGGCGCATTTTCAGCACCCGCTTCGACGCCTCGCGGCAGACGGCAAACGCCTCGACCAGCAATTGATCGGGGGTCTCGCCCTGCTGGATACGCCGCTTGAATTCGTCAGTCTTGGCCTGGATCTGTTCATCCGACAGTTTGGCCAGCCCATCCTCCAGGGCATTGATACGGACGACGGTCTGACGATACTGCTTGACCAGCCGGTCGTTGCGGCTGCCGAAAATCTTTTTCAGGACATTGGTGATCATGGTGAGTTCTTATCTGTCGGCAGCCGGTCGGCGGGCTGCCCTCCTCTCGTTGGTGCCGGATGGCTGGGCCATTGCGGCGGGAAACACTGTGGCACTGCGGCTTGTCACTATACTCATCTGACATATTCGGGCCAAGCAAAACCCGGAAATACTACCACATCCAGCCGGTCGCGCTGACGCCATCCGTCAACCCGGGCCGAAAACACAGACAAGGTGATCCGGCGGGTCGCAAAGCGCTTAAACTGGTGGCTTTTCTGTCAGAACACAATCCCGCGTGGCACATTTTTCTGATTTTCTGGGCAAGCAGGCGGCGCAGTGCCTGAGACTGGCAGCCAGCACCCTGGCACATCAGGCGGCACTGGACAGCGTGTTGCCAGGCGAGTTGCGCGGCAAGGTGCGGCTGGTCAGCATGGCGACGGGCTGCTGGGTGTTGTACGCCGACCACGGCGCGATTGCCGCCAAGCTGCGCCAGATGACGCTGACGCTGCTGTCGCGGCTGCAGGCGCGCGGGCTGGCCGTCGAGCGGCTGCGCATCCGGACAGCCGTATCGCTGCAACCACTCAAGCGACCCAAACAGGCGTACATCAGCAGTGTTGCACTGCAGCATCTGCGCGACACGGTGGCGACCATGCCGGATTCGCCCCTTCGGCAGGCGTTTGTGCGGCTGATTCGCCACCACGGCTTTGACTGACGGTCTGCCAACGCCGGGTCAGCCCAGCAGGCGACCGGTCCAGTTGGCCACCTGCCGGCCGAGAAAGCCGGTCAGCAGCAGCGCCAGCGGGGCGCAGGCAATGAACACGGCCAGCAGGCGACGGATGAACGGGTGGGCGGACGGACTTTCCAGAAAGTATCGGCACACCAGCCAGCCTTTGAGCCAGACAATCGCGGCCACTCCCAGTGGCAGCCAGTCGGCACGGTGGAACGATTGCCCGAGCCCGATGCTGATGAGCGTCAGCAGACACAACACCAGCCAGGCCCACAGCAACAGGCGCAACGACACAGGATGGGCAGTTTTCATCGTTCAGGCCAGGACGTAAAAGAACGGAAACAGGGTCAGCCAGATGATGTCGGTGGCGTGCCAGTAGCAGGCCAGCGCCTCCAGTCCGCTGTAGTCGTCGGCGGTGTAGGCGCCGGACAGGTGGCGGGCCACCACCCAGCCGATACCGAGCAGACCCCAGCAGGCGTGCACCAGATGGTTGATGGTCAGGTAGTAATAGACGGTGAAGAATATGCCGGCGTCGCCGTCGATGCCGTGGGCCAGGTTCCAGCGGAACTCCAGCCATTTGGTCAGCGGGTAGCCCAGCGCCAGCACGGCGCCCAGCAGCAGCCAGCGCAGCGATGCCTGCCGCCGTCCGGCGCGGATGCTGACCACGGCAGCAGCAATGCAGGCACTGCTGCTGAGCATGATCAGCGTGATGGCGGAGCCGGCCAGCGGGGACAGGCGCTGTGAGCCTTGCTGGAAAGCTTCCGGAAAGTGCGCCCGGGCGACAAAATAGACCACGAACAGCACCAGAAACTCGATCAGTTCGCAGGTAATGCCGGCCCAGATGCCTTTGTTGCCGGGAATCCGCCACCCGGCTGGCGCCGGCGGGCCGGGGGATAACACTAGATCAGCCATTTCCTTCTCCCGAAAACCAGGACGGGAATTGTGCCGTAACGCCTGCTGCGGCGCCCTGACCCAGAACAAGGGCAGACCAGGAAAGCTCTGGCAGGGCTGCCCTGCAAGCCAAGCCAGGAGCGGCGTGCAGGCCGGCTGCGAGCCAATGGGGATGCGGTCTGCAGGCCGAGGGCCTGCAGCACTCAGATCGCCAGCGGCTGGAGTTGGTGAAAGGAGCTGGGCGCCTGCTCCGGGCGATCGAACGTCACCCACTCCCAGGCCTGCTGATCGGCCAGCAACGCACGCAATAGCTTGTTGTTCATTGCGTGCCCGGATTTGAAGCCGGAAAAGGCGGCGATCAGCGGGTAGCCGAGAATGTACAGGTCGCCAATCGCGTCCAGCACCTTGTGGCGGACAAATTCGTTTTCGTAACGCAGGCCGTCGCTGTTCAGCACCCGGTATTCGTCGAGCACGATGGCATTGTCGAAGCTGCCACCGCGCCCCAGCCCCATTTCGCGCATCATTTCCACCTCGTGCATGAAGCCGAAGGTGCGGGCGCGGCTGATTTCCTTGATAAAGCTGGTGTTGGCAAAGTCAATCGTCACGGACTGATGTTCCTTGCGGAACGCCGGGTGGTTGAATTCGATGGTCAGGCTGACCTTGTAACCGTTGTGCGGCTCCAGCTTCACCCACTTGTCGCCCTCGCGGACTTCGACGGTTTTTTTCACCCGGACGAATTTTTTTGCCGCTGCCTGTTCGATAATGCCGGCCTGTTGCAGCAGGAAAATGAACGTGGCGGCGCTGCCATCCATGATCGGCGTTTCCTGCGCGTCGATATCGATCCGCAGGTTATCGACCCCCAGCCCGGCCAGCGCCGACATCAGGTGCTCGATGGTGGCCACGCGCACATTGTCCTTCACCAGCGTCGACGATAGCCGGGTATCGTTGACCAGATCGGGCGCCACCCTGAATTCGGGCACGCCGGGCAGGTCGACCCGCCGGAACACAATGCCGGTGTCGACCGGTGCCGGGTGAAGATGCAAAGTGACCCGATCGCCACAGTGCAGGCCGACGCCGCTGGCCTTGATCGGCTGTTTCAGGGTTCGCTGTTTGATCATGTTGACGCAACAATGGTGTAATTTGGCGCGAATTTTAACATGGCGCCCGAAGCCACCAAATCGGCAATAACTATCAGCGGATTAGCCAAACCGCATCAGAACCGCACCCACACGCGAGGAACAGCATGGTTTCGCCCCCCAATCCCGGCCGGCGCGCATTTTTGTTCGGCCTGCCGCTCAGCACCTGGCTGGCCGCCTGTGCCAGCCATTCTGAACTGTCTGCCGCGCCGGCCGGCAGCAAATGGCGCAACTGGTCGGGCAATCTACACGCCGACCCGCGCCAGATACTCAGTCCACAGGACGAAACCGAACTGGCGGCCATGCTTCGCCGGGCGCAACAGCCGAGACTCTTCGGCGGCAGTCACTCGTTTGCGCCGCTGGTCCCCAGCGACGACACCCTGATTTCGCTTGAAGCATTCAACGGCCTGCTCAGCCACGACACCCGGCAGCAAACCGCCCGGCTGCGCGCCGGCACCCGGATTGCCGCCTGTGGCCCCTTGCTGCAGGAAATCGGCCAGGGGCTGATCAACGAGGCGGACATCAATCTGCAATCGCTGGCCGGCGCCATCAGCACCGCCACCCACGGTACCGGGCTCGGGCTGCAATGTTATTCCGGCTATGTACGGGCATTGCGGCTGATGCTGGCCGACGGCAGTGCGCTGGAGTGCTCGCCGCAGCAGCATGCCGAGCTGTTTCATGCCGCACGGGCCGGAATCGGCAGCATTGGCGTCGTCACCGAAGTCGAGCTGCAGAACCGCAGCGCCTACCGCCTGCGCGAAAACGTCACGGTCATGGATCTGCGGCAGGCGCTGGATACAGCTGAACGCGAAAAGGCCCAACACCGGCATATCGAATTCTTCGCCTTCCCGTTCGGCAACAAAGCCATTCTCAAACGCACCAACGAAGCCGGTGCCGAACCGGATGGCCCCGAGCCGGAAGACGATAACGAACTGCTGGAGCTGGCCGCCGACACCACCCGGCGCTTCCCCTGGCTCAACGGCACGGTACAGCGCCTGCTCGGCGCGTTTGTCGCCGATTCACAACGCAGCGGGCTGTCGTACCGGTTGCTCGCCAGCCCGCGCAGCGTCGGTTTCAACGAAATGGAATACGCGGTGCCGCTGGCCGACGGCCCCGCCTGCCTGATGGAGGTGGTCGAAACCATCCGCCGCAGCGACATCCAGGTGTTTTTCCCGATCGAATACCGCTATGTCGCTGCCGACGACGTCTGGCTCAGCCCGTATTACCAGCGCGACTGCGCGGTGATTTCGGTGCACCAGTATGCCAAACAGGACTACCGGCCGCTGTTCGCGCAAATCGAACCGATCCTGCGCAAATATCGCGGCCGGCCGCATTGGGGCAAGCTGCATACCCTGCAATACCGCGACCTGCGCCAGCTGTACCCGCGCTTCGACGACTTCTGCCGCGTGCGGCAGCAGGCAGACCCGCAGGGTAAATGGCTGAACGCCCATTTGCGCCAATTGTTGCAGGAGGCGGCATGACACTGAGTCGCAGGCATTTTCTCGCCGGTTTGGGTATCGCCGGACTGGGAGGGCTGGCCGTGTTGCGCCCGGCCGATCAGGGCGGTGGACACAACGACTATTTCCTCCGGCTGCAGACGCTGGCCAGGCAACACGCCGGGGGTGTCCCCAGTGTATTGCTCGATCTCGACCTGCTCGATGCCAACCTCGCAGCCCTGAAACAGCAGCTCAACCCTCGGGCAGCCTACCGGCTGGTGGTCAAATCGCTGCCGGCAGCCGGCCTGATCGACTACGTGATGCAACACACCGGCAGCCAGCGGCTGATGTGTTTTCACCTGCCGTTCCTGCAACAATGCGCCACCCGTTTTCCGACAGCCGACCTGCTGCTCGGCAAACCGCTGCCGATCGACGCCGCGCGCCGGTTTGTCGCCAGCGCCGCACCCGGCCAGCTGCCACGGGTGCAATGGCTGGTCGACAGCCCGGAACGGCTGCAACAATACCGCCAGCTGGCGGCACAACTCGGCTTGCCGCTGCGGATCAATATCGAACTCGACATCGGCCTGCACCGCGGCGGCGTTGGTGACCTGCACCAGCTGGCCGCCATGTTGCGCATCATCGCCGCCGCGCCGCAGCAGCTGGCGTTCAGCGGTTTCATGGGGTACGACGCCCATGTCGGCAAGATTCCGTCGCTGCTGCAAAACGCCGCCGACAGCTACCGGCACTCGCAGGAAGCGTATACGGCTGCCATCGATCTGCTGCGCCGGCAGGCACCGCAGCTGGCCCAGGCATCGCTCACGCTCAACGGCGCAGGCAGCCCGACTCTGCACTGGCACCGGCAACAGACCGTCTGCAACGACCTGGCCGCCGGCTCCTGCCTGCTGAAACCGGCCGATTTCGACCTGCCGGGGCTGGAAGCCTTCCAGCCGGCGGCATTCATCGCCACCCCGGTACTGAAACGCCTCGACGCCACCCGCATCCCCGGCATCGAGGCACTGGCCGCGCCGCAAGCCTGGTGGGACCGCAACCTGCAGCAGAGCTGGTTCGTCTACGGCGGCAAATGGCTGGCACGTTACCACTCGCCGCCGGGGCTGCAGGACAACCCGCTTTACGGCAGCAGCAGCAACCAGAGCATCGTCACCGGCTCGCGCCGGGTGCAACTGGCGATCGACGACTGGGTGTTTCTGCGGCCGACGCAATCGGAAGCCGTGTTGCTGCAATTCGGCGACCTGCTGGTCCATCGCGGCGGCGAATTCCTCGCCCGCTGGCCGGTGTTGCGGCAGCAGGCATGACCGACCGCCCTTTTGCCTCAGGGAACCGATGCAACTGATCCTCGTGCGTCACCCCCCTGCCATCGGCGCCCATGGCCGTTGTTACGGCCGGCTCGATCTGCCGCCGCAGCCGGATGCCTTGCTTGCCTGTACCGCTATGCTGCGCCAGTATCGCGGGCTGCCGGTGTTCAGCAGCCCGTTGCGGCGCTGCCGGTTGCTGGCGCAGCGGCTGCATCCGCGCCCGGTATTGTGGCCGCTGCTGCAGGAGCTGGATTTCGGCGCCTGGGAGGGACGGCCATGGGACGAGCTGCCGCGCGAACAGCTCGATGCCTGGGCGGCCGATATCTGGCATTACCGCCCCGGCGGCGGTGAAAGTGCGGCGATGTTGCGGGCGCGCTGGCAGCAGGTGGTGGCCCGATTGCAGGCCACCGGACTGCCGCGTGTGCTGCTGGTGACCCACGCCGGCCTGATCCGGCTGGCGCTGGCGGAACACGGGCTGCTCGACGGGGATTCGCGCTGGTCGGCGCCGATCGGGTTTGCTTCGCCTCATTTACTGGAGATCTGAATTGCCCGGTCTGATGATTCAGGGTTGCACCTCGGATGCCGGCAAAAGTACGCTGGTTACCGCTTTGTGTCGCCTGTTGGTGCGCCGCGGATTAAACGTTGCGCCGTTCAAGCCGCAGAACATGGCGCTGAACAGTGCGGTGACTGTCGATGGCGGCGAAATCGGCCGCGCGCAGGCGGTGCAGGCCGCTGCCTGTCGCATCCCGCCGCATACCGATCACAACCCGGTGTTGCTGAAACCGACTGCCGACTGCACCGCGCAGGTGATCATCCACGGCCACCCGATCGGCAATCTGGATGCGGTCGATTACCACGCCTACAAGGCGCAGGCGCGGCAGGCGGTGTTCGAATCCTGGCAGCGCCTGTGCGAGGCTTATGACCACGTGGTGGTCGAAGGCGCCGGCAGCCCGGCGGAAGTCAACCTGCGCGCCAACGACATCGCCAACATGGGTTTCGCCGAGCAGGCCGATTGCCCGGTGTGGCTGGTGGCGGATATCGACCGCGGCGGCGTGTTCGCGCATATCGTCGGCACGCTGGCCTGCCTGGCGGAATCGGAACAGGCGCGCATTCGCGGTTTCATCATCAACCGCTTTCGCGGCGACCTGAGCCTGCTGCAGCCGGGGCTGGACTGGCTGGAGGCCAAAACCGGCAAACCGGTGCTGGCGGTGCTGCCGTACCTGCACGGGCTGGATATCGCCGCCGAAGATGCCTTGCCGCGCGAGCAGCAGGCAAAGGGCGACTTCCGCATCGTGGTGCCGGCGCTGCCGCATATTTCCAATCACACCGATTTCGATCCGCTGCGCCAGCTGCCAGGCGTGGACTTCCGTTATATCGGCCCCGGCCAGACACCGCCGCCGGCCGACCTGATCATCCTGCCCGGCAGCAAGAACACCCGCGGCGATCTGGCGTGGCTGCGCGACAGCGGCTGGGATGCGGCGATCCGGCGCCATCTGCGTTACGGCGGCAAGCTGATCGGCATCTGCGGCGGCTACCAGATGCTCGGCGAACGCATCGACGATCCGGACGGACTCGAAGGCCCGGCCGGCGACAACGCCGGCCTCGGCTACCTGCCGCTGCAGACCAGACTTGCGCCGGACAAGCAGCTGGCCAATGTCAGCGGCGTGTTGCAATTGAATGGCCGGACGGCGCCGGTTTGCGGCTACGAAATCCACCACGGGGTGAGCAGCCTGGCTGGCGGCAATACCACATTGCAACTGGACAGCCGCGGCGTCGACGGCGCGGTCAGCGACGATGGCCAGGTATTCGGCTGTTATCTGCATGGCCTGTTCGACCAGCCGCAGGCGCTGAACCTGCTGCTGGAATGGGCCGGCTGCCACAGCCGCGCCGAGCTGGATGCCGCCAGCCGCCTGGATCAGGCCATCGACCGGCTGACCGATGCGCTGGAACAGGCACTCGACTGGGACAAGGCGCGTCGCGCCGGGCTGGCCTGCTGATGCAGAAGTTCATCCTCGCCGTGCAGTTTTTTACCCGGCTGCCTACACCGCAGCTGCGCGAATTCCGCCCGGAATGGCTGGCCGATGCGGCACGCTGGTTTCCGCTGGTTGGCCTGCTGCTCGGCGGCCTGCTGCTGGCGCTGATCTGGCCGGCCAGCCTGGTCGATCCGTGGCTGGCGGCCTGGGCCGGCCTGCTCGGCTGGGCGCTGCTGACCGGCGGCTTGCATCTGGACGGGCTGGCCGACCTGGCCGATGCACTCGGTGCCGCCCACCGCGACCGCGAACGCTTTCTGGCCGTGCTGAAAGACCCGCATCTGGGCAGCTTCGGTGTGTTGACGCTGATCCTGCAACTGGCCGGCAAACTGGTATTGCTGATGCTGGCGGTGCGCAACCAGGCTTGGCTGGGCCTGTTGCTGATCCCGGCCTGGGCGCGGCTCGGCGTGTTGTACTGGCAGACGCTGCCGCCGGTGTCGGCCGGCATGGGCGAACAGTTCGGCTGGCGCGTGCCCTATGGCGCCCGCCGCGGCTGGCTGGTGCTGCTGGCGCTGCTGTCGCTGTGGCAGGCACCGCCGTTGCTGCTGGCACCGCTGCTGATCTGGCTGTATCGCCGCTGGCTGCTGCGCGCGGTGGGCGGCATGACCGGCGATTGCCTCGGCGCCGGGGTAGAAGTCGTCGAAACCGGTCTGCTGCTGGCAACCGGGCTGGCGGCAGTCTGCTGAGCCAGCAGAACACCAGACGATCGCTGACGAGCCAATCCGGCAGGGGCGCGGAATCCGGCGATACTCGACTTGAATGCTGGAGAATACCGAACAGCTGGAAATGAACCCGGCACAGCGGGCCACTCCGGATAACCAGCAGCCTGTCAGACTTGAGACTAATCCCGGGTCAACCGGCTGCGGCAGCTGCCCGCCTTGCCCGCCAACCGGCTGCAGCGTCAACGATCTCTTCCAGCGACACCGTCAGCAGGATGCCTTCGGCCACAAGGGGCCGGTTGTTCAGTGCGGCGCCGCCGGCCCAGATGCCGATCTGCGCTGGCAGCATCTGCCGCAGCCCGGCCAGCGCCACCACCGCATCGGTGGCCGGAAAGGCGGCGCTGAAGCTCAGGCCGACGACGTCGACCCGATGGCTGATGGCCGCCTCGATGATTTCCCGGAATGGCATTTCGGTGCCGAACGGGATGACATCGCAGCCCTCGTGCCGCAGTACGGCTTCGGCCATCAGGCAGCCCAGCCCGTGCTGCTCGCCGGGAACGGTGGTCAGCATGATCCGCGGCGGCTGCGGGTCGGTGTACATTTCGTGAATGGCCTGCCGCAGCAGGCTCTGGATCTGCTCGGTGTAAAGGTGTTCTTCATGCACCGCCAGTTCGCCACGTTCCCACGCTGCGCCGATATCGATATTGGCCTGGCTGACGGTCTGGCAGACGAACTGGCGCAAGCCCTGGCTGGCCAGTTGCTGCCGTAGCCAGTGGCGGATGGCGTGCAGGTCGCGCTGGCGCAGCAGCGGCAGTAATTGTCCGAGTGCAGCGGCATCCTGGTCTGCATGGCTGGCCAGCAATTGCTGCAGCTCGGCTACCTGTAGCGTGATCAGCTTGCCGGGACGCTTGCCGCGCTCCATCAGTTGCCGGATCAGCCGCAGCTTGTCCAGCTCCTGCTGGGTGTACAGCCGGTCGCCGTTGTCGTCGCGTGCCGGCAACGGAAACTGGTAGCGCCGCTCCCACTGGCGCAGCAAATCCTTGGGGATGCCGGTTTCCCGCTCGACGGCGGCAATCGGATAGTGCGGGTTCATGTTCAAGACCATTTTTTGAGCGTGGATTATCGCATTGATCGCTTGAGCAGGCGCAACACGCTGCCGATCAGCGGCAGCTTTTCATACAGCTCGGCTGCGGCATCCCAGTAATCGCGATGCTCGACCACCCGGCCATCGGCCCCGAAACGCAGATAGGTGCTGCCGTCGATCTGCCACAGACGGTGGCGGATCAGGCAGTCGAACCGCCAGGTGACAAACGCCCGCTCGCCCTGTTGCAACTGCTCGTGGAATACAAAGTGCGGTGCCTGGGTCACGGCAAACATGTGGTCAAAAATTGCCCGGATCGACGCCAGGCCGCGTACATCGTTGAACGGATCGCGAAAATGCGCATCGGCAACGTAATAATCGCCGATCTGGGCCAGCGAAGCAGGTGTCAGCCGGGCATACCACTCCAGCAGCGGCTGCAAACCGTGGTCAGTCATGACTGGATTCCTTTCTGCAGCAGAACACTGCGCCACGAAAACGGCAGCCACTGCAGCAACTTCAGCAGCCGGGTAAAACGTTTGGGAAAGTGGATTTCAAACTCGCCGCGCTGCAGGCCGCGCAGAATGGCTTGCGCCGCCTGCCCGGGGCTCTGCAGCGCCGGCATGGCAAAGCGATTGCTGCGGGTGAGCCGGGTATCGACAAAACCGGGGCAGATCAGATACACCCCCAGCCCGCGCGGCGCCAGATCCAGATACAGGTTTTCCGCCAGATTGATCAGCGCGGCCTTCATCGGTGCGTAGGTCAGCGCGTTCGGCATGCCAAAATATCCGGCCACGCTGGCAATCATGCCAATACCGCCGCACTGCTGCGCCAGCAGTTGCGGCAACACCGTGGCCAGACCGGTGTAGACACTGCCGAGATTGATATCGACCATGCGGCGTGCGACATCGCCCTGCAGTTCCCAGGCGCGGGTCGGCTGATAGTCGGCATGGCAGATCAGCACCAGATCCACCCCGCCCCAGGCGGCAACCACCCGGTCCAGCGACTGTTGCCATTGTTCGGCCAGCAGCGCATCCATCGGCAACAGCAGGCTGCCGTCCGGCAAGCCCAGTTGCGCCATGGCATCGGTGCGCCGCGCCGACACGGCCACCCTGGCGCCTTGTTGCGCCAGCATTTGCGCGCAGGCCGCGCCGATGCCGGACGAGGCGCCAATAAGCCACACGCGCCGGCCTTGCCAGGAGGAAATCGGGCGATTCAGACTCATGCCGGCCGCCTGCGGAAAAACAGCGTCACCTGCCCCAGCTCGACGCCAAACTTGCTCATCACCGAGCGGTTGACCATGGTTTCGCTGTCGATCAGATACATCCAGTCGTCGAAATCGACCCGGTATTCGACGCCATCCACCGGCAGGCGCAGCACGTAGCGCCAGCGCAAGGCGTTGCCGCTGACTTCGCCCACGGCCTCGCCCTCGACGTCATCGGCGCGGCCGACATATCGCCCTTCCGCCACCCGCTGCAGCTGCCACACCCGGCGCTGCGTGCTGCCATCGCTGTACCGGAAGGATTCATCGAGGATGCCGCGCTCGCCCTGCCAACTGGCGTCGATCTGCACCTGAAAACGTTTCACCACCTCGCCATTGCGCTTCTGGAACATGCCCCAGGCTTCGACCCGGCCGTTGAAGAATTGCTCCAAATGCAGCGCAGGTTGCTGCGCGGCGTAATGCTTGACCTCAACGCCAGCGCAGCCGGACAGCAATACCCCCAGCCATACCACCCACAGTCGCCACATCATGCTTCCTCCGCAATCTGCAATTGCCGGCGGGATGCCAGCAACACACCCGCCGCCAGCAACTTCAGGCCACACGGCAACAGTGCGTACACCAAAGACAAGGCCAGCAGCCCGGTGCCGCCGCCCGGCCGATAATCCAGCAGCGACAGCAAAGGCAGCGCCACCCCGGCCGCCAGTGCCAGCGACAACTTCGCCAGCAGGCTCCAGTAGCCGAAATAACTACCGGTGGCACCGCGCTGCTGCGGCGGGATCACATCCGCCAGCAGCGCCGGCGGCAAGGCCAGATCGGCGCCCAGCGCAAGCCCGGACAACAGGCACACACAGGCATATTGCCAACCATCACCCGCGCCCAGCAAAGCCGCCCAGACAAACGCCAGACAGCTCAGCAACATGCTCAGCAACCAAGCATCAGGCTTGCCGATACGGTTGCCGAGCCACACCCATAAAGGCAGGCACAACGCTCCGCCGACGAAATACAGCGCCAGAAACGCGCCTCCCCATTGCGGCAGGCCGATCACATCTGCAATGAAAAACAGCGCCAGCGTCGCGGCAACCGACAAGGCCAGCCCGTTGAGCAAAAAGACCAGCGCCAGCCGCGAAAACGCGGCATTGCGCCAGGGCAGCCACCAGTCAACCTGCTCCGAGCGAGCCGCGATTGCGGGTAACGGTGCGCGCCACAACAATGCCACCACGCCGAGCAGCAACAGCAGCACAAACAGCGCCGAAAAGACGGCACGCGCCAGTCCTGCCGGCAACTGATTGGCCAGCAACAGCGGCAACACGCTCGCCAGCAGCACACCCGCCAGACCACACGCCTCCCGCCAGCCGGTGATGCGGCTGCGTTGCAGCGGATCGTCGGAAATCCGCGCGCCCCAGGCGAGATAACAGACGTTGATCAGGCTGTGCGCGGTGTAAGCCAGCACCAGGCTCGCGGCCAGCCACCAGGCAAGGCCTGCCTCGCTCAACGCCGGCGGCGCAAACAACGCGACAAATCCGGCTGCCAGACCAAGCGACCCAGCAATCAGCAGCCCCGGCCAGCCGCGCTGTTGCCAGCGATCCACCACCCGCCCCAGCCATGGGTCCTGCAGCGTATCGATCAGCCGTGCACCAAACAGCACGGCGCCGAGCAAGCCGAGCGACATGCCCAGCTCATCGCCGTACAGCCTGGGCGCCAGCACATACACCGGCAGCGCGGCCATGGCCAGCGGCGCACCGAGCAGCGCATAGGCAGACAGATGCCGGATCGCGAGCGTCATTGCGCCGCGCCCAGCAATTGCCGGCG
>CAZBWH010000040.1:842-27541 GCA_964495595.1 uncultured Burkholderiales bacterium | reverse complement strand
GCATCGTCGGCCTCACCACCAATCTCGACTTTCTGGCGCGGCTGGTGGCGCACCCAGCATTTGCCGCGTTCGACGTCGACACCCGCTTCATCGCCCGCTTCAAGGCCGACCTGCTGCCCGCAGCCGCCACGCCACCGGCCAGCGCCATCGCCGCACTGCTGCTGGATAGCTTGCTGCAACAACAAGCCGCCGCCGAACGGCGCCGGCTGGCATCGAGCGAACCCAACTCGCCGTGGCACAGCAGTAGCGGCTGGCGCCTCAACGAGCCGTATCACCAGACCTTCCACCTGCTGGCCGGCGATTTGCGCCACAGCGTCAATGTCGGCTTCGCCGCCGACGGCTATTCAAGCAAATGGCAAGACCAAGCGCTGCTATTCAACGGCCAGCGCCTGCCCAACGGCGAGCTCCGCTTGCAACTCAACGGCCGCCAATTCAACGCCGAAGTCATCGCCCTCGGCCACGAACGCCACGTCTACGTCGACGGCCAACACTGGCCACTGGCCATCCACGACCCGGTGCTCGACGGCCTGGAGAGCAGCGAAGCCAACCACAACCTCACCGCCCCCATGCCCGGCACCGTCGTCGCCGTACTGGTGCAAGCCGGCGACAACGTTGAACCCGGCCAACCGCTGATGGTGCTGGAAGCAATGAAAATGGAACACAGCGTTGTTGCGGCAGCCAAGGGCAAAGTTGCGGAAATTCTCTACACCGTGGGTGAACGGGTGGCGGAAGGGGTGGAGTTGTTGCGGCTGGAGGATGGCGCATAAGGTTGTGGCGAGTGACGCAAAGGCATTAAGCTGCGAGACAGGTGGGCATTGGGCCTTACGCGGGGCTGCAGAGTAGACTGCAGATACAAGGCCAATAGTAAGGTGGGCAGATATTGCCAACCGATCAACATCTTACGCCCTCATGGACAACAAGTTGCCCACCCAGCGCAGGGGCGACATTTGACCCCCACCATGACACAGGAGAATCTTCATGCCGCAGTTTCTGGGATGGATATTGGCCATGATGCTGGCCGGCTGCACCGCTCTACCGACGGGCATCACGCCGGTAGAGTCGTTTCAGTTGCAACGCTATCTTGGCCGCTGGTATGAAATTGCGCGGCTCGATCATTCTTTTGAACGCGGCTTGAGCCAGGTCAGCGCCGACTACAGTCTGCGTGAGGATGGCGGTGTGCGGGTAATCAACCGCGGCTATTCGGCGCAAGACAAGACCTGGAAGCAGGCCGAGGGCCGGGCGTATTTTGTCGGGGCCACCGATCGCGGACATCTGAAAGTGTCGTTTTTCGGGCCGTTTTTCGGCACTTATGCCATCGTTGAGCTGGACCAGGCGGGGTATCAGTATTCGCTGGTCAGTGGCCCGGATCGCTCTTACCTGTGGATCCTGGCCCGTACCCCCACCCTGCCGCCGGACGTCATGCAGCGGCTGCTGGCCAAAGCGGCCGCGCTGGGCTTTGATACCGGCAAACTGATTGTCGTCGACCAGCAAGCCAGGCCGTAGGGCTCCGGCTGTTTCATGGCGGTAAGGTGCAATCGCAGCGTAGCGCATTGCACCGTATGCTTGGCGTCTCCAGCAGATCAGCCTCAAGTCCGGCACGCTGCCAGGCCCTGCACTGGCGACCCGGGCGGATCGCGTCTAACATGCAATCCAGCATTGTGCTTTTCGTTGCTACCGCCCATCAGCAAGGACCAAATCGTATGACCACACACACCCTTCACCTCACCCGCAAGATCACCGCACCTGCCGAACGCATCTACCGCGCATTTCTCGATCCCGACGCCGTAGTCAAGTGGATGCCGCCTCACGGCTTTACCGGCAAGGTGCACGAGCTGGACGCCCGTGTGGGCGGGCGTTACCGGATGTCGTTCACCCAGTTTGCCAATGGCAAACAGATCGACTTTGGCGGGGAATACCTTGAGCTGGTGCCGGGCGAAAAGATCCGTCACAGCGACCGCTTTGACGACCCTGCCCTCGCCGGCGAGATGATCACCACCGTGACCTTTCAGGTAGTGGACGGTCGCACCGTGCTGGAAATCGTGCAGGAGGGAATTCCCGAAGCGCTGGCGCCGGAAGCCTGCGAAACCGGCTGGCAGGAGTCGCTCAGCCTGCTGGCCAGGTTGGTGGAAGCCGACATTCCAGGCTGACCCACTGGCCTGCAGGCCGCATGGGTATTGGCTTGCAGCCCGGCCTGCAGGCCAGTATGGACGCGGTCTGCAGGCCGATTGATCAACAGGGCTCGCCCGCCCTGGACGTATTGCACAGTCTGGCCGGCACATCGGCCGCCGGCTTTTCTTCGGCCAGCAGCACATAGGCCCCGGCGTTGTATAGCTTGCGGTAGCCCGCCTCGGCCAGCGCCGCTTCGGCGATGCCGCTGCGGCGCCCGCTGCGGCAATACAGCACCACCGGTGTATCCTTGGCCACCTTGCGCCGCGCCAGTTCGGCGGCCACCTTTTCAAACGGGATGTTGACCGCATTTGGCAGGTGGCCGGCGGCAAACTCCTGCGGCGTTCTGACATCGATCAGCATGGCGCCAGACTGGATAGTCTGCCAGGCAGCCTTGGGATCGAGATCGACGGCATGGCCAGGCTGGCCGACGGCCAGCAACAGTGCGGCCAGCATCCCTGACCTGGCCCGTCGCAGCATGTCACCCTTCAAGTAAGGCATGATTCGTCTCCCGGCATGGGCAAGCGCCCGATTGACCGATCTTACACAAGGGTGTTACCTGCTGCCAAGCCGGGCGGCAAGCGCTAAAATGACAGCCCTGTCCGCCAATCAGACCCCTCTTTCAGCGAAACGGAAACCGTAAATGAGCTTGCCCACCCGGATCAAGATTGTCGAAGTCGGCCCCCGCGACGGACTGCAAAACGAAACCGCCGTCATTCCAACCGCCATCAAGCTGCAGTTGATCGAAATGCTCGCCGATGCCGGCCTGGACGTGATCGAAGCCACGGCTTTCGTTTCCCCAAAATGGGTGCCGCAGATGGCTGATCATCGCGACATCATGCACGGCATCCTGCGCCGGGATGGCGTCAGCTACCCGGTACTGGTGCCCAACCAGCAAGGGTTCGAAGCTGCGCTGGCAGCCAATTGCGACGAGATTGCGCTTTTTACCGCCGCCTCCGAAACCTTCTGCCGCAAGAACACCAATTGCAGCATCGACGAATCATTCAGCCGCTTTGAGCCCATCATCGAACGGGCGCTGGATCGTGGCATCAAGGTTCGTGGTTACATTTCCTGCGTACTGGGCTGCCCGTACGAAGGCGAGATCAAGCCGACCATCAGCGCAGAGCTGGCGCTACGCCTGCATCAGCTGGGCTGTCACGAAATCTCGCTGGGCGATACCATCGGCGTCGGTACCCCCCTGGCCGCACGCAAGCTGATCGACGCCGTGGGGCGCAACGTGCCGATCAAAAAGCTCGCGGTGCATTTTCATGACACATTCGGCCAGGCGCTGGCCAATATCTACGCAGTGATGGAACAGGGCATTGCGATCATTGACAGTTCGATCAGCGGGCTGGGAGGCTGCCCGTATGCCAAGGGAGCAGCCGGCAACGTGGCCACCGAAGACGTGGTGTACATGCTGCACGGCATGGGGCGCGACACCGGCATCGATCTGGACAAGCTGGTCGATGCTGCCGCGTTTATCTGCGACCACCTCAAACGGCCCCCGGCGTCCAAAGTAACGCGGGCAATGCTCGCCAGGCGTATCGGCCAGCAGCCGTGCTGACGATCTTCCACCAGGCAAGCCGCCGCAGCGGCTTGCCGCAGACTCGTTAAGGTTCGATCCGGAAACCGATCTTCAGCGTCACCTGCCAGTGCGCAATCTGACCATCGACGATATGCCCGCGGGTTTCAGTCACCTGAAACCAGTCGATGTTACGCACCGTCTGGCTCGCCTGGGCAATGGCATTGCGCACCGCGTCGTCGCTGCTGACGGGAGATGATCCGACCAGCTCCAGTAATTTGTAGGTGTGTTGGCTCATGGCAGACTCCTTTCAAACCGGGTGAAATGATTCAGCATAGCCCATCCAGCTGTCAGGCCGACACCTGCAACTGGGCCATTTCCAGCAGGGCCTGCATGTCCTGGCGAGCATTGAGCAATCGCACCGCGTAGCGTGGGTCGTCGAATGCCACGCAGCGCAACATGCCCAGTGCTGCGCTGTCCATTTGCGCCACCCTGGCAAAGTCCAGCTCCAGAATGCGCACCAGACCGCTGGCATGGATTTGCCTCATCGCCTGGCGGAACGCCACGTGGGTCGAAAATACGAATTGTTCAGGCAAGGCCAGTCTGGCCAGCAGCCCGTTTCCTTGAATGGTCAGTTGCATGGTGTCTCCTTGTCATGCTTTGTTGTTTTTACCTTCGTTCGAGCGTAGTGCATGGCCGGTTGCCGTCGTTGTCAGCCCGTCAGGCGCAGCAAACCAGTGTCCGGGCAGGTGCATGCGCAGCAGGCGTACTGTCGCCATCAGTTCATGGAAAGCGGCCGGGTACGTGTCGCGCCAGGCATGGTCAACGCAGCGGGTGCTGACGATAAAACCGCCCTCCGGTACACGGGTGATCCAGTCCTGTTGTTCCAGCAAGCCGAATTTGCGCCGCACCGTTTCCCGCGGCATGCCGGTGGCTTCCGCGATCGAATAGGCATTGCACGGCTTGAGCAATTCGTGCAGCCGGCCTTCCCGCAATCGCTGCGGCAGGCTGCGACATGCCTCGGGCGAGACATGCAACTGCGAAACGTTATAAACGGCGATTTCCCCCAGCACGAACGCCATTGCCAGATCACCATTAAAGTGTTCCCACGTCCTGCGCATGCTGCGCACCCAGTAGTTACCGATCAGCGTCGCCATCAGGACGAGTTCATATTGGCTGCCACCATCATCCGCATTCATGCCGCCACCTCAACATTACCCTCTTCAGATACCCTAATGAGTACCACGGTCATGCTAGGCAAGGACATGATCACAATCAAACCCTGACCGATAGTTAACTACCCAAAATGGGCTGCATATTTGAAATATTTATAAAAATGTCATGATTGATAGCGATAATCCATCCACAAAAATAGATATAAGGCAGTATCCAGCCCTGATGACCAAGTACGGGTAGGGCCTCGTTTTCAGTTTGCCGTCAAGCGCTAAACCGCTTCCCTGCTGGTGTGCAAAGCGCTTGACAGGCAAGGGCCACGCCATGCAGTATTCATAAAAACGTCCGGGCAATGATGATTTGAAAATAACCGCCCAAAACCTGACAGACATAGCAACAAGGGTATATTGACCCCGCCTGCCCTGCAGGCAACGGAATCAGGATGACCGGTCATGCCCTCCTCCCAGTTTGTATTCGAACCCCTGTTTGCCCTGCTCAGGGCGATCTTCGCCAGCACCGATGTCTGCGTGGCACTGATCGTGCTGACGCTTGCCGTCTTCGTCTGCCTGCAACTCTGGCAATGGCAGCAATACCGGCAAGCCTTTCTTCAGGCGCAGCACAATCAGTCGTACCGCGCCTTCCTGTCCCGCTCCGACCCGCTGGTCGGCTTTCGATTTGTCCCGCCACTGTCTACCGCGCTGGGAATTCTGGGCACCTTCGGCGGCATTACCGCCGGCCTGGCGCACTTTGGCGGGTCGGAAGGCACGACCCAGTTCATCGAATCCGCCCACGCCTTAGTGGGCGGGATGAAAACGGCGTTTTACGCCTCGCTGGTCGGGCTGTCCGGCGCCGCGATGTTCAATATCCTTCAGGCGATGCTGGGCATCCGGGTGCGAGATTGGCGCAAACAGGCCGCTCAAGCCCTGCAGCGCCAGCAGGCGGAACAGGCTGAGGCGCTGCTGGCACGGCAACTCGAACCCGGCCAGACCCTGGTGGAAGAAAGCCGGCTGCTCAATCGCCACATCATTCTGGCACTCAAGCAGCAAGATTCGCTGATGAGCGCCGTGCTGGCGATGCAAAAGCTGCTGAAGCCGGCAGTTGACACCATGGGCCGGGCGCTGGAGGTGTTGGAGCCATTACCGGGGGCGGTCAGCGAACTGAAAGCCGTACATCATGAATCCATGATCCGGCTGACCGATGCGGCTGCCGATCTGGCACAGTTTTCCGACAACATCAGGGCGCCGTTCGCGCTGTTCAGCCACACGGTCGATACCTTCGACAGCAAGGTCAATACCGCCTTGCAGCAGTTTGCCGATTCGTTCGACAAGACGCTGGCCAAACGCCAGGCAGAAGAACAGGCGTTACTGGGCGAATACCGTGAAACCTTTGTCGAATTGCAGAACAGCGCAGCCAACGTGATGGAAACCGCCCGGCGCAAGCTCGCCAGCAGCCTGGCAGGCCTGGACATGCATCTGGATACATTGCGCCAGACCGCCGAAACCGATCTCGAACGCATCCGGCGCACGTTTGAAGGCATGCTCGACAAGCACCAGAGCTATTTCCTGGAAGCACTGAACAGCCGCCAGCGTGAAGAATCCGAGCTGTACCGCACTTACCGGGACAGCTTCAGCCAGATTCAGCGCCAGGCGCTGGAGGCAATGCAGACGGCCCGGGACGGGCTGCAAGCTGGCAGCAACGACCTGCACACCCAGCTGGCCGGCCTGCGCGCCACCGCCAGCGATGAAATGCTGCGGTTGCGTGACGAATACCGCAACGGGCTGGAATTTTTCCTGCAGCAACAAAACCAGCAACTGGAGCAGTTGCTGGGTCAGCAGCGCGCCGGGCTGGATACCAGCACCCACCGGCTGCGCGCAGCGTTTGACCACGAAGCCGAACGCCGTGTGGTCATGCATTCGCAATGGGATGACGCTTTTGCCAAACTGCAACACACCCAGCAAAGCGTGGCGGCCCTGGTCGAACAGGTCAATCTGTCGCAGGCCCAGGCCCTGCTCGCCGCGCTGCAACGGCGCGACGCGACGCTCAGCGACGAAGTGCAACAAGAGGCACGCGCCCTGCAGGAAGTGCGCGCCAGCCTGCAGACCGTTTCAGCCCAGCTGGCCGAGCTGACCGGGCAGCTGCCACTGGCGGCCAGCCAGTATTTTGATGCTGCCCGGCAGAGCGCAGCCCGCTTCTTCCAGCAGCTCGATGGCCAGGCGCACACCATTGTGGGCGAGATCAGCAAGGTGGCCAGCAATCTCGGTGATGCCACCCTTGCCGCACGGCAACTGGCCGAAGCCCAGCAGGCCATGGCTGCCACCCAGCAACGCCGGCTGCGGGCACAACTGGCTGAAGAGGCTGAATCATGAGCGATCACAGCCCATCGCTGGTCGAATACGATACGACCGAAGACTACACCATGCTGTCGATCGGCGACCTGATGTCCGGGCTGCTGCTGCTGTTCGCCCTGCTGTTCATGCTTGCCCTGATGCAGATCGGCGAGTTGAGCGCCACCAGGCAGCAGACCCGCGACAAGGTGCTGGCGACCCTCGGGCAGGAATTCCGCAAGGCTGGCGTCGATGTCGAGATTACGCCGGAGGGTGAAATGGTATTGCCGGACCGGTTCTTCTTCGACACCGGACGGTTTGAGCTGAAACCGGAGGGTGCCCAGCGTCTGCAGCAAATGATGCCGATCGTCACCCGGGCAATTTTTGCCAAGCCGGAATTCAGCGCGGAAATCCAGCGCGTAGTCATCGAAGGCCACACCAGCCAGTCAGGCGACTACGTCGGCAACATGAACCTCAGCCTGCAGCGCGCCAACAGCGTACTGCTGTTCATCGCCGGCCAGACCAGCCTGCCACACCGCGACGAATTGCTCCTCCGGCTGATGGGCGCCGGCCGTGGCAAGATCGAAGCCCACGCAGCAGAACACGAAGGTGACCGCAAGGTATTGATCCGGCTACAGTTCCGATCCGACGAAGAGCTGCTCAGGCAGCTTACCCGCACACTGCTCGCCCGCTGAATGGCCGCTGGCCTGGACACCGCTCTGGGAGCGGCCCCCAGGCCGGCATTTCGACTTAATCCAGCAAGGTTTGCACCCGTGCTAACACCTCATCCACCAGATCAGCAGGCGCGGTTTCCAGATAGCGGGCCTGGCGTGCTCGCCAATCCAGAGAACGAACCTGATTGCACAGGACGACGCCGGCGTTTTGCAGGCCGGTGCCGGTTAGCGATACCACCCAACCGCTGCCACGGGCATGGCTGCCACCTTGGGTAATCGAGCACACCAATGCCTGCCCCAACCGGTTGAATGCGGCAGGCGACAGCACCAGCGCGGGCCGGTGGCCTTGCTGCTCGCTGCCCAGTGCAGGATCAAATGGCAAGGCTATGATGTCGCCACGGCTGAATGTGTGGCTCAAAGCGCTTCGCTCCCGACTGGTGGCAACTCGTCCCAGCCTTCGGCACTTGGCAGCTCATCGCACCCGCGCAGCAAATCAGCCAATTGATATTTGGGCCGGCGGCGCGGCTCAACGATCAGACGGCCATCTTCCACGCGCAAATCAACCTGAGTGCCTACATCGGCGCTCAAGGCTTGCAGTACGGACGGCGGGAGAGTCAGGGCAATGGAATGCCCATGCTTGCGAAGCGTTGCGGTGGCCATGATGGTACGTCCTTGCCGATTAAATGATATACAAGCGTATAACATATACATAATATGATGCGGGCCTTGCCGGCAAATCTGTAGCGGACGCGCCACACAGGAACGGTATCGCCCTCACGGTAACGCAGGTACAGGCCATCGCCGTCTGCCATGCCTTCGAATCGTTCGCCGGCTTTGATCTATGCGCGGATTTTTACATCTGTCAGCTTGCCCATGATTTTCCATATGCGAATTAGCACCCTGTACCCAACCCGATCACTGAAAATGGCCCTGGGTACACCTTTGGGTACACGACAATTAAGCGCTTTGTTGACACAACATGAAACGACGTGAAATGAAAAAAGCCCCACGAATCGGGGCTTTGGCGTTGTTGCTAAGATTTCTTGCGACGTTGTGAAACACTACTCAATATTCTGGATCTGCTCGCGGATCTGTTCGATCAGGACTTTTAGCTCCATTGCTGTCTGCGACACTTCGGTCGATACCGATTTGGAGCCAAGGGTGTTGGCCTCACGGTTTAATTCCTGCAGCAGGAAATCCAGCCGCTTGCCAACCGCCCCGCCCCCTTTTACGATCCGCCGCAGTTCGGTCAGGTGTGCCTGCAACCGGTCCAGTTCTTCATCAACGTCGATTTTTTGTGCAAACAGGGCAAATTCCTGCCGTATCCGGTCATCTTCCACATTGATCAGCGCGTCCTTCAGCCGGGTGGCCAATTTCTCCTTGTACGCCTGCAGCAATTCGGGGATTCTGGGCCGCACGGTTTCCACTCGCTGGTCAATGGCGGCCGCACGGTCAAGAATCAGGGCCAATAACTTGTCACCTTCACGACGACGGGTGGCCGTAAAATCTTCCAGCGCTTCGCGCAGCAATGCCAACGCAGTCTGCTGCAACTGTTCCGCCGGAATTTCCTGGGTTTGCAGCACTCCCGGCCAACGCAGGACTTCGCCGGCTTTCAATTCGCCAACTTCGGGTCGCAGCGTGCGGATAGCATCGGACACGGCGAACAACTGCGCCACCATTGCCTGGTTGAGCTGTAACGAAGACTGGGCCTCAGCCGGGCGATTGATTGATATCCGTACCTCAACCTTGCCTCGGCTCAGCTGCCGGGAGATCAGGTCGCGGCACTGCGGCTCGATAATGCGCAACTCGTCTGGCGCGCGAAAACTGACTTCCAAGTAACGATGATTGACCGCACGCATCTCGAGTACGACTGATGCACCCTGCAATTCGCGGCTGGCATTGGCGTAGCCAGTCATACTGCTTATCATGAAACGTGTCTCCTGTCAGCGCCGATTCATCGGGTCTGTCACAAGGCAGACGCGGAACCGGGATAAATGCTCTATATTAGTGAGAGCTGATTGGCACCTTTACTTCAGTGCGGATTGAAACCAAAATGAATGCGCAAGAACCGGCCAATTATAAACCATGCGCCACAGGCTTACCGGCTCCCCTCGGCAAGCCCCGGGCGCAACACAACACTGGTTAAAGCCACAGGACACCGAGCCCATCACCCCATGTCGAGCCAAACCAATCTCGCGTTACCCCGCGGCTACCAATTACTGAATTACACCGTCGTCAAGCAGCTCAGTGCTGGTGGCTTCAGTATCGTTTACCTTGCGCAGGATGAAAACGACAAGCCGGTAGCCATCAAGGAATACTTGCCCAATTCGCTGGCGCTGCGCCAGGATGGCGACAAGGTCGTTGCCACGACACCGGAAAAGCTGGCGACGTTCAAGTTCGGCCTGAAGTGTTTTTTTGAAGAAGGCAAGACACTCGCGCATATCCAGCACCCCAACGTAGTTCGGGTGTTGAATTTCTTCCGCGCCAACGAAACCGTTTACATGGTGATGGAATATGAGCGCGGACGTACCCTGCAACGCGAAATCCAGCTTCATGGCTCGGTGCGGGAAGACATCATCCGCCATGTTTTCTACCACATGCTGAATGGACTGCGGGAAGTACACCTGCACAAACTGCTGCATCTGGACATCAAGCCGGCCAACATCTACATCCGGCGGGACAGCTCCCCGGTTTTGCTCGATTTCGGCTCGGCCCGCCAGACGCTCACCAACGAAATCAAGCGTTTTACCCCGATGTACACCCCGGGCTTCGCTGCGCCTGAACAGTACAAGGGGCGGGAAAACCTTGGCCCGTGGACCGATATCTACAGTGTGGGTGCCAGTATTTTTGCCTGCATGGCCGGTTTCGCCCCCCAAGCGGCCGATGCCCGCGTCGAAGATGACCGGCTGGTTTCCGCCAAAAAGCTGTGGGGCGGGAAATACTCCAACGAATTGCTCGAAATCGTTGACTGGTGTCTGCATCTCAACTATCTAGACCGGCCGCAGAGTGTGCATTCACTGCAGAAGGCGCTGTCACCTAAAGTGCCGGAAACTCCGCCAAAAGCGTCTATGCTGGATAATCTGAAAAAATCGCTGGCGCGCATCAGGATGCGCTGATTCCACCGCCATGCAACGATACAGGCCACACGTGTACGGGTCCTTGCAGTATAATTATTCCATTTACATATTTTGCAGACAGCTGCATCAGCCAGCATGAAATTCTCGATCTATCAGGAAAGCCGCCGCGGTGGCCGTAAATACAATCAGGACCGGGTAGGCTATTCCTACAGCCGCGACTCCCTGCTGCTAGTGGTCGCCGATGGCATGGGTGGACACCTGCATGGTGAAGTGGCCTCCCAGATCACGGTCGAATTACTGGCCGAGCTGTTTCAGAAAAAAGCCAAGCCGGTGATCAACGCGCCGTTGATCTTCCTGTCCGAGGCGCTGAACAAGGCTCACGATGCGATTCTAGCTTACAGCACCAATCACCAGTTGCTGGAAACGCCGCGCACGACCTGTGTTGCCTGTCTGGTCCAGGACGGCATGGCGTATTGGGCTCACGTCGGTGACTCGCGGCTGTATCTGATTCGCAAAGGCCGTCTGGTCGCCCAGACGCGGGATCATTCCAAGGTGCAGCAGATGGTTGACCACGGGGTGATTACCGAGGCTGAGGCTCAGGTGCACCCCGAGCGCAACAAAATCTACAACTGTCTCGGTGGACTGCACCCACCGGAAGTCGAGCTTGGTGGCAAGCTGGCTCTGTACGAGAATGATTCCGTGCTGCTCAGCACAGACGGATTCTGGGGGCCACTCAAGGTCGATGAAGTCTGCAACTATCTGGGCAACTACCCGGCGATGTTTGCCCTGCCACAATTGATGGATCAGGCCGAGCTGCGCGCTGGCAAACACAGCGACAACCTTTCCGTGCTGGGCATTACCTGGCTGGAAGAAGATACCGTAGCCGATGCCCAGAACACCATTCAGACCCGCACCATGCCACAGGACAGCTTTACCACCAAGCTGAAGGAACTCGATGCCGAACACATCTTGCGTGAAGACAAGGATGTGTCCGAAATGGACATCGAGGCAGCCATCGCTGAAATCCGCGCCACCATTGATAAATACGCCAAGTGATTTGGCCTCTTGCCCCATTCAGGATTCAAATTAATGCGCCCAAGCCATCGTCAGCCGGATCAACTGCGTCCTGTCCGGTTTACCCGCCACTACACCTCCCATGCTGAAGGCTCGGTACTGGTGGAGTTTGGAGAGACCAAGGTCATTTGCACTGTCAGTGTGGAAGACACCGTGCCCCCCTTCCTGCGCGACAGGAATCAGGGCTGGTTGACGGCGGAATATGGCATGCTGCCCCGCTCGACCCACTCGCGAATGCGGCGTGAAGCCTCGGCCGGCAAACAGACTGGCCGGACTCAGGAAATCCAGCGACTGATCGGCCGTTCGCTGCGAGCAGTGCTTGATCTGGAGAAGCTCGGACAACGCACCCTGCAAATCGACTGCGATGTCATCCAGGCCGATGGCGGAACCAGAACGGCCAGCATTACCGGCGCTTACCTGGCCGTTCACGATGCGCTCGTTCATTTGCAATCCATCGGCAAACTGAACGAGTGGCCGTTACGTGATTCTGTGGCGGCGGTATCGGTCGGCATCTGTCAGGGGGTTGCCGTGCTGGATCTGGACTATGCCGAAGACTCGGACTGTGAAACGGATCTGAATGTCGTTATGACCGGTAGCGGCGGGTTTGTTGAAGTTCAGGGAACCGCAGAAGGCAGCCCATTCCAGCGCCAGGAACTGGATGCAATGCTTGACCTGGCGGCCGATGGCATCCAGCAATTGAAATCGCTGCAGATTTCAGCCCTGCAAGCGTAGACCCTGTTTGCCTGGCCGCCTGGCATTTATTTTCCAATTGTCAGCCCTGATTCGGTTCATCTACTGGCTCAACATGAATAACCGCTACCGTGCGTGCCAGACGACGGGCAATTTCGGCTTCCAGTTGATCACACAGCAAGTGCGCTTCAGCCACTCGCATGTCGCCAGGCACCAATAACTTGAATTCAACGAACCGCCGGGAGCCGGCTTTCCTGGCCCGTAGCCCCGCTACGGGGTATTGCGACCCTGTCGTCGCCTGAATGGCTGCGCGGATGTCTGCCATTTCCTCAGCTGGCAAGGTTGCGTCCATCAGCCCGTTCAGCGATCGGCCGAGCAGTTGCCATCCGGCGTGAATGATATGCATGGCAATCGCGATCGCAATCACTGGATCAAGCAGTTGCCAGGATGGCGGCGCAATAATCAGCACACTCAGCCCAGCCACCAATCCGACCGAGGTCCACACATCAGTCATCAAGTGGGCAGAGTCTGCTTCCAGAGTGATGCTGTCATGCGCCTTTGCCGCTTTTGCCATATAGCTGGCGACGGCGAAATTGATCAACGATGCGAGCACGGAAATCGCCACTCCCAGTGGCAAATGGCGTAACACTCCTCCATCGAAAAATCGTTGCCAGGCAGACCAGATGATCGACATGGCTGCGACGATGATCAATGCTCCTTCCACGCCGCTGGAAAAATATTCTGCCTTGTCATGACCATACGGGTGACCATCATCGGCAGGCTGTTCTGCGATCGATAACACGGCAAGTGCGATCACCGCCGCACTCAGATTGACCAGCGACTCCATCGCATCAGAAAACAGGCCGACGGAGCCGGTCAGATGCCAAGCAATAAACTTCAGCAACAACGTAACGATTGCCGCGGTAATTGACAGCTTGGCGACCTGCTTGGCAGCCAGCATCCGGCTACCTAAATCCACAAACAATCAGCGCCGCAAAAGGCGGCGCTGCAAAACACAGACATGTGGCGAACTCAGGCGGTTGGTGCCGCGTCATTTTCCACCCTCACCCAGACCCAGTCTGTCCCACGCGCCAGCGCCTCCTTGGCTCGTACCCGGAACTCCTTGCCACGAGCCGACAGCACGAGAACCCGTTCCTGTTGATAATCGGATGCACGCATCACCAAACCATTGACCTTTTGTGCGCTTGACTTGGCAGAAGTAAAAACACCCACACCCGATGCCATCATTCCGGCAGAATCGATTCCATCAATCGAATACCCGCTGCTTGCACGATTGGTTTGCATCCGCAACTCGACCGTCACCGGTGAGTATGCCAGCACCTGGATCCCTGAATACATGTTGCCGTCGGGCAATCTGGATAACCGACGGATGGTGGCCAGCTGCCAGCGATCCGAGTTCTCGGGCCGCACGGCCAGCAAGGCGTCGAGTCTGACCCAGTCATTTTCGACCACCGGCAGTTTCGCGCCGTAGCCGCCATGACTCTCGTTTTCTACGGCCCAGGTTTCATGTTCGCCAATAGTATGCTTTTGCACATGCAAAGCCATGGCCTGTTCTTTACGCTGGCGAGTCCGTTCGGTGACAAAACCATACTGACGCATGTCCAGCATTTCGTCATGATCGGCATCCTGCCGTTTCTCTAGATCAGACAGACGTTCATTGTCGTACTTGATGTGCAGGCAGATATCATGCATGCCATGCATCACATCGATCAGCTTCTTGACCTTGATGCGGTCTGCTCCGCGATGGGGTTGGCTTTCCTTGTCTGGAGACCACCAGGACTCCACCAGCTTGACCAGATCCAGCGCACCGGGTTGACGGAATGAGGGATCCAGGCTGGTAGATTTGTTGCCTCCCTCCAGCGCCCGCCGTATCAGGCCGATTTGCTGAACCAGATCAGCCGAGCTCCAGAAGCGATTGATGTTGCCTTGTGGCACCTTGCCAATGATCCGGCGCGCCTGTTCATATCCGGACAGGTCAACAAAATAATGCTGCTCCCCCGGCTTTGCTGCCCGCTCAATACTGATATGGTGCGACCACATTTTCAGCCAGCCATCTACGATATCCAGTTGTCTCGGGGACAGCGCGCCGGTGTTGAGACTGGCGAGCATCATGATCTGCAGATATTCGTCCGCACAGGAGCTGGCACGGGCCTTGGTAGAGTCGTAAAGCGGGAATGAGTCGGAGTCAACCCCCTTGACCTCGGCCAACCGAAACACCTGATTGGCGGTCGCCCAGAATTTCCGGTCAGGAGTGAGGAACCGGAAATACTGAAACTTGGCCTGAAAACCAAGATAACGCAGCGTCCGCGCCATGACTCGCGGCAAAAGCGGTTCCATCGACCGACTGGCTGCCGATGCCGCTGCCGAGGCATTCTTGCCCTCCTCAGCAGAGCCGGGGTCTCGAATGAAACGAAGATACGCCAAGATCATGTGATGGGCCAAGCCCATAACCTGATGCCATAAACGACTCTCGATGGTCTTTGACATGCGCGGATTTTGCACATACTGCAGCGACAGGGATTCGTGCGCGTGCTGAATCTGGTCGTCAAGCCACATCAGCGACTGCAATCGTGGCAATGTCGGGCTCAAGTCCTCATTGATGAACCGGTTAACCAACTCGGCCACATCAGCATGCGCACTGGACAAATCTCCCGTCTGGACATTCTTCCACCAAGCTTGAGCACTCTTCAAGCCATCGAGAGGATCATTGTTTTTTTTGAAACGATTTAGCAGATCAAGCATTGGCAACCAGTCGTCGATCAATCCGGTTTAATAAAAAACGCTGAGCCGTCAGGACACTCTCATTCCAATATAGGCGAGCAGCGATATGTCGCAATACCAGCGGAGGTTACTCCTGCGACAAGACGCGAAACTCGACCAGCTCAAACTCTTCTCCCCGCTCCCGCAGTGCAGCCCACTCCACCCGTACGGGTTGGTCCGGGCCACTCAATAGATAGGTCTGGCCAGGCTGACTGTTGCCGGCCCGCACCAGCAGGGTTCCGCTGGTCATCCCGGCAAGCGATAACGCAAACAACAACGCATATTCTTCGCTGTCGTCGCGCCGGGGGGTGGAAGCAGGCCGGATTCTTACCGGAGTCAACCGCGCAGCCAGTATCTCGATACCGACGTGGGTTTGCCGTTCGGCATCGAAATGCAAACGCCGCACCACACCAATCTGCCAGTCACCCTGCGCGCCCCTTACCGCCAGCAGACATCCGACACGCAGCCAGTCACTACGCAACGCCGGTAGTACCGCACCATACCCTCCCAGACTTACGTTCTGCACCAGCCAGTTTTCTGCCTGCAAATCATCAGCATCTTCGTCTCTGGCAGTATCCATGAGCTGTTGGGTTTCGTTGGTAACAAATCCGAACTGCTCGAGATCATGCTTCTGCCGAAGCAACAGATCGCGAGTGGCTTGCGGCGCGGGAGCGATGTCGAATTTACTGAAAAGAACGCTGCGCATTACGTTGGCATAGCCATGCACAACAGTCAACCGGCCGAAAACAGGCATGCGAGGCCACTGCCGCTCAGGGGGCGACATACTCCAGTAAAACAACAAATGCTGCAATACCGTACGCAAGCTGACTGCTGAAGCGGCATAGCTGAATCCTGCAGCCGATACGGCTGCAGGATTGTCCAGTACTCTGGACAATTCTTCCAGGCGGACCGAGGCCATGCCCGGCCCGACAAACCGCATGCGCGGCGTTACCATCATTCCGGCCACCAACCGGCTGGGAGGACGGGGCACCGCTAGGTCGTAAACAAATGCGCTACGGCTGTCAGGCTCGTTTCCCATTACAAAATGGCTGGCAACATCATCAATCATGCGCTCTGCCAGGTCGATCTGAGGCGGCAATAACGAGTGAGCAGACGAACAGGCCAGCATCAATGGCTTGGTGAACTCAATCCTGGCTGTCGTTGGGCGCTGAAGGTGTGGATAGAGCCCTACCTGGACATCCTGCAATTGATGTCCTTCGACAAACAGCCAAATCCTTGACAGGCCATGCCAGACCGAATCATCCACCGGACCATAATGCAGCAGCATGGTCTTGTACATGCATCCCGCCGCATGCAACGCTCTGGCGCATAATAATGGCAGCGCAGGTTTAACCGATTCGGCTTCCCGGGCGTTCATTGCGCTGGCGTCCAGGCAGAAAAGATAGGCGTTGACCAGAGCGCGCCAGTAGTCGACCAAGGCTTTCCAGACAGCTTGCTCGCGTAGTCTGGATTGCCGGTTTTGTGGCAGGTATTCCTGCTGCAGTTTGCGCTGCAGCGGATAACCCGCTTCGTCAAGCAATCTGATGATCGCCGCGCGGTTGCTCAACCGGAATCCGGACGCTTGGGTCACTGATTCAATCCACGCTGCGACTTCCAGTACGTACTTGTGAGGGTCGGTTCGCGGCAATTGATCCAGGATGGTCTGAGCTGCCTTGACGTCCCGCATCGGGTGATCAGGGGCCGGGCGAAGTTTGTTCAGCCAGCTAATCATGGCAACACCGCGATCATGCAGGACATTGTTCGATCCATTGCCTTGCAGCGTCCGGCGTATCGAAAATCGACACCTCAATGTCGATAAACAAACGAGAAATCCATGCGCTCCACGCCACCCACTGATCAGTGGTAACGACCGCCACCCGCTGGATCTGGTTCGCATGCTCACGGGTAAAGCGCACCTCCTCCCAGGCCATGTCCAGTGTGTAACTGCCCATGTCCCGCAGGTCGAGCAGGATTTTTACCGGGCCTTTGAAACGCATGGTGTAGAGTGCGCTGGATTCGAACTCCTGAAAGTCCTTCAGGCTGAACTCTCCGAACACGGCGATGTTAAGCAGGTTATCTGACTGTTGTTGAATCGAAATCATCCGGCCTCCATCAATAACAAACGGATAGCAATCGGCCCCCCGGCCGGGCGGGACAAGCCCCCGCAATCGCCATCGATATTTGACCATTGTAGACCATGTTTGCCTGCCAGGTTGGCGCCGGTATTGGCTTGCAGCAAGCGCGTACGCTATCGCCGGCGATTGGAGGTCGGTTCGGGAAACGCCTGTAAACTGATCAGGCCGGACAGTACGATCATGGTCATACCTGCCCAGGAAGATAAAGGCAGCCAATCCTGCCAGAGCAAGACGCCAGCCAGGCTGGAGAACGCCACCGTGCTGTAGGCCAGGCTGGCCACAACCATGGCCTTGCCGCGCCCGTAGGCCCTGGTAAGTGCCAGCTGAGCCAAGGTGGCTGCAGTGCCCATGCACAGAATGATGACAACACCTTGCCAGGTAAGAGGAGAAAACTCGTGCAACACCATCCAGCTCCCGGCACCTACGGTGGAAATCAGCGAGAAATAGAACACCACTCGCCATTCTGGCTCACCTAGCCGCCCCAGCCCACGAACATTGATCATGGCGACGGCAGCAAACACGCCAGAAATCAATCCGATCAGGCCGTCAAGCCATTGATCAGCTTGAAATGCGGGTTTCAGCAGTGCAGTTACCCCGATAAATCCCAGTCCAACGGCACTGATCAGCCGCAATCCAGGGCGTTCGCGTAAGAGCATGGTCGTAATCAGCGCGATGAAAAGGGATGATGTGTAATTGAGCGTGACCGCTGTAGCCAGTGGCAGGGCGGCAATGGTATAGAAGTACATCGATAGCGCAGCAAAACCTGACAGGCTACGACTCAGGTGCTTGCGCCAATGGTGCGTCGCGAGTGGATATCCCCTGGCGCGGATGATGGCCCAGACAACCAGCAGCCCGACAAACGAGCGGTAGAACACCAACTCTGCAGCGGTAAAGTAGCGTGCGCCGAGTTTGACGCATACTCCCATGCAAGTGAACATCAGTCCCGCAACCAGCATCCAAAGCGCACCACGGTTTCTGGATACGCCACTCAACATCGACAGGCTCCGGCAATATACTGGACTTCAGCGGTGCAGGTGAGGACCGATTTCTCTACGCAGAAACTCATGAAAATGCAACATTCCGTCTTCCATTGGCGACTGGTAGGGTCCTGCTTCACTACGGCCCTGCCGATACAGCGCCTTGCGCCCTGCATCCATCCGCTCACAGATTTCCTTGTCCTCTACTCCGGTTTCAAGATAAGCCGCACGCTCGGCCTCGATGAATTCACGTTCGAATAGAACGATATCTTCCGGGTAATAGAATTCGATCACATTGGTAGTCTGTTCCGGTCCTCGAGGTACCACGGTTGAAACGACCAGGCAGTGCGGATACCACTCGACGGTGATGTTTGGATAATAGGTCAGCCAGATAGCGCCCTGTTTTGGCAGGCCGCCCTCAAAGCGATCCAGCACCGCCTGCTGCCACTTACCATACACCTGTGTACCGGCCTTTTTCAGCCCGTCAAGCACACCAACCGTCTGCACGCTGTACCAATCGCCAAACTCCCACTTCAGTTGGTCGCAATCGACAAAGTTGCCCAACCCGGGATGGAACGGCACGACATGGTAGTCTTCCAGATACACTTCAATGAATGTTTTCCAGTTGCACTGGATATCGTCGATGACGACCGAGTCAAGCATGAACCCGGAGAAGTCCAGATTGCCTTTTACACCCAAGCTGGCCAGATCGCGGGCGACATCCCGCTTACCCTGAAACAGCAATCCGTTCCAGTTTTGGATCGGGCTTTTCCCGAGATGAAGGCAAGGGTTCTGTGGAAAGTGGGGCGCCCCCATCAACTGACCTTCGGTGTCATACGTCCAGCGATGGATCGGGCAAACGATATTCGGGGTATTGCCCTTTCCCTGCAGCATGATGGCCTGCCGGTGACGGCAGACATTGGACAGCAACTCGATGCCATTCTGGTTACGTACCAGCATCTTGGCATGCCCCATCCATTCCAGCGTATGGTAGTCACCCATTTCCGGAACCATCAGCTCATGGCCAATGTATTGCGGGCCGTTACTGAACAGCACATCCATTTCGATGTCGTGGATTCGCTGGTCGAAATACCAGCTCACGGGAAGTTGCGGTAAGGAAGCGTTCTGCAGAGAGCCAGCAGTAGCCAGATCAGACATATTCCAGACCCCCAGGTCGAAGGTTAGCAATACCCGAACTCGCCAAGCGAGATTACGGTAAAAGTTGCAAAAAGTGAAAGCCGCGTAGTGTGCCCCGTTTGCCCCCCCTTAGCAAGCCAATTTACCGTAAAAAGTGCTGATAATTCACGGACTAGCAATGTGACAATTACATGAAAAGTTGCTTGCGGAGCCATTGCCTGAACAGTTTGTATGGCAAGCCAACCATCATGGCGAAATTTTCTGATGAATAGCACTGCATTCTCGCCAACTTGCGTGACCCCGCTGCTGCTGGCATCGCCAGCAAGGCATGTATAAAAGGTATACAAATTCTGAAAAGCCTTTATAATGCGCAGACTTGTGCAATGCAGCAGACGGCAGTTATTTGACGGCACCGGATTCTTTCAGGGTGTGCCGCTCCTCCCGAGGCCTGTATTCCACAGCCTCATCGTTCCTGACCCTCATACCGAATATACGCCTGCGAGACGACGTCCAGGGCTTCCGGTTAGCGCGATGAATTCGCGCGGCGTTTGATTTTCCATTTTGACCGCCGCACTCAGAACAGGCATACCCGGTTCCTTCATTCGCGTACCGGCTGCCAGACTATTGTCTTGAAAGGATACACATGAACTTTTCCGAGTTGGGTCTCAACCCTTCCATTGTCAAGGTATTGCAGGAACAGGGTTACGAGCAGCCAACCCCGGTGCAGCTGCAAGCCATCCCCGCCGCACTGGCCGGGGGCGATCTGCTGGTTTCCTCGCAAACCGGTAGTGGCAAGACCGCTGCCTTCATGCTGCCGTCGCTGGAGCGGCTGACCTCTCCTTCCCCCGTACAGGCAAACGGCCCACGAATCCTTGTGCTGACTCCTACGCGGGAACTGGCGCAACAGGTGAAAACCGCCGCCGAAACCTATAGCCGTAATCTGCGCCGTGTTCGGACCGTATGCGTCGTAGGGGGTACAGCCTACCCGCAACAATTGCGCTCAATGAAGGCCCCTTACGAGGTTCTGGTCGCAACACCGGGTCGTCTGCTTGACCTGGCCACCAGCCGTCGAGTCGATTTTTCTCGACTGGAAGTGCTGGTACTGGACGAAGCTGACCGCATGCTGGACATGGGGTTCATCGACGACATCGAAACCATTGCATCGATGACGCCATCAAGCCGTCAGACATTACTGTTCTCTGCCACGCTGGACGGCGTGGTTGGAAAGCTGGCTGAAGGGGTAACCCGTCAGGCTACCCGGATCGAAATCGCGCCGGTAGAAAAAAACAAGCCAAAGATCGCCCAGAAGCTGATGTATGCTGATGACTTCGGACACAAAAACCGTTTGCTGGATGCCTTGCTGCGCGACACATCCATTGAGCAAGCTGTCGTTTTCACCTCGACCAAGCGATCGGCAGACGATCTGGCCGACAATCTGTCGGCTCAGGGGTTTTCCACCCGTGCCCTGCATGGCGACATGTCCCAGCGGGAACGCAACCGGACACTGACGGAATTGCGTCGCGGGCAGGTGAAGGTTCTGGTGGCCACCGATGTCGCCGCACGCGGGATTGATGTTCCCGGAATCAGCCACGTCATCAACTTTGATCTGCCGCGTCAGGTGGAGGATTATGTTCACCGGATTGGCCGCACCGGGCGGGCAGGACGGGAAGGCATCGCTATCAGCCTCGCAGCACACGGAGAGGTTCGTCAGGTTCGGAATATCGAGCGTTTTACCACCCAGATGATTCCCGAGACCACACTCCCTGGACTCGAACCATCTTCCCGCCCACGCAACAAGTCCGCCGGCGGCCCTCGTGGCCGCAATGGTGAACGTTCGGCCGGCGGTCGCGGCTTTGGCAATCCGAACGGCAACCGTAACGGCTCGTTTCGCGAAGGTAGCCAACGGTCAGCACAAGAGCCGCGTAGCTTTGGTGGCAACCGAGGCAGCTTCGGTGATCAGCCCCGCAGCTTTACCGAGCAGCCTCGCAGTTTCGGCAACACATCTGGCGGCGATCAAACTCGCGAAGGCCAGCGTGGAGACCGGAACAGCCGTGGATTCCAGGAGCGGCAACCTGCCTGGAACCAGGAGCAGCGCAAGCCAGGTTTTGGCGGCAACCGCCATTCGGCATTCAGCGAGAACGGCCGGACTGGCAGCAAGGATAGCCAGCGCTTTACAACGGGGCATGAGGGCCGCAGTTTTGGCAAATCCCATGGCTCAGGTGCACCACGCGGCCGTTCGGGATTCGACAACGCATAACGGTTCGTCATCATGACTAAAAGCCCGCCGGCCCGTTTATTTCGGGCCGGCGGGCTTTTTTTACCATTCAGGTGGCTGCCGGACGGCAGCTTTTCCGGGGCAGCTCAGGCGGCCTGACCAACTGCACCTGAAGGCGGCGCGCTGCGCAGATTACTGCGCCCAACTTCGTAGTACAGCGCAATCCTGTTCCGCCCTGCATCCTTTGCCCGATACAGCGCTTCGTCGGCCTTGGACACCAGATCCTCGGGGCGGTTATCAGTACTTGGCCACATTGACGCCACGCCGATGCTGAGCGTAACCCTGCTTTCAATTTCGGAATTGGCATGTGGAACATTCAATTCCCAGATCGACTGCAGCGCTTCTTGAGCCACACTGCGCGCCTGGCGGCTGTCGGTGCCCGACAGCACAATGGCAAATTCTTCTCCGCCATAACGAGCAACGATATCGCCTGGCCGGGTCGCCAGCCGTTGCAAGGTCGCAGCAACCTGCTTCAGGCAGATGTCACCGCGCAGATGGCCATAGCAATCGTTGTATCGCTTGAAGTAGTCGACGTCGATCATCAGCAGGCTGATGGGTTGCCTCGACCTTTGGGCACGGTTCCACTCCTCCCCCATCTTGTCGTCGAACCCACGGCGATTGGCTATTCCGGTCAGACCGTCCAGCGAGCTCAGTGAGTTCAAACGCACATTGGCTTCGGTCAGCGAGACTTTCTCCAGCTTGAGAATCCGGTCCTGCAGGTAAATTCTCCGCTGAGCCTGCTCCAGCACATAGGTCGTCAGCAAGGCAAAAAACGCAGCAATCAGCGTGTAGCTGTTATAGAGAATCAGGATATTCGCACCGGCATGATCCACCCATACCCAGCACAGGTTGGCCGCAAGAATGACGATGGCGGCAGCAATGCCGCTATAGCGGAACTGCAGGCGGGAAATAGCGTAACAACAGGTCATCACGCCACCGATTGCCGCATTGTAGAAGTGCTTGTAAGGCGACTCGTGCAGACAGGCAATAACCAGCAGGCAAGCACTGAATACCGACATGAATGCGACAGTGACCTTCTGGTGATGCCGTACGTACCAGTCTGCACGGGTCATGGCGAAAATGCCGATCAATGCGCCGAGGAACCCCAGCCGGATGACAAACAGGGTTTGCGCCAGCTTGGGCACAAGCAGCAAATCGGTGAAACTGGTCAGCGAGAGAAAAAACAACAGGCTGATGAAACTGGCACGCGCCTGATTCTTGAAATTACGGGCATACGATTGCTGGAAGTTGCGCTCCAGCTTGCCGACAAAACGCAACCGGCGTTCGACATGATTGAGTTGCCGCTTGAGCAACTGCAGCGGTGTCTGCTCAACCTCGGTGTCGCCACCTTGATATCTTACTGACGCTACGACGCGGTTCATCAGTCGTGCAAGCATGTCATCCCCTTGTCATTGATCAAGTTGCGATACAACCGGGCAATCATGTTCCGGATCGTATGTTCGTTACTGCAGCCAGGCCTGGCATCACCTTGCCTAGCTTTGCTTCTGCTGCTTAAAAACGGTTGCGCGGTTTGCTTTGTATTACGTACACCATATATCTAAACTATTTACTCTATTATTATTCTCTAATAAAACAATAGATATGACAAGTAAAAATATTGGCATGCAAGCTACGGTTTTTGATTGACAAATTTTCGACCTGCTCGATGCGGCAATCAACCGTGGTAGCGACTTGCTGGCAGCCAGCATAGGCAGACACAGCTGATCGGCAATGATCAATATGCCAACCTGCACATATATGTCGCCAAACTTTACAGTGGCGAAGCATTCATCGGCTACGCGCATTGTATCATATTGATTTAATTGATATTTTGTATCTGGCAAAAAACTTGCTATGTAGTAGGTTCATACCAATAAGACCCCGGCAAGGAGAGGACGTACGATGCCATTCGATCTAAAGGAGATCTGGAAGAAAATGCGCAGCGCAAAAACGGCTTATGGGCCAGCTTTGGCTCCTGGCAAAAGGCCCGAAAAGCTGTTGACCGAACAGCAGGCCGCTGATTTCCTGCAACCTTTCATGATGCAAAAGGATGCACTTGCCTGGCTGAGCAATGACCGTAAAGCCAATCCGGTTATTTCGTTCCTGCTGATCAATGGCAAGGCACATTACCTACAGGATGACTTGCTGGATTTTATTGATCGGCTGATCAAGCCTGCGCGGATGTATTTCATCAATGGCATGCCTGCAGGTATCGAAAGACGTGCTGGCGAGGATCGGCGCTCAGGCGAAGATCGTCGTGGGGATCGCGAAATACAGCTAGGCAGCCAGGCTGAACGACGGCGGATGGAAAGGCCGGATCGTCGCTTGCGTGGCGAACTTGACCGGCGGTCTGCGGCCCGTTCGGCGGCAGGTTAGGAAAGCGCAGACTGATTGGCTGCGCGGGTGAAGCCTGCCACTTGGCGACCTGTCATCTGGTGGAGTAGCCGTGCAGCGCTCTGTGTGCCTGCCTCTTTGCGCTTCATTCCACTCGCCGAATCAATCAGCGATTCATTCGGTCATTTTCTGGTGCGTGAGGTGGCGTCAGCTCGCCAGCGACGGGATTGTTTGGGATCTGCCAGCAAGGATCGGTAGATCTCTACCCGGTCACCGGTCTGCAATACGGTGTCGGCGCAGATGCTACGGGAAAAAATCCCCAGCCGCAGCGTATCCCTGGTCAACTCCGGGTGCCGGTCAAGCAGGCCCGAACGGGCGATGGCTTCTGCTGCGGTGGATCCTTCCGGCACGTCCAGCATCAATAGTGTCTGCCGCTCTGGCAAAGCGTATACGACTTCAATCTGCATGATTGCGTCCCCTACCACTTATGAAGTGGTCTGGCGATAGATGCGTTCAGCCCGTTTGACAAAGGCATCGACGAACGTGTTGGCGATCTTGCTGAACACAGGCCCGACTGCCTTCTCAAGCATGGAGCTGGCGAACTCATATTCCAGACGGAATTCAACCTTGCAGGCGTAGTCAGCAAGCGGAATGAAGCGCCACACGCCTTCCAGATGGCGAAACGGGCCATCGACCAGCAGCATGTCGATTTTCTCTCCGGGAGTATTCTGGTTACGGGTGGTGAAATGATGTTTCAGCCCGTGGTAGTCGATATGCAAGGTTGCGACCGTCTGCAGCCCTTCTCTCTGCCTGACTTCAGTCCCGCCGCACCACGGCAGGAATTCATGGTATTGCTCAATCTGTTCAACCAGATCGTACATTTGCTGCGCGGTATGCTCGACCAGCACAGTCTTGATTACCTGATGCATCGGTGAACTCTGAAATGCTGGTAAAATACGCGATTTTACCCAATTCATCGGCGCGACTCACGGCAAATCGACAGCCGGACGAACGCCGGCAGCTAAAGCCACCAACGCATGAGCATTGTCAATAACCGCAAGGCATTCCACGATTACTTCATCGAGGAAAAGTACGAGGCAGGCATTGTGCTGGAGGGCTGGGAAGTCAAAGCCATCCGCGCCGGCCGGATACAGATCAAGGAGGCTTACGTCATCGTCAAGCATGGCGAGCTGTTCCTGCTGGGCAGCCACATCACGCCACTGCCTACGGCCTCGACGCATATCCACCCGGACCCCACCCGCACCCGCAAACTGCTGCTGCACAATGAACAGATACGCAAGCTGATCGGCAAGGTGGAACGTGCCGGCTATACACTGGTTCCCCTTGACCTACATTTTACCAAGGGCCGGATCAAGGCCGAGATCGGGCTGGCCAAGGGCAAGAAACAGCACGACAAGCGTGAAACTGAAAAGAACCGCGAGTGGGATCGTGAAAAAGCCCGCTTGATGCGTAACAAGCGTTGAGGTGCCAGGCACTGTCGATTCCGGTTTTGCGATCTTTCAATCCCGAGTCAACAGAGCCAGCCGAGCACCAGCCAGGAAGCAACCGTGCCCTTGCGCATGGCTGCTTCGCCATTTTTGCAGACAGGACAACCGGCATGGACAAAATTCTCATTCTTGACTTTGGCTCCCAAGTGGCGCAACTGATTGCCCGACGTGTGCGCGAGGCGCACGTTTACTGTGAGCTGCATCCGTTTGATTTGTCACTGGAAGCCATCCGTGCCTTTGCGCCCCAAGGCATCATTCTTTCCGGCGGCCCGAATTCAGTGTACGAAAGCGATTATCAGGCCGATCCGGCCCTGTTCGAGCTGGGTATTCCCGTACTGGGCATTTGCTACGGCATGCAGTGGATGGCGCAAACGCTTGGTGGCAAGGTTGAGCCAGGCTCGGTGCGCGAATTCGGTTACGCTGAAATCCGCGCCCGTGGCCATTCAAAGTTGCTGGAAGGCTTGCAGGACCGCAGTAACGATGCGGGTCACGGCCTGCTGGATGTGTGGATGAGCCACGGCGACAAGGTGACCGAGCTGCCTGCCGGCTTCAAGCTGATCGCCGAAACGCCCTCCTGCCCGATCGCAGCCATGGCTGACGAAGACAAACGTTTCTACGGTGTGCAGTTTCACCCGGAAGTGACCCACACCCGCAAAGGCAGCGAAATCCTGCACCGCTTCGTGCTGCACATCTGCAACGCCCGGCCGTCGTGGACGATGCCCAACTACATCGACGAAGCGGTAAAGAAAATCCGTGCCCAGGTGGGCGATGAGGAAGTGATCCTCGGCCTGTCTGGCGGAGTCGATTCCTCGGTGGCCGCAGCGCTGATCCACCGTGCCATCGGCGAGCAGC
>CAZBWH010000040.1:0-832 GCA_964495595.1 uncultured Burkholderiales bacterium | reverse complement strand
GAGATGGTGATGGACATGTTTGCCCGTAACCTGGGCGTGAAGGTCATTCAGGTTGATGCCAGCGAGACCTTCATGGGCCACCTGGCCGGTGTGACCGACCCGGAGCAGAAGCGCAAGATCATTGGCCGGGAATTCGTCGAGGTGTTCCAGCGCGAAGCGGGCAACCTGCCGAATGCCCGCTGGCTGGCGCAAGGCACCATTTATCCCGACGTGATCGAATCGGCCGGCAGCAAGACCAAAAAAGCCCACACCATCAAGAGCCACCACAATGTCGGCGGCCTGCCGGAAACGCTGAACCTGAAATTGCTCGAGCCGTTGCGCGAGCTGTTCAAGGATGAGGTGCGGCAACTCGGGATTGCGCTGGGCTTGCCACACGAAATGGTCTACCGCCACCCCTTCCCCGGCCCCGGCCTTGGTGTGCGCATTCTGGGTGAAGTCAAGCGCGACTATGCACAACTGCTGCAGCGTGCCGATGCCATTTTCATCGACGAGCTGCGCAATACCCGCAATGCTGACGGCCAAAGCTGGTACGACCTGACCAGCCAGGCCTTTGCCGTGTTCCTGCCGGTGAAGTCGGTCGGCGTAATGGGCGATGGCCGCACTTACGAATGGGTGGTCGCACTGCGGGCGGTAGTCACCAGCGACTTCATGACCGCACACTGGGCCGAGCTGCCTTACGAACTGCTGGGCCGGGTCTCCAACCGTATCATCAACGAGGTACGTGGCATCAATCGGGTGGTGTACGACGTATCGGGCAAGCCGCCCGCCACCATTGAATGGGAGTGATTTAATGTCTCGTACCGTCTGGCACCAGACGGCATAAAACCACCGT
>CAZBWH010000039.1:25380-27721 GCA_964495595.1 uncultured Burkholderiales bacterium | reverse complement strand
AGGAGAGAGCGGGAGGGCTGTGCGTAGAGCCTGCCCGGTGGCAAGTCATATGACCGTTTCTGGGTGATTCGTTCGCTTGTTTCAGGGTGGCTGGCCGGGCTTGTGTCAAGGTAACCAAGGCTGCACAGAGCGCATCAGAGCAACGGCAACAATGTAGCCAAACGTGGCTAGCGCCATTACCCAGGCGGTGGCCTTGGCTGCTTTGGTTTTGCCTCGCTTCAGTGCGATGCTGCCCAGGATGACGTACAGCAGCAGGCCGACCACTTTGGCGGTCAGCCAGGGTTGTTCGAATGGCCACTGCTGGCTGACCCAGGCCAGGGTCAGCGCGCTGCTGAGCAGTGCTGTGTCGATCAGGTGCGGGACGATCTTAACCCAGCGTTGCTGCATGACTGGCGAGTCGCGCAATACCCACACGCCTCGCAGGAAAAACAGGCTGATACTGAGCGTGACACAACTGATGTGTAGGTGTTTGATCGCAAGATAGCTCATCACGGCTCCTGGATTGGAGGTTAGCCGGGGGCGCCGTCAGCCCGGGGAGTGAGGAAAATGACTGCGTAGCGCTTGTACCACCAGCCCAGGCAGGCCAGCCAGAGCAGTGCGGCCAGCATGTAGCCATGGCCCGGGGCGGGCATCAGTAACTCGGCTGCGGTACGGGTTGCGATGACCGTATGGTAGAGCCAGAACAGCACCCAGGTGGGGCGATCGGCCTGCAAGGGGTGGCCAGAGTGGCCCAGCGTTACGCGGGTGGCCATGGCGAGCAGGACGGTGCCGACAAATCCCAGCATCAACAGATGCAGCGGTACCAGGCCAAGGCCGGCAAATCCGAGACTCAGCATCAGGCTGTGTGCTGCGTGTACCGCCAGACTGATGCTGAGCCAGGCAAAGCCGATGTGCAGCATGGCCAGAATCCAGACTTTCATGCTGCGGGTGATCCCCCAGCGCCACGATACGTAAGCCGCGAGGGCCGCAGCCGGCAGATCGATCAGCCAGGTCCATTGCGGCTGGCCAAGCATGTCCAGCAGGCCGTGTCCGACGCTGGCGGCCAGCATGACTCTCAATAGCCAGATGGGTCGCCAGTATTTGTAGGGACGTACGACATTGCCGGTAAAGAAAGGAATCATGCGGTGTGCCACGCTGATGAATACCGGCAGCACACACCACCAGATGGCTGCTGCCACGGCTACCCGGTTCCATATCGGATTGTGGCTGATTTCGCCGGCTGCAAAGCTGACCGCTCCCAGCAGTGCTGCGATCAGTGCGAACAGCGTGGCCCGCGGGTGGTCCAGGTCGGTCTTGCCGCACCGGCGGATCGTTTCGCCCCACCACAGCGTGGCGCGCAGCATGCCGGCTACCCATAGCAGGATGCCCGCCAGAACCCAGGCCTTATCTGTGAAAAGCCCGATGTAAAACAGCAGGATGCCACCCGTCATGCCGGAAAAGGCGCTGACGTACAGCGATCTGGGAGGAGGGGGCATTTCCAGCCAGCGTGGGCCGGCGGTCATCAGGAATCCGAAAAAGAACAGCGGAAACAAGCCATACAGCATCAGGAACTGATGGGCATGCCGGGCCGGTATGCTCCAGTCGACATAAGGCAGCCACTGATTATAGCGGGCTGCAAGGTCGTAGGCCCACCACACCATAGCCATCAGCGCCTGGCTCATGCCGGCGAAGAACATCATTCTGTGTGGCGCGCTGCTGAAGGTTTGCCAGGAGAGTCCCTTGAGAGCCATGTTAATACCTGAATGATTTTGTCGGGTAATAGTGTAATCCGAATCTGAGGCTGGGGGCCAGTCACGATTGAAAGCTTCTTGATGCGAATCAAATTCGTTTCGCCGCTTGACTGATACCCTTGCCCGCCACTATTGGCCATTATTGTGGATGTTGTATGGGAAACCTTCAGAAACCCGAGCTGGTCTGTCCGGCCGGCGGGCTGCCGGCATTGAAGACGGCGGTGGATAATGGTGCGGATTGTGTCTACATCGGTTTGAAGGACGAGACCAATGCGCGTAATTTTTCCGGCTTGAATTTCGACATGGCCAGCGCGGCCGAGGGTATTCGCTACGCGCATGCCCGCGGCCGCAAGGTGTTGATGGCGATCAATACCTACGCGCAGGCTGCCGGCCTGCCAAAGTGGCGCGCGGCGGTTGACCGGGCCGCCGAACTGGGCGTTGATGCGGTAATCCTTGCGGATATGGGGTTGCTGGCTTATGCGGCGAGGACGCACCCCCAGTTGCGCTTGCATTTGTCGGTGCAGGGGTCGGCAACCAATTACGAGGCGGTGAATTTCTGCCATGAGATGTTCGGCGTTCAGCGGGCCGTGCTGCCGCGGGTACTGACCCTT
>CAZBWH010000039.1:0-25370 GCA_964495595.1 uncultured Burkholderiales bacterium | reverse complement strand
CAAGCATACCCCTGTCGAAATCGAGGTGTTCGGGTTCGGTAGCTTGTGCGTGATGGTGGAGGGCCGTTGTCTGCTTTCATCGTTTGCTACTGGTGAATCACCCAATACGCACGGTGTGTGCAGCCCGGCCAAGGCCGTGCGCTGGCACAAGGGGCCGCAAGGACTGGAAAGCCGCCTCAACGGTGTTTTGATCGACCGCTACAGTGATGATGAAAATGCCGGCTACCCAACCTTGTGCAAGGGGCGTTTCGATGTCAACGACGAAACGTACTATGCACTGGAGGAGCCGACCAGCCTGAATGTTCTGTCGGTTCTGCCTCAGTTGTTCGACATCGGAGTGGCCGCTATTAAGGTTGAAGGCCGGCAGCGCAGCCCGGCATACGTCGGCCAGGTAACCAAGACCCTGCGGGCGGCTATCGACAGTTGTCTTGCAGACCATCAGCGATATACGGTCAAGCCTGCCTGGAGTGCTGAATTGAACAAGGTCGCCGAAGGCCATCAGGCGACATTGGGTGCCTATAACCGGCCATGGAAGTAAATGCTATGAAAATCTCGCTCGGGCCTGTGTTGTATTATTGGCCAAAGCAGCAGTTGCTGCAGTTTTATGCTGAAATGGCCGATGCCCCGGTCGATGTGATCTATCTGGGCGAGGTCGTTTGCTCGCGCCGCCATAACTTGCGTTTTGATGACTGGATGAGCCTTGCGCGTGATCTGCAACAGGCTGGCAAACAGGTCGTTCTCTCGACGCAGGCCCTGCTCGAATCAGAATCGGATTTGAAGGCGCTGCGCAAGATCGTCAATAACGGCGAGTTTCTGGTCGAGGCAAACGACCTTGGTGCGGTCAAGCTGTTGCGTGAAGCCGCAGTGCGCTTCGTGGCGGGCCCCCATCTGAATATCTACAATTCGGCGGCCTTGCAATTGTTCGCCGAGCAGGGAGCGGTGCGTTGGTTGCCCGCTGTCGAGGCCAGCCGCGAATTGCTGCAGGAAATGCAGGCCAGCCGGCCGGCTGGCATGGAAACCGAATTGTTTGCTTACGGCCGTTTGCCCTTGGCTTTCTCGGCCCGTTGTTTTACTGCACGCCATTACAATCTCAGCAAGGATGATTGCCAGTTCCGCTGCATGGATGACCCGGACGGCATCACGTTGAGAACCCGGGAGGCGGTTCCTTTTCTGGCAATCAACGGCATTCAGACCCAGTCGGCACAAACCTATAATCTCCTGCCGCTGCTGCCGGAATTGCAGCCGTCTGGCGTGGATATTGTCCGGCTCAGCCCGCAAGGCAGCAGGATGCGAGAAGTGGTTGAAGCGTTTTCAGCTACACTGAAGGGGCAGCCGGCTGCTGCGCTTGAATCGTTGATGCCGGTTGGTGGGTGCGATGGCTACTGGTTTGGCAAGCCGGGCATCGAGTCGAGTTATCTGGAGCGAGTAAGATGAGTCTTGATTTTCTGTTTCCGCCCGCGCTGGGTCGGGTGATCGGCAAGTTGCCGCAATGGCCGCACGGGATTCCTGCCAGCTTGGCGTTGAATGTCGCCGCCAGACTGGAATTGTTGCCAGCTGTCCTAACGCTGCTGGAAGGGCGTACTTTTACCATTGATGTGCAGGATGTCGGTATGCAAGTTCGTTTTCGCTACGAGCAGGGGCGCTTCAAGCCGTTGTTGCGTACACAGCCGACCGACCTACGCTTTGCTGCCAATCTGGCGGATTATTTCAAGCTGATCCGGCGCGAAGAAGATCCGGATACCCTGTTTTTCAACCGAAAACTATTGATCGAGGGTGACACCGAGCTCGGGCTGACGGTGAAAAACCTGCTTGATTCCCTTGAGCCGCCAAGTCTTACCATGCTGAAACAGCGCTTGCTTGGGAAACGTGCGGCTTGACTGCTAGGCACGAGTGATCATCCTGCATGGCAATAGAACAAGGGCCGCTGATTGCGGTCCTTGTTCTATTTGAGTTTGTTATCGCTCGCTGGCTCAGCCACCTATCATGCGAAACTGTACACGACGGTTCAAAGGGTCATTGCCTGAACGGCCTGGCAGGGGTTCGGCCGAGCCCTTGCCGATCGGCTGCAGGCGTGCGGGGTCGATATTGTATTTGGTAACCAGTTGGCGGAATACCGAATAGGCGCGATCCCAGGACAGCACGGTGTTGTTGCGGGCATCGCCGGTGTTGTCGGTGTGGCCTTCCACCTGCAGCCGCATCTGCGGGTTTTTGTCCATCAGGCCGGCAATCGATTCCAGAAAGCCGAGTGATTGACCGGCAATGGTACTGCTCCCCAGATTGAAGTTGATCGGCAGTGCAATCACGCCGCTGTCAGCGGCTTCGGCCGGCGGAGCTTCAACCGGTGCAGATTTTTCCGCCGCTGCTGCCGGGTCCGCATCCCACTTGATGCCACGGGAACGGCGAGCCGGCTTGGCCGCATCGCTGCTGGCTGGTTTGGCTGACGGACTGCTTCCTTGCAGCGCTTTCTCCAGCTCTTCAACTGAAGGCGGCTTGGTGAAGTAATTGATATCGGCTGCCTGTGCCAATCCTGCCAGCAAGCCAGCTGCGAGTAGTGTGAATGTCTTGAGTTTCATCGTGGTTTCTCCCATTGATTTCAACGATTGCCGATCCTGATCTTGGAATTCTTGCCCAGGCCGCTCTGGCTCTGGATCACGTCGCCGACCTGTACATTGGTGTTGCCGCCGCTACTGTTGCCGATCTCAACCGACTGTCGGTTACCCAGGCCGGATTGCTTCTGGCGTACCGACCCGACCCGGACATTGGCTTTGCCGCCGCCAGAGACGTTGCCGATGGCCGTGCTCTGCTTGTTGAGCATGCCTGACTGCTGCTGTGAAACCGTGCCGACACTGGTCTTGCTCGAACCGCTGCCACTGACATTGCCGATGCTGGTGCTTTGCTTGTTCAGCATGCCGGATTGCGACTGGCGTACCGCTCCGACAGAAACGTCGCTGCGGCCACTGCCACTAACATTCCCGACTGACAGTTCCTGTTTGTTCAGCATGCCGGATTGTTTCTGGTCAGCATCGCCGACAGATACCTTGCTCTTGCCACTGCCCGATACATTTCCGATATCGGCTTCCTGCTTGTTGAGCAGGCCGGATTGATTCTGCTTGAGTCCACCCAGATTGACTTGCGATGATCCCTTTCCGCTGACGTTGCCGATATCGGCTTGCTGCTTGTTGAGCATGCCGGACTGGCTTTGCCTGGCGTTGTCGATGCTGACACTGGCGCTCTGCTCGGCAAGCACAGGCAAGGCGAAGGCTGCCAGCATCGCCGACAGCAACCAGCCCCGAGGCAGAATGGAATGGCGCTGAGTCGTCTTCATGTTGCGTCCTTTGTAAGGGTGGGGCAGGGTCATTCCTGCTCCAGTGTGCCGGCATCGTCAACCTGCTGTCTGATGCCTGGGTTTCCGCGATACTTGAGGGTCCCGGCGTCTGAAACGTTGGCGTTCAGCGTTTTTGTGACCGCCAGCCGCGCGTCACCAGAGCCGGATACGGTTGCCTTTGCCGTGGCCGATTGCAGGCTGGCAGCACGATAGCTTGCGCTGTCTTCGACCTTGACCAACTGGTCACCGGCCTGACCGTTTGCGTCAACACTGGCGCTGTCGGCCAGTTCGATCTGCAGCTGGCCTAGATGTAGCCGGTTGAGTACGGCGCTGGCTGAGTCGGTAGCTGCAAATTGTAACCTTTGGCCGCGCAGGCTGGCCAGTTGTAATGAGCCGCTGTCGTGCAGTCCTATCCGCTGGAAATCAGGCGCAGATATTTCCACCAGCAGCTTTTTCTGGGTGCTGAATGAACCGCTGGTGTTGATCTCGGCACGATTACCCTGGATGCGAACGGCGATGGCTTGCAGTACCTTGGGCTCTGCCGTGATGCGAATCTGGCTGTCGCGAGCTTGCTTTAGAACAAATTCAGCAGGCAGGGACAATTCCCAGTGAGTCACGCCATGCGCAGCCCAGTTCCGTTGTGTCAGTTCGGCAGCATGTGTCATGCCGGCCAGTCCTCCGGACAGCATTGCGGTCGCCAGCAGCATCGCCGTGGTCGGTTTCATCGCGCCTTTTCCATGATGCACAGGCCGTTCTTGAAGTCGAACAGCTGAATCGTCCCTGCCCCGGCCTTCAGCGTTTCCAGGGAGCTGATGGATGCTGCCCGCTCGACATTGATGCCGGATGCCTCGAAGATCATTTTTCCTTCCTGCCAGCAACGCACGCGGTTTTCAGGTTTGTAAGGCGTACCTTGCCGGTTGCCGTTGGCAGTCACATCTACAGGTGTTTCGCCCAGCGCCACCTGTGTGGTCGGTGCCGGCGAGGTGGGGGGTATTGGCTGGGCCCCTGCAATCGCATACCCCGTCATGGCAGCCAGAAGCATGCCGGAAAACCACTTAGCGGATATTGATGTCATAGCTGCCAACCCCCAACGCTGGTCCTGCAAGTTGTTTGAAAGTATCGTTCAGGCCTGTTATCCCTTGTTGCGCAGAGACCTGTTTGGGGGCCTGTGAGCCCAGTTCCGACGGCGAACCGTAGCAGACCACCTTTTCATCTACGCCTTTTTTGTTGGCAACAAAGCGGAAGGGTTGTTTGCCCGGGAACGGAATGACCGATCCGCCCTTGACGAATGGGTTGGCCTGGAACGGGTTCGGGTGGAACATCTGCAGGGCTTTGGTTTCATCCTGAACGTAGCAGTACATATACATGTCCTGCTGTGGCTTGGCCTCGACAAAGTAGTTCTTTCCGCGCTGGAAGGTCTGGTTGATGCCGTTAAGTCCCTGAACCACGATATTCAGCGGACCCGTAACATTCAACTTTGGCGCTACTACATCGCGTGGTGGTGCGCTGGCGAGGATTTCCTTGTAGCGAGCCTGCGCTTTAGGTTGTACCTCGGTGTGATTGGCTGCCAGATACCGGCGGAAAAAGTCCAGATCAAGGGTGGACGATTCGGAAAGCCCCATTGATTGCTGGTAGATCTTGATTGATCGCAGCAGGTCATCGTTGACCCGTCCGTCGATCTCACCTTCATAGATGCCACGCACGGCCATCTGTTTCTGGAAGTACAGTACCAGTTCACGTGGATCGGCGGCCAAGCTTTCCCACCAGTCGAGAATTTCTGCTGCGACGGTTGGATCCTGATCGGTTGCACCCAGGCAGGTCCAGTAAGGGATCTTCTGCAACTTGCCAATCAGTTCGATCGCTGCCAGTTCGATCAGGGTGCGCAATGCCTGTGCCTGGCCTTCCGATTTGCTCACCGTGAAATTGAAGTTCAGGCCGAGCTTGCGGATCATGGCTTCGCCATCGACGCCGGTACCTTCTTTCATGACCAGAATCGAGTTTTTCGATGTGACACCGGGAATTAGCGACATGTCTGCAGTGCTGATGATACTCAGATCCAGTCCGATGATCGAGCCACTGGCCGATTTCGCCGCGCCCATCCCAAACCACGGAATATTGAATCCGGCATCGGCCTGCTTTTTGACCAGTGAATCATCGAACTGAGACACTGAACCACGAATGTCGTATTCAGGCAGGTTGCTGTAGGCGGATGCTGAATTGGCTCGAGCCATGAAGCCAACCAGATTCTGGGCGTCGCCCTCGCTGAAGGCAATCAGTTTGACTGCACGGCTGCGGCGGGTCATGTCGGACACGGCAGAAATCAGCATGTCTTTCGCCGATGCATTCAGCTTCTTGGTTTCGTCCCGCAGATCCTCTACCAGGATGGAGACATTTTTCACCCCGTAGGTGATGTACATGGTATCCATGCAGCGCAGCGCAGGGGCAAACCCGGTTTTGGTCACCATCGGTGCTGCCTGCGGCCCGGGGCTCATTTGCTTGATTTCTTCGGCAGTGCCTTCCTTGAATTTGAGCACATCGGCGAAGCCCGCATGCGGGGCGGTGCCGAGTGCCAGAGGAATGACAATAGCCAGCAGTCTCTTGTGCGTCATGTTCGTTCGCCTTATCTGCAATTGCCTGCGTTGATTACGGGGCCGGTGATGATGACATTTTTCTCACGCGGTGCAATCTTGCGTGAGCCTTTTTGCTCGTCATCGGAATTGCCGATATTGATGCTGCCACAGTCACTGCTGTCGTTGTCACGCTTGTTTCTGGTGTCGGTATTCTTTACACCGCGTTCGTAGCGTGCCTTGGCCTTTTCGCGGGCCACTTTCGCCTGCATGTCCGGATCTATGTCCATCGGTTCGGTGGTGGCCGCATGCAAGGGAGCCGTGCCAACCAGCAATGCTGCGATTGCCAGGGTGGCAAAGCGGGTAGTGAGTGCGGGGATCATTGTTGCTCCTTCATGTTGGGCTGTCAGAGCCCACCCCGATAAGCAGCTGGCAAGGCGCGTAGTTACGGCTACCTGGCTGCACTGCGTATTGGGATAGGCTCTAAGTCATCGTATCGGATTGTCAAACGGCAGCCCTCAGGGCTGCCGTTTTAAAGCTCCCCTTACAATCAAGGGGTAAAGGTAACCTGCCTGACGGCGATTACTTTTCCTGGTTGCCGACGTTCATTTCTTGCTTGTTCAGCAGACCACCCGCCTGGCTTTGCTTTACGTTTTTGGCTTTGACATCCGACTTGCCGCCACCTTTGACATTGCCCATCTGCATTTCCTGCTTGTTCAGCAGACCGCCAGCCTGCGACTGCTTGACATTCTGCACGTCGACGTTGGAAGTGCCACGGCCTTCAACATTACCCAAGCCCATTTCCTGCTTGTTCAGCAGGCCACCAGCCTGGCTTTGGCCTACGTCTTTGGCGGTCACATTGGATTTGCCGTCGCCTTTAACGTTGCCCATGTTCAGCTCTTGCTTGTTCAGCAGGCCACCGGCTTGCGATTGCTTGACATTTTCAGCCTTGACGTTGGATTTACCTTTGCCTTGAACGTTACCGATGTTGGCTTCTTGCTTGTTCAGCAGACCGCCAGCCTGGCTCTGACCGGAGTCCTTCAGGTCAACCTTGGTTTCAGCCAGGGCTTGAGCGGAAGCGATAGCGATAACAGCAGCCAGCAGGGTCGAGATCTTTTTCATGTGTTTTACCTTTTTCAGTTGTTGATGAAGCAAAAATAGTCACGCATTCGTTGCGAGTACCCAAGTGTGCCAAACAACTCTCACACTCATGTCACCAATAACGCAGCGGGTTTGACGATGGTTGACAGAAAAATTAAAAATTTTTAATTATTTTTTCAGGTCACTGCGTCGCAGCTGCTACCGGTATACATCATATTGCAGCGAGTGCAATGTTTATTGTCCTTCGGCGCGTGCTTTCCGGCGGCGTTCCATTTCCTGCCATTGGGCAGTGAACTGCTTCCTGGCTGCGATCACTTCGGGGTTACCCGGTTGCCGTTTCTGCATATCGTCCAGTACGCGGGGAATCTCCCGGTATTGCCGAAGCTGGTATAGCCGGGTGAGCAAATACAGTTCCGGGGTAATGTCGGCTTCGTCGGCTTGTTCCCGCATGGTGCGGTAGTTGCCATTGGCTTCTTCCAGCGGTTGGTTGGCGCCTGCGGCGCGTACCATGACCATGCCGGAGCGATTGCGGATATCACTGATGACGGTCGGGCTGCGGCTCAGTGTGGCCAGTACGGCTGTAGGTAGCTGCTTTACCTCGGCCTGGCATGGATCGGGTTCGCAGCGGCTGTTTTCGTTGTCGATGGCCAGTTTGACCGGCCCACGCCAGACTTCCTGCCTGCCGTTTTGCAACAACACCAGTTGCAGTGTAGCACCTGACGCCAGATCAATCCGGTCGCCTGTCTTGACGCGATAGAAAGGCGGCAGCGGCTGGGTCGGCTGGCCACTGCTGCTGATGCTGATGCGCCCCTGAATCCGGGTGACCAGTCCGCCGGCTGGCTCGCTGGCCAGGGCGGGGAGTGTCAGGCTGCCAAGCAGCACGGTAACAATCGCGGTATTCATGATGCCTCCTGTTTGACTGATACGATCTCAAAGACCTCGACGGGTTGCTGACGGCCTTTGAGGTGAACCGATTGATGACGGCCAGTGCTGGCAATTCCTGAACTGGCGGCAACCGTGTCGCTACTTGCCAGTATGCAACACCCCATTTCCTTGGTCTGGCTTTCCAGACGAGAGGCGATGTTGACATTGTCGCCGATCGCGGTGAATTGCATGTGACGTGGTGAGCCGATATTGCCCAGCACGGCTTTGCCGGTGTGAATGCCGACGCCGATGGCGAAATGCTCCGGGGCCCGCTCGCCGAAGCGCTGTTGTAACCATTGATTGAAGGCTTGCGCAACGTCCTGCATGGCTGCTGCAGATCGCAAAGCCTGGTCTGCATGATCCGCGTTGCGCAGTGGCCAGCCAAAATGGGCCATGACGGCGTCACCAATGAACTTGTCGATGGTGCCGTCGTTGGCAAGGATGGGTTCGCAGGCACGGCGAAAATACTCGTTAAGCATTTCGACGACCTCTTCCGGGCGCAGACGTTCGGAGATGGTGGTGAAATTGCGGATATCGGAGAACAGGATGCTGACCTCAACGGCTTCTCCACCCAACTGGGGAGGCTGGTCGGTGTCGATCAGTCGCTGGACTACCTGATCGGAAACATAACGGCCAAAAAGCTGGGTGATCCGTTTGCGTTCACGCTCTTCCGAAGAAAAGCGCATGCCGCCCGCACCCAGCAGGATGGTTAATATGCCCAGGTGGACGGGGGCCAGCGGGAACAGCCAGAATTGTTGAAATCCGCCCAGGGAGCCTGCGGCGCTTGCGGTTGCCAGCGCCAGGCAGGCCAGGCCCCCGTACAGTGGCTTGAGCAGCAAACTGGCCTGCAGCGCCAGCAGCAAGGGCACGGTCAGCCATAGAAGGCGCACTCCACTGGGATGTGGTTGGTTGTAGCGACCACTCAGCATCGTTTCGACGATTTTGGCCTGGATTTCCGGGCCGCTCATTAGTTGGCCGTTGCCGCCGATGAACCCTACCGAGTAGGGGGTGAAATGCAGGTCTTGCATGCCCGGGAAATCCGCCCCAATGACCACGACTTTACCGGCCAGAGCCTTGATCTGTGGATCGTCCAGCGCTCGCTCCTCAAGCAGTCGGGTGATGGACAGGCGAGGGATGCTGCCGGGAGGGCCGGCGAAAGTAATCGGGCGTCGGGTGCTGTCCGCTGCAATGCCCAGCGCTTGCAGTCCTTTATCGGCATGGCCGGCCTTTGCGCGTGCGGCAAGCAGCGGCGCAAACTGGTAACGGGGGAGGTTTTCCTGCTGCAGCGTTGCCTCCAGTTGCAGGCGGGGCGCAACCAGAAACTGGCGAACGGTGCCATCTGCATCGTTGTCCAGTTCGGCCAGTCCGATGTGCCCGGCGAAATCAAAATCGGGAATGGACAGCAGATATTCCCGGTCCGGAAGCAGGAAGTAATCGTTTCCCCGGTCGGCTGCCGGTAGCCTGGAGCCAGCCTGGATCAGGTTTCCGAAGTTGATCTGGGCGCGAAACGGCGCATCGTAGCTGCGGCTGATATCGCTTCCGGGGAGTTTCAGTCTGTCGAGCCAGCTTTCCGGGCTGATGGCGAACAGCAGATCCAGTCCGATGATCCGGGCGCCCGCCTGCTGCAGGACGGTGCAGGCTCGGGCAATGTGCGGGGTCCAGAATACCAGTGGATCGTCTGGAAAACGGGTCAGGGCTTGCTGGTCGATGGCGACAATGGCGACATGCTCGGGGGTGAGCCGCTTGCCGCTGAGGCGATGCCAGAGGTCGAACCAGGCATTCTCGATCCGGCCCAGCCATTGATGCCGGTGTGCTGTTTCGGCAAGCAGCAGGGCAATCAGCAGCAGTAGCAGACTGTACAGGCGCTGGCGCTGGCCATGCCGCATGGGTCTAGTTGGCATTGCCGGTCAGGTAAAAAGCTGCCCAGAAATACGGACTGGGAAACTTGCTCAACGTATGGCGTTGCGCCTGGCGAAGGGCTTCCCGCTTTCCATGCTGGCGCAGGTTCTGATAGAAGGCCATCATTAGTACCGAGGTGGCTTCGTCATCAACCTCCCACAGGCTGGAGACAATGCTGCTCGCGCCTGCATAAAGGAACCCACGATTCAGGCCGATCACATCATCTCCGCTGCTTACCTTGCCCAGCCCGGTTTCACAGGCACTGAGGGTGACAAGATCGGCGTTCAGCTTGATCGAGTAGAGACGGTCAACAGTCAGCCGCCCGTCCGTGCCACTGGCCGGCGACAGCAACAGAGCGGATTTTAGCGGGGCTTCTGCAGCAAACTGGCCATGTGAGGCAATGTGGATCAGCGGGTATTGTGGCGCCAGACGACGGAAGGCCGGCTCTGACGCGTCTTTTCTGAGCAGTAGTGTTGCGTTGCCAGCTTGCCGCGCAATCGCCTGGGCCTCACGCTGGGCATCCGGCAAGTCCAGCTTGGCATCACCCAGATCCGGATTACCCAGAACCAGCATCCGGCTGTCCTGCCGGGTCTGTGTGTTTCGCAGGTATTTGAGCACGCTGGCACTGGGTAGCAGGCGGGTATTGAAGCGTTCGACAACAAATTGCCGGCCATCATGCAGTGCGACAAACGGCAGGTAGTGCAGCGGTCCGTGTGGAACCACGATCAAATCGTTGCCTGCCAGCTCGGATTCGATCGGGCGCAGCAGTTTGTCGTACAGGGCCTTGGCCTGATCAGTGGTTTGCGGCGATTGCTCTTCAATGGCTTCCCGAAAGCGCTTGACCCATTCGGTCGGATTGTCGACATCCAGCCGGCGCGCCCTGATCGCATTCCGTTTGACCACGACTGCGTGCAACTGGCGGCCTTGCTGGAAATATTCAACCAGTGTTTCCCGTGGGCCGAGATATTGCTGAATTTCGGCCGCAGGCATCGATGACACGCTGACCAGCGATGCGAGTTCGGGCGCCGTCGCACGCAGCCGTTTACGCACTTCCTGGAGCTGGCCGCGCTGGCGGGCATTGCCGCTGCCAGAGGTCGGCTCTTGAAGGCGTACAAGGGTTTCTGCCTGGGTCAGCTCTTCCATCAGGCTTGCCGACTGCTGTCGGCTGGCTTCGGGCAAGGCGAAATCCTGTTTGGTGGCCAGCATGTCTACCAGGGCTCTTGACCGCGACCGTTCGATGTATTCCAGTGCCTGCTCGGGTTTTTCCAGCCGGAACAACAGATCGACCAGCCCTGCATACACTTCCTGCTTGTCGGCGACGAAGCCGATCTTGTTGGCCTCGGTGCTGATGTTGGCTCGTTGCAGCTCAATGGCATCAATGGCTTTGCGATAGAAATCGGCGGCTTTCTGCAGGTCGCCATCACTTTCAGCGATCCGTCCGCGGTCGAACAGGATCAGCCAGTATATTTCGCCGTTGTCAGGGAGCTGCGGTACCGTCAGCAGTTGATCGTAACCAGCGCGAGCCTCATCCTTGCGGCCCAATCCTAGCAAGGCGCGGTTGAGCATGTAGGCTCGCGGCAGCTCTTGCCAGAGCCAGTTGTTTTCCCCGCGCAGAAATGCCAGGCTGAGCACCTTGTCGGCAAAGGCCCGCACGGCGAAGCCGCTGTCGTCCAGAATCGCCCGATAAGTACGTTCATAGTTGCCCAATGCCAGATTGACCCGGGCAATAGCCATCGCCTTGATGGTTTTGAAATCGCCATGTTGCAGGCTGGTGCTGACTTTTTCGATGGCAGCTGCGCTTTTTTCCGCCGCCGCCCGGTTTCCTTGCTGCAGCGCGGACAGCGACTTTACCGCATGGCTGTTGATGGCAATATCCTGATCGTCACTATCTTCGTCGTCATACCATTTCAGCGCCTTGTCCGCTTCAGCTGCAGCCTCTTTGGCTTGCCCCAGCTCCAGCAGGGCATCGGCTCGCATGACATGGATCAAGGGCGTTACATCGTCCAGCCCGAACAACCGGGTTCGCCGGTCACCGTTCTTGACGTTCTGTTGCAGTTTGTCCAGGCACGGGAACAGTTTGCTGTAGTACTTGGTTTTGGCGTAGGCAAAACACAGCGCATGCAGATCGGGAGTTTTGAGAGCCTGCCTGGATTCATCGGCCTCCAGTTGGCGTCTCAGCTCGCCGTAGCGGCCGCTACCAGCCAGAGTGACCTGGTCGCTGCCACCGATGGCAAGACTGGAGGCCGAGAACGCCAGTAGTAGCGCTGACAGCTGACAAGTGACGATACGCATCCCGCAATCCTTTTGGGCTGGCGTGGCGCCGGCAACCCAAGGGGTTGCCGTGCCAGGGTGAGGCGTGAGATTAGAACCAGTAGCCGAAGTTGACCGTAGCCCCCTTGGATTTGGACGATTGCAGCAGGCTGATGCCCGTGCGCAGGAAGCTGCGAGACGAGGTCGCGCTGCGCGCTGTGCTGAGCGCAATGCCATATTCCTGATACGACTTCATGTACAGTTCCGTGCCGGAGTAGCGGGTGTCGATTGCCGACAGCTCGGTCGATAGCCGCTTGCCTGCGATCGGCGTCGGCAGCGAGAACATGAAACCATTGCGCAGTACGGTATTGCGAATCTGCGGATCGAACGAGTAATCGCCAACCTTGGTCTTGAGCGTCTTGTAGCTGCCAATCATGTTACCCATTGCTACCGAGCCCCAGCCCAGATCGAAGGCCAGGTGACTGGTGAGGGACAGGGAGGCCATCTGTGAGGCCGACCCCAGGTCTTGCGAGCCGGCGATGTTGTAGTTCACGCCAGGTGCCAGCGCCCAATTGTCGGTCAAGGGCACCCGATAAGCAAAGCCAAGCCCGACCTGATACGATTTGGCTCCTTCCGCATCGGTCTGGGTCAGCGGCATGCTGAAAATCATTTGCCGGCGCGGGTTCAGATCGTTGCGTACCACGTAGCTTAATGGCAGAGATAGCACCGTGCTCTTGTAACCGTCTTGCTTAAAGCTGCTTCCGCGAACATCCACTCCAATCAGGTTATTGACCGGCTCGGCACCTTCTTCACGTGGGCCAGTTGTGGCAATTGGATCAGTAAAGCCAGTGTTGAAGTCCTGTGCTGCCATCCGCGACATAAGGCTGTTCGGGTTGCCAGCAATGGGGTCGATCGGCGAAACAGCTGCCAAACGTTTCATGATCTGGCCCAGCAGCTCGCCATTCTTGAAATAATCGCGCATCTGATCCGCACTGGCGTTCCGGTCCCGGCCGTTGAACACTTCATTGATGCCCAATTCCGGAACCTGTAACTGCAGTGTTGATGTGCCTTGATTGGGGTAGGACAGCCGAACGGGCAGCCCACGAAAATCCAGGTTAACTGTGGCGGCTTCAATGCCCGTGTAGTTGTTGATTACCGCTTGTAAATTAGTGCGGTCCAGTGAGTCAAGCGCCTGTTCTGCAGTGGTAAAGCCGGCTCGCCCCACTTGGCCTGCGTTTGCGCCAGAATTTAGTGTGGCATTAACACTGAACAATTCCGATGCCTGTGCCGAACTTGCCCCGAAGGCCAGTATTAACAACGCCGGAATACTACGTTTGCTCATGATTACTCTCCCGATAACCTGCCACTCTGGCAGATGAAACTGAAAAAAACAGCCCTCGCTTGGCCTGGGCAAACCGTCGGTTGCAGGCCTGCCATGTACCGCCTGTCTGAGTTATAAGCCATAAATGCGTCAATAAGTCTGATCTGCGATAAGGAAATGCACCGGCCCACAGCCTCCCGGCGCGAACAGGCAGACCGTGAGCGCGACGATTTCGGACTGACGGAGTCGTGCCGCCGGTTTGGGGGCAGGCAGAGCGTTTCGGGCGCAGAGCCAAAGGGCGCGCCTGATAGCTCCTTGGTTGCCGATCTATTGGCAAGGGTGCTCAAATGCGTGAGATAAGCCACCCGCAGTAACGGTTAAGAGCGGAAACAACCAAGGCAACTCAACGCCACGTAACGCCGAATGCGACTCATTTGCCAATCCCGGACGTGTATCTGCTGCCCTCGATTGAGGTGAAAGCTCCGCTGGCTGAGCTGAAGGTCAATATCCCGAAGGCGACAGTAAATGTTGCGCTGGATATGTCGGCATGGGAGGCGGTTTTCCGGCAGATTGCGGGGACGCAGTCGAGTTGTAATCGTTGGTCTGAGTTGGAGGCGCTATAAGATTATGAAAAGATATAGATTATGAAAAGATATAATGTTTCTGTGTTGTTTGTCTGCATGGGCAATATTTGCCGTTCGCCTACGGTTGAAGGGGTATTTCGGCATATGCTGGAAACGTCTGGTTTGGGCGGTCGTGTACTGGCGGATTCGGCCGGTACGCACGGCTATCACGCCGGGGAGGCTCCGGATCGGCGCAGTCAGCTGGCTGCTTCACGGCGGGGGTATGATCTGGCTTCGATTCGGGCGAGGCAGGTATGCGATCTGGATTTCGAGCGTTTTGACCTGATTGTGGCGATGGACCGGCAAAACCGGCAGGAACTGGAACGAATCTGTCCTCCGGGGCTGCAGCACAAGTTACATTTGTTGCTTGATTTCAGTGAATCCTATTCCGGGAGGGATGTGCCGGATCCGTATTATGGCGGCGCGGCCGGATTCGAGCGGGTTCTGGATATGGCAGAAGATGCGTGCCGCGGTTTGCTGGCGAGCTTGAGCGCGGGAGGCGGAGGGCGGGGCGGGCGCTGAGAAAGCGCTGATTGATTGGCTGCGCGGGGGGCGGGTCATGGCTTGTCATTCTGGCTGGTTTCGAACGGAATGGATTTTTCCTGGCTTTCGGCGAATTTGCCCAGCAGTGTTCCCTGTTGTTCTGCCGCCTTGTCGATTGGCGTGAGCGTGCATTGTTCAAGGTTGGCCAGCAGCAGGGTTTTGCCGTCCTGGATCTGGTAGGTGTTGTCGTCGATGTGCCGGATGCGGATCTCGGAAAACTGTTTGCTGGCGTCATCATCCAGCCGGTGTTTGCGCTGGCAGTCGGGCATGCGGCTGACGGTTAGCCAGCGTTCGACATTGCGGCTCCAGAAATACTGGGTGGTTCGCTGCAGGGTGAATGATCGACTGTGGTCGATCTGGTGTGAGCCGGTCTGCATTTTGCAGCCTCCCAGCAGCAGGCTGACCAGCACGGCAGGGAGGAGGAGTGAGCGGTATCGGGCCATGATCGTTGCGGATGAGTGGACTGCTGGCAGTATAGGCGCTGAATGCGGCAAAGAGGGATGGGGATTGCGTGGTCAGGGGCTGGGGCGGTTCTGCTGTCGACGCCGCCAGGCGTAGCGAACGTGCCAGCGCCAGGCGAAATCAACCAGCAGGTAGCCTGAGCACGCGAGCAGGAGGGCGAGGGTGGGTAGTCCAACTGCCAGCGGCAGGCCCAGTTCTTTGAGCCAGCCTAGCCCGGCGAGTGGCCAGTCTTGCCAGTGGAGTGTGGACCATTGAGGCTCTGGGGGCATGTTGTGCTGGCCGGTTTGGCCGAGCAATCGATGCCCCAGTTCGAATGCCAGCCAGTAAAGCGGCAAAATGGTCAGCGGGTTGGTGTAAAAGGTGGTGAACAGCGCTACGGGCAGGTTGCGCCGGCTGCCGATGGCCAGGATGGCTGCGCACAGCATCTGCAGCGGGCCGGGTACCAGCCCGGAAAACAGGCCGATGGCGACGCCGCCTGCCACGGAGCGGCGGTTCAGATGCCACAGGTTGGGGTGTTTGAGCCAAGGTAACAGCCGTCGCAACAGGCGGTGGTCTTCAATGTGCTGGCGGCTGGGTACCCATTTGCGAAACAGTTTGCGAACCATTTGCGGCGTTCAGTGCACGGCAGCCATCTGCAGGAACCGGATCATGCCCCGGTGCTTGACCAGATAGGCGCCATCGCCAAGGTATTGGGCCTGGTTCAGTTCGTCCAGCGTCAGGTCGAATGCTTGCCCGTTAGCGCCGGTGCACTCCAGCAGGATGTCGTCCTTGCTGGACGATTCGTCAGGGATGAGCAGGTAGTCCGGTCTCAGTACGTCGTCGTTGAACTGGATCAGGTCTGCCTGGCAAAGATTGGACAAGATGTCCTGGCGTATGGGGTGAATGGATTTCATGATGGTTCCCTGATTGGCTGTTGATAGGGACATCAGGGCCGTCGGCCCGCATTTCAAGTTTCTTCAAATCTTGATTGCGGGCCGGGTGTGGCTCAATCCGGTTGGTAGACGTAGGGCTTTTGCTTGATTCTGGCTTGGGCGAAGCCTGCTTGCAGTTCCCGATCGATTTCCCGATCCCACCAGGTGGCGCGGTGCCGGATTTGTTGTTCTTTCAATTGCGGATTCTTGTCGAGAAATTCGTTCATGAAGCGGGTGAACTCGGAAACGTATTCAATGTCCTGAGCCATTGCGGCATCCTTGGCAAAATCGGTAACCGGTCGATTATAGCAATATTGCGTGAGATGCCGTCATCCTCGCCGCTGCGCAAGGCGTGGTTCGGGGCGATCGTGGTATGGTGCTTGGTTGAACGGCAGGATGGGCGCGGCGGTCAGGGGATAACGGTTTGAGGGATGCAGGGATGTCAATACGACGGGAGGCTGATTTGTCGGCACAGAGCACTGGATCTTGCTGGGCGCAGCCAATTGCCAGGGTGCTGGCTGCGTTCGATTCGTCCGCCGCGGGGCTGACCGAGGCGCAGGCCGGCCGACTGTTGCAGCAGCATGGCCCCAACCGGCTGGCCGAAAAGCCGCCCCGTTCACCCTGGCTGCTGTTTGCCGAGCAATTCCGCAGTCTGCTGGTCGTGGTGCTGCTGGCGGCCGCTGTGCTGGCCGGGGTGGTTGGCGATCTGCATGACAGCGTGGTGATCCTGCTGGTGACGTTGCTGAATGCCTTTCTGGGCTTTTATCAGGAATACCGGGCCGAGCGCAGCCTGGCTGCACTGAAGCAGATGCTGGCCACCCGTGCGCGGATACGTCGTGGAAATAGGGTTGCAGAGATCGCTGCCGATCGGTTGGTGCCGGGTGACATTGTGTTGCTGGAGGCCGGAGACAAGGTGCCGGCAGATGGCCGGCTGATCGAGGCACATTCGCTGGAGGCGATCGAGTCGGCGCTGACCGGCGAATCGATGCCACTGCCCAAGCAGGTCGAGGCCTTGCCGGAGGGCTGCTTGCTGGCCGAGCGCAGCAATATGGCGTTCATGAATACCGTGATTAGCCGTGGCCGTGGGGTTCTGTTGATTACCGCTACCGGCATGGCGACCGAAATGGGCCGCATCACCGGCATGCTGGAGGCGGCTGGCGAGGCGCAGACGCCGCTGCAGTTGCAGCTTGATCGCTTGGGCAAGCGACTGGCCGCGATTGCGCTGGCGGTCGTCATGCTGATTCTGGTTCTGGGATGGATGCGTGGCCAGGCGTTGGCCAGTTTGTTGCTGACTGCGATTGCGCTGGCCGTTGCGGCGATTCCCGAGGGATTGCCGGCGGTGGTGACGGTGACTCTGGCTCTGGGTATGCGGCGGATGGCGAAACGGCGGGCGATCCTGAAAAAGCTGGCGGCAGTCGAAACGCTGGGGTGTACCACGGTGATCTGCTCCGACAAGACCGGCACGCTGACGCTGAACCAGATGACCGCCCGGGCGGTGTTTTTTCATGGCCGCGCCTGGCAGGTCAGTGGCGAAGGTTACGGCAGCATCGGGCAGATCAGTGTTGAAGGCCGGCCGGCTTGTGCCGCTGAACTGCGGCCCTTGCTGTGGCCGCTGGCGTTGTGCAACGACGCCCGGATCAACGATGGTGAGCTGATCGGTGATCCGACCGAAGGGGCGTTGCTGGCGCTGGCGGCCAAAGGCGGGGTCGATGCCGCAGCGCTACAGTCGCAATACCCGCGGCTGGCCGAGTTGCCGTTCGATTCGGCTCACAAGTTCATGGCCACTTGCCATCACCTTGACGGCGAGTTGCAGTGGCTGGTCAAAGGTGCGCCGGATGTGTTGCTGGCGCGCTGCAGCACCATTGCCACCGAGCTGGGAACGCAGGAGCTGAACCAGGAGTGGCGCGACCGGCTGCTGGCCGAAAATACCCGCCTGGCTGGCCAGGCGCTGCGGGTGTTGGCGGTGGCACGCAAGCGGATCAGCCAGGCTGGCGAGTGCCGGAAACTGGATGTCAATCAGGTCGGGCAACTGGAGTTGATCGGTCTGATTGGCCTGATCGACCCTCCACGGCCAGAAGCGCGGGTGGCAATCGCGGTCTGCCACGGGGCGGGGATCAAGGTGAAAATGATCACCGGCGATCATCAGGCTACGGCCTCGGCGATTGCCAGCGAACTGGGCCTGTCCGGCGAGGTGCTCGGCGGGGCGGATCTGGATCTGATCAGTGATGGCGAGCTGGCTCGGCGCGTCGAGCATGTTGCCGTGTTTGCCCGTGTCTCACCGGAACACAAGGTTCGGCTGGTGCGTGCGTTGCAGGCCGGTGGCCATGTGGTGGCGATGACCGGCGACGGCGTCAACGATGCACCGGCCCTGAAACATGCCGACATCGGCGTGGCGATGGGCATCAGCGGTACTGAAGTCACCAAGGAGGCGGCCAGCATGGTGCTGACTGACGACAATTTCGCCACCATCGTCAATGCAGTACGCGAAGGCCGGACCATTTACGAAAACATCGTCAAGTTTGTCCGCTTCCAGCTCTCGACCAATATCGGCGCCATTCTCAGCGTGCTTGGCGCCTCGCTGACCGGCTTGCCAGCGCCGTTCAGTGCCATCCAGATCCTGTGGATCAACATCATCATGGATGGCCCGCCAGCCATGACGCTTGGCCTAGACCCTGCCCGGCCGGGGGTGATGCAGGAGGCGCCGCGGGGCCGTGAGCAGGCAATACTCTCCTGGGCGCGCTTTCGCCATCTGCTTGCCTACGGGCTGATCATGGCCGTAGGCTCGCTGGGATTGTTTCATCATGCCTTGTCGGCCGGCGCCAGCGAAACCTACGCCCGGACGCTGGCGTTCAGTGGTTTTGTGTTGTTCCAGTTTTTCAACATCTTCAACGCCCGTAGCGAAGCAAGTTCAGCGCTCTGTCGCCAGTCGCTGCGTAACGGCAAATTGTGGCTGGCGCTGCTGGCGGTACTGTTGCTGCAGCTACTGGTCGTACACTGGGGGCCGGCACAGTCGATATTCGATACCACTGCGCTAAGTTGGCAGGATTGGCTGCTGGCAATCGGCGTGGCATCCAGCGTGCTGCTGGCCGACGAGTTGCGCAAGCTGGCCCGGCGAGCCCTGGCAGCCTGTCGGACTTGAGACGGATCGGCTGCGCCAGTGGGGTCATGACGTGCCTGCCCGGCTTTCCCTGACCCGGCCCGTGGCGATCGCTCAAGCCCGGCAGGCGTGCTGGCCAAAGGCTGAACGCTGTGGCGGGGTGGCCTCTGTGGGCTAGCCGCTTTACAGGGCGGCGTGGCTCATGGTATCTGCTGGGTTGTTTACTCTAAAACCTGTTTGCTGGCGGCTTTAATACATGTCGATGCGTACTCTGCTGTCCCTGTTCAGTCTGTCCACTGCGCTGGCCGTGGGTCTGGTGCAAGCTGCTGCCGACCCGGCCAAGGTGTTGCATGCGTATTTCGAGGCTCCGGAAACCGGCTTCGACCCGGCTGCGTATTCCGACCGCTATTCGCTGTCGGTGACCAGCAATATCTACGAGACGCTGCTGGGTTACGACTATCTGGCGCGGCCGCAGAAACTGGTGCCGCTGACTGCGCAAGCGTTGCCGCAGATTGACGAGCACGGCAAGCGTTTCACTTTCCGCATCCGGCAGGGCATCTTTTTCACGCCCGATCCGGCCTTTGGCGGCAAGCCGCGCGAATTGACCGCTCACGACTACGTCTACAGCCTGCAGCGGCTGGTTGATCCAACCGGCAAGGCACCGTGGGATTTCATGCTAAAGGGCAAGGTGATCGGGCTGGACGAAAAAATCGACGCAGCCAAGAAACAAGGCAAATTCGATTACGACCAGCCGATCGACGGCCTGCGCGCCCTGGATCGCTACACCTTGCAGATCCGCCTGAAAAAAACCGACTACAACCTGCCGAACATCCTCGCCGCACCGGCCACCGCCGCAGTGGCGCGTGAGGTGGTTCAGAAATACGGCGCTGATTTCGACGCCCATCCGGTCGGCACCGGCCCTTACCAGCTGAAGGAATGGAAGCGCGCTACCCGCATCGTGTTGCAGGCCAATCCACAGTTCCGTGGCGCCGGTTACTCGCCGGCGCAGGGTGCGCAGGGCGTCGATGCCGCCGTGGCCGCCCAGTTGAACGGCAAACGCCTGCCGCGCATCGGCACTATCGACATCCGCATCATCGAAAGCGGCCAGGGCGTATTCCTGGCATTTGAAAGCGGCGAGCTGGACGTGCTGCACGGGCTGGGGGCCGAATTCACCCGTATCGTCGCTCCGGGTGGCAAGCTGGGGGCGGGTTATGTCAAGCGCGGCGTGCGTTATTTCCGCGAGCCGGAAGCCGATCTGACCTATCTGCAGTTCAATATGGACAACCCGGTGGTCGGCGGTTACTCCCCGGACAAAATCGCACTGCGTCGTGCCATTACCATGTCGCTGAATCAGGCCAAGGTGATTGCGGTGATCGGCAACAACCAGGCGCTGCAGGCACAGTCGCCGATTGCGCCCGGTATTACCGGCTACGACCCCGCCTACAAAAACCCGCTGGCCAGCTTCAGTCCGGCGCGCGCCAATGCGCTGCTCGACCGTTTTGGCTACCGCGACCGCAATCGCGATGGCTGGCGTGAACTGCCGGATGGCAAGCCTTTGCTGATTACCTACACTACCAGTACCGGCGGTGACCGGCGTGACTTTGAGGAATTCCTGCTCAAGAGCCTGCAGGCGATTGGCGTGAAGCTGGATATCCGCAAGATGCCGTTTTCCGAGCTGGTAAAAACCCGCCAGTCAGGCCAGTACCAGTTTGCCGGTGCGGCGTGGGGGGCAGATTATCCGGATGCCGAGAATTTCATGCAGCTGCTGTACGGCCCGAATGCCGGGCCGGGTAACGAAGCGCGCTTTCGCCATGCGCAGTTTGATGCCCTGTACGACGACATTGCCACCTCACCCGATTCGCCGGCGCGCAATGCCAAACTCAGGCAGATGAGCCGGATCGTGGCGGCTTTCGCGCCGTGGATCGTCAACAGCCACCGCATTCGCACTTCGCTGGCCCAGCCGTGGGTGAATGGCTACAAGCCGCATCCGGACAATATGCCGCATTTTCTCTACCTCGATATCGATCCGGCCGTGAAGGCCGCTGCTGCGAGACGTTGAGCATGAACCGATTTTCTATTGCCTTGTTGCTGGTGTGGGCAGCCAGCCCGGCGCGGGCCGCTTTGCCCGGTGCCTTTGCCCAGCCCGATCCGGCAGGCCTGACCCGGCAGTGCGAGCAGATGCTGACTGAGGCCAAATCCCGCATCGCTGCACTGGAACAGCTGCCGCTGGCGCAGGTGACATTGCAGAACACCCTGCATGCCTGGAACAAGCTGGACAGCGTGGTGCAGGATGTTTCAGGTCCGGTCGGCCTGTTGTCCGAGGTCAGCCCGGACGAAAAGGTTCGCAAGGCGGCCGAGGCATGCGAGCTGAAGCTGGCTGCGCTATTTACCAAAACCATGCAAAGCCCAGCACTGTACCAGCGATTCAAGGCCCTGCAGGTCGCTGACCCGATTGACGTCGAAACCCGGCAGCAGACGCTGGACGAGTTTGAGCACAGCGGTGTCAATCTCGCGCCACCGCAGCGCGATGAGGCGCGGCAGATCATGGATCGGCTGACCAAGCTGTCGCAGGACTTTGCCCGCAACCTGCGTGACAACAAGACCCGGCTGGCGTTCGAGCCGGCCGAGCTGGCGGGTGTCTACAAGGAATTTCTCGCCCGTGCCAAGCGCGACGACAGGGGGCGTTACCTGATTGGCTTCGATACGCCCGAGTCGGAGGCTGTCCTGGGGTTTGCCGACAGCGATGCGGTGCGCAAGCGTTATCTGTACGAATACAACCGTCGTGGCGGCGAGGGTAATCTGACCATCCTGCGCGAGGTGGTCGGTCTGCGGCTGCGACTGGGGCAACTGATGGGCTACCCCAGCTATGCCGATTACGCACTCAGGCAGCGCATGGCGGGCAACCCCGCTGAAGTCAACCGATTTCTGGCCGAGGTGCAGCAGCTGGTGGCATCGATCGAATTGCGCGATCTGGCCGAACTGACCGCTGAGAAAGTACGTCATCTGAATGACCCGCAGGCAAGGCTCAACCGCTGGGATTTCCTGTATTACGAGCAGCGCATCCGCAAGGCCCGCTACAGCATCGACCCCCAGGCTGTGCGCAACCAGTTTCCCACCGGAGCCACGGTCGACTGGATGCTGAAAGTTACCAGCACCCTTTACGGGCTGGATTTTCAGCCCAACCCGCTGTTGCCTGTCTGGCACCCGGATGCCCGCGGCTATGATGTCTACGACCGGCAGAGCGGGGCGTATCTGTCCAGCTTCTACCTCGACCTGTTTCCCCGTGACGGCAAATACAAGCATGCGGCCGCTTTCGCTGTGCGCTCGGCCAGCCTGCTGGAGGCGCGTACCCCCGTCAGTGTGCTGGTGACCAATTTCAGCCGCGATGGATTCAGCCAGGACGAGCTGGAAACGCTATTTCACGAATTCGGCCATGTGATGCATGGCGCGCTGTCGCAGACCCGCTATTCCCTGAATGCCGGCACGACGGTCAAGCGCGACTTTGTCGAGGCGCCATCGCAGATGTATGAAGAATGGGTGCGTCGCCCCGAGGCGTTCGGCTGGTTTAACCAGGTTTGCCCGTCATGCAAACCGATCGACCTGGGTCTGATCGACCGACTGAACCAGGCTCGCCGATTTGGCCAGGGCGCCCGCTACGCCCGGCAGCGATTGTTTGCCGCCTACGATATGGCCCTGTCCAGTGCCACACCGGGCGACCCGCTGCAGGTGTGGCGGGAGATGGAAAATGCCACCCCGCTGGGCCATTTCGAGGGCACCCAGTTTCCCGGCACGTTTGGCCACATCGTCGGCGGCTATGCCGCCGGCTATTACGGCTACATGTGGTCCGAGGTGCTGGCGCAGGACATGCTTTCGGCGTTCGGCGACAACGTCATGAATCCGGCCACCGGCATGCGCTACCGCAAGACCGTACTGGAGCAGGGTGGGCAGGCCGATCCAAATCATCTGGTCAGCGGGTTTCTGGGCCGCAAGCCGAATTCACTGGCATTTTTCCGCCACATCGGGGGGCAACCGGAGCTGGCCCGCCAGCCGGCTGCTGCGGGTGTGGCGCCCCAGGCCGGCGCCATACCCGCAGCGGCAATGCCAGCTGCCGAGCCTGACTCCAGCGCGATGGGGGCGGCTGTCGCGCCGGCTGCACCCGTTGCCTTGTCTCGCTCGGTGACCGTACACAGCCCTGCTGCGCCCCCGCCCGTGGCTGCACCGGCACCGGGTGCGCCCGCCTGGCCGATCAAGCCGATCGAGCTGCCGCAGCAGCAAACAACCAAGGTTGAACTGCGTGTCGACAGCGAGGCCAAGCCATGAGCGCCTACCTGATCCGCCGCTTGCTGCAGATGATTCCCACGCTGCTGGGCGTGGTGCTGCTGGTGTTTTTCCTGTTCACCTATGTCGGTGGCGACCCGGCCACCATCCTCGCCGGCAAGATCCCCAGCGCCGCCAAGATCCAGGCGATCCGCGAACAACTGGGGCTGGATCAGCCGGTGTGGGTGCAGTTGTGGATCTTCATCCAGCAGATCGTGACGTTTGATTTTGGCCGTAGCTGGGCTACCAACGAGGCAGTGTCGTCGATGCTGCTGCAACGCGCTCCGGTATCGCTGACGGTGATGGGGCAGGTGTGGTTGCTGGACGGCATCATCTCGGTGCTGTTGGCACTGGGCGTGGCCTACGTGCGTGGCTCGCTTACCGACCGCGCGGTGATGATGGTGTGCACCGCGGCGATGTCGATCAGCTTCCTGCTGTACGTGGTGGTCGGCCAGTATCTGTTCGGCTTCAAGCTCGGCTGGTTCCCGGTGATGGGCTGGTCGGACGATTTCTGGCGCAACGTGCTGGTGTATTCGCCGCTGCCGGTGATGCTCGCCTTGATGGTCGCGGTGGCGCCAAGCCTGCGGCTGTACCGCTCGTTCATCGTCGAGGAAATCAACCAGGATTACGTGCGCACTGCGCGCGCCAAGGGCGCCAGCGAAAACCGGGTGATGCTGGTCCACGTGCTGCGCAACGCGGCGATCCCGATCGTCACCAATCTGGCGATGGCGCTGCCTGCGTTGTTCATCGGCTCGTTTCTGCTGGAAAAGATATTCTCGATTCCCGGCCTTGGCCGCGAGGTGATTTCCGCTGTCGAGCGCAGCGATTTCCCGGTGATCAAGGCGATCACCATCTATCTGGCGATGTTGACCATGCTGGTCAACCTGCTGGTCGATCTGCTCTACAAGTGGCTTGATCCACGCGTGCAACTCAAATAAGGCTGCGAGCATGACTACCCATTCCCACGGCTTCTGGCAACTGGCCGGCAAACGCCTGCTGGCGGACAAGGTGGCGCGCACTTGCGGCGCCATCCTGATCGTGTATTTTCTGCTGGCACTGGCCACCAGCTTTGGCTGGCTCGCCGGCAACTGGAACGAAGAGGTGGGCGTGTCGTATGCCAACCCGTCGTTCATGGCTGACGCGCCCAACCCGCAGGGCGAAAACAGCCGCTTCAAAACCGAGCAACACAGCGTCGATGCCGAAACCCGCGCCATCGACCCGCTGGCGCCGTATTACGCCGATATCGACCAAGGCGCCAAGGCCTACGAAACCGCCGCCAAGCCCTTGAGCTGGAGTCTGCCGCTGGGCGGTGACAAATGGGGCCGCGATGTGCTGCAAAAAGCCATCAAGGCCGGCCAGGTGTCGATTGGCGTCGGCCTGGCTGCCGCGCTGCTGGCGGTGAGCATCGGCACCTTGCTTGGCGCCACGGCCGGCTATTTCGGCGGCCGCGTCAACGATGTGCTGGAGTGGGTCTACAACGTTTTCACTTCGGTGCCGTACATCCTGCTGGTGCTGGCTTTTGCCGCAGTGTTTGGCAAAGGCATCGGCACGGTGATCCTGGTGCTGGGCCTCACCGGCTGGACCGGCTGTTACCGCCTGATCCGCTCCGAATACATCAAGCAGCGCAGCCGCGAATATGTCGAAGCTGCCGGGGCGATTGGCGCCGGCACACTGCGCATCATGTTCGGCCACATCCTGCCCAACGTCAGCCACCTGATCCTGGTGCAGCTGTCGCAAATGGTGGTCGAGTTCATCAAGGCCGAGGTGATCCTGTCCTTCCTCGGCTTCGGCGTGCCGATCGAGCTGATCTCCTGGGGGTCGATGATCAACGAAGTGCTGTCGGAGCTGGTGCTGGGCAAATGGTGGCAACTGGCGACCACCGCGCTGCTGATGTCGACCTTTGTGGTGGCGTTTGGCCTGTTTACCGACGTGCTGCGCGACGCGCTCGATCCGAAAATGAAACGGAACTGATATGGCCGACAACCTGCTCGAAATCCGCAATCTGCGCGTCAACTTCCGCATGGGCGGCA